>JALOLF010000046.1 GCA_025456085.1 Acidimicrobiales bacterium
TCGTGCCGACCAACGCGGGGAGCGCGACCGCGTTGTGGAGGCGCCGGGCTCGGAACGCGTCCCAGCCCCGGCGGTTCAACATCGCCGTCGGCGGTCGCCGCAGCCACACCGAATTACGGTAGACGATCGCGAACGTGGCGAAGATCAGCCCGAACAGGTACCCGATGAGCGCGGCGTCGAACCACACCAGCCCGCCACTGCCGAACAGCGTGATCGCCAGCAGGATGGCGACACCGACCCCACCCCAGATCAAGCCACGTCGATCCAGTTGCGGCGTCACGCGGAGTCCTTCACAAGTGCACCGTAACCTCGCCGCCCCGGCACCGTCACAGGAGCCGTCACGGACCGACGGGTGGCCGCGGGTGCCAGTCGAGATCGGCGAGCCGGCGGGCGAGGACGGCTGAGATGAGGGCTGCGTGGCTCTTGGCGGTGTCGGCGTTGGGCCCGGACCAACTTCGGTCGATCGAGGCTTCCCACAGCTCGTACCAGCGGTCGAAGTGCCCGGCGGTGAACGGTTGGATGTCGTGCACGTGGCGATGGGTGTCGAAGATCGCGCCGGCGTAGCCGGGCTGGCCCAGCAGCACGCGGCACCAGTAGTCGATCAGCTTGGGGATGTGGGCGGCCCAGTCGACCTCTGCGACCTCGCCGAACACCGGGGCGAGCAGGTCGTCGAAGACGATTTCGCGGTAGAAGGCGACGACGAGATCGTGGATGTCGGTTCTCGTGTCCAGGTCGCGGGCCGTTGCGACGGTCGGGACGACCGGCCCGGTGACGGTCATGAGGCGGGTTCCAGGTGGCACCGGAGTCGGCAGCCGGCGCGGCGGGGATCCTTCGGGACCAGCTCGTCGACCTCGAGGCCGTCGAGACCCTCGGCGATGCCATAGGCCATCCCCAGGTGGAGCTCGCAGACGGTGTCCGGGTCGGCCAGGGCGGTGGACTCGAACGGACACCGGCGCAGCGTCAGGTCCACCGAGGGGCCGTGCCGACGCACGGTCGGGTCGAAGCCGTGGGCCGCCATCTGTTCGACGAGGCTCGTCACCGGATCGCCGTCACCGAACTCCCTCGCACCGAGACGCTGGCGGCGCCCAGCTCGGCGACCCACCTCGACGGGGGTGTCGCCCGTACGGACCATCTCGGCCAACCACAGCGCCAGGCGTTCATAGGGTCCGGTGACCCCCCACCGGCTCTCGGCGCCTGGGTCGAGCCGGTACACGAGACGGGGCCGGCCCCGCCCGCCGCTCGGCGCCTTCTCCGCGTCGACCAGTCCGGCCTCGACCAATTTGGCGAGGTGCTGGCGGATCGCATTGTGATTCAGGCCGAAGTGCTCGGTGAGCTCGGCAACGTCGACCGGATCGGAGGCCTCGGCCACGTAGCGGAACACCTGATGACGGGTGAGACCACCCAACGCCCGAGCCTGCTGCTGCAGTGCCGTCATCGTTGATCCTCTGGGTCGGCCGAACCGCTCCCGCTTTACTCTAGTTGTTGTTTGAGAATCACTCAGGATGCCACGCCGCGGAGCCGTCCCGCTGGAGCTCGACACGGCTCGTGGGTCACGACGGTTCTGGAGGACCCGTTAGCGTCGCCAGATGTCGCCCAATCGATGGATCGAGCTGACGGAGAAGAACCCGGACCATTCGTCGTGGTACGTCGAACGGTTCCGATCGATGGCCGCCGCCGGTGAGGACCTCGACGGCGAGGCCCGTTTCGTCGACGCCATGGTGGCTCGGGGGTCACGTGTGCCCGACGCCGGGTGTGGCCCCGGGCGGGTTGGGGATCACCTCGCCCAGGTAGGTCACGAGGTCGTGGGCGTCGACATCGATCCGGTGCTCATCGCCGCAGCCGAGCTCGACCATCCGGGCCCGACGTGGCTGGTGGCGGACCTCGCCGAGCTCGACCTCGTCTCGATGGGCATAGAGGAGCGCTTCGACGTCGTGGTGTGCAGCGGCAACGTCATGACCTTCCTCGACCCGGAGACGCGCCAGTCCGTCCTCGCCCGCCTCTCCGCCCACTTGCGCGATGGCGGCCGCATCGTGACCGGCTTCGGAGCGGGACGGGACTACGCCTTCGTCGAGTTCTTCGAGGACGTGGCGGCGGTGGGTCTGACGGCGGAACTACTGCTCTCGTCGTGGGACCTGCGGCCGTTCACCGACGACTCCGACTTCCTTGTCGCGGTCCTGTCGCCGGGCGCATCTGCAGCCTGAGATCCGGCACCAACACGGGGCGTGAGCGCCTGATCCCCAGTCAGCGCTGCTCGGCCCGACGACTGACGGCGGGCCAGCGTGGCCAAGGCGATCGGGAACAGCACGGTCTCCTCGAGTCGGATGTGGTCGCCGACCGCGGTGGCGAGGCGACTCATCGCTCGGCCCCGCCTCACCGGGTCGGCTCCGTGAGCGGCCAACTCGTCGAGCGCCTCGTCGATCACGCGATGGTTGGCCTCGAACGCGTCGACCAGCTGGGGATCGACCAGCGCCGTGATGGCCGCGTAGGCCTCCCCTTCGAGGCGCAGGTGCGCCCTCGCCAGCGAGGAGATCTCGTCGACACGCTCGGGTCCGTCGGCGGGACCCGTCGCTGAGAGCGCGGTCTGCAACTCGTGGTGGTCCTCGCCGAGCTGTTCGAGCACCGGGACGATCGGGTGATCCGATCGGGCACCGTGAGCCCAGTCCTTCAGGTCGTCGGCGGCCACGACAGTGCCGCCGATGTGCAGCGCAATCGCCTGAACCGGGCAAGCGGTCACGGCGTGGAGGATTCTCTCCTCCGGCTCGCCCCTCGGGTCGGTCACGACTGCCTTCGCGTCGCTGTCCTGGTCGAACGCTCGCGGAGCCACGAAGACACACTGGCCCGACCCGATGCAACGGGTCCGATCGACACGAATCTCGACGTCCATCTGCGTCTCCCATCGACATCCCGGCGCAGCTGGCAACCGAGTCATCCGCTAATATTTCTAGCATCTCACAGAGAAAACTTGGTCAAGACCCAGACCCGTCTCACGCCAACCGGAGATGCCACCACACCGAAGCGACTCGCCTGGCGCCACCGTTCACCCACCCCGAGCTATCGCCCACCCGTTCGCTCGCCGGTTCCTTGTGGACTGTGGTTCGCGCTGTCGTCCTCATCGGACCGAGAGGACCGAGACCACGAGGAGGAACACGACGATGCCGATCATCAACAACGCAGCCGCGAGTTGCGGGTGCGTCGGCGCGTGATCGTTCGCTGACCCGCTGGCGGCATCGTGGGCGCGTTTCGATTCGCGGCGAGTCATGACGAGCCGGCCGGCCGGACACCGATGGCCAGCGGGCTGCGCCGGCGATGGATGCTGAGGTAGGTGATGCCGCGCGAACGCGCCCGGACCTCGCGCTGTACGCCCTTCGGTATCGACGCAAAGACGTCGACGGACAGGTCGTGGTGCACTCCGTCGACGACGAGTGTGCCGCTACCGCTCATCACCGACATCGCCACATCGACCTCGTTGTTGACGTGGGCACCGATCACTCCGCCCGCGCCGAGATGGACGAGGTTGGCGTCGAGGTCGCCGCCATGGGGCAGGCTCCACACCGCCCCGTCGTGTCCGCGCGTGTCGGTGGCACCGAGATCGACCACGACCAGCGTCGGCAGGTCGCCATACGACTGGGCAGTCATCGCGGGGACCCGCCGAGTGCGGCTTCAGCCGCCAGCACGCCGGGGAACAGGAGGTTGTTCTCCTTGTGGACGTGTAGGTGGGTGTCGGCTTCGAGTTCGCCCAGCGTGACGTAGAGCGCCCGGTAGCTGTTGCAGCCGTCGGCGGGAACGGTGTACCCGGCCGTGGCGGCACGCAGGTGTGAGAGGAGTTCACCAGCGTGGTCGTGCTCGATGCCCATCAATCGGATCGGGTTCGCCGACGAACCGCAGTGGAACTGCGGAGCCTGCGTGGCTGTGTCGAGCTCACGGATCATCGGGAACAGGATCCGCTCCTCCTTCGCCAGGTGCGGCTCGAGCTCTGCGCGTAGTTCGGTGATGAGGCGATCGACGCGGTGCAGCTCTGGGTGGCGCTCGCCGTGGACCGATGCCACCTTGTCCGCCAGCGCGGTCGCCCGCGGGAGCGCCTCACGCAGATACGCGTGGTGCGTCGCCTCCAGATGATCGACCAGCTCGCGCAGCGACATCACCGTCCAGTCCTCGGCACCGACGACAGGGTCGGCCCCGCTCTGGCTGGTCAGCTCGGTCAGGTCCTCCACGACGGTGTCGAGATCGAGGCCCGCCGCGTGGACGGCTTCGGTGAGTGTTCGGTTGCCGCCGCAGCAGTAGTCGAGTCCGACGCGGTCGAGCGCGGCGGCGAGCGCTGGCCGGGCGGTCACGAGCGCGGCAAGTGTGGCGTGAGTGTCGATCGCGGTCATCGTCGCATCTCCTGGGTCGTCGACGGTGTGGTGTCGCCGCCGCGTGTGGCGCACCCGGGGGTCGGGTCGATCATGCGAGGACCGCCACTGCGGTGACGACGACCACGCCGATTCCGAATGCCATTTGTTGCAACCCGATCACCACTGCCGGTTTCACCGGCCCACGCACGGCCATGACGTTGAACGCTGCGATCACGGTGACCGCGACCACCGGCGCGAGCGGGATCGCGCCCAACCCCCACGCCAGGGCGACGGCCGCAGCGGCGGCCACCTGGGCCGCGTCGCTGTGCCACCGGGTGACCTCACGACCGTGCGCGCGGAACACCTGGGTGCGCGCATACGGGATCGCCGCGGCAGCACGCGCCGACACGACCACCCACAAGCCGATGGCCAGCAACGCCGACCCTCCGCCCGTCAACACGATCGCCGCGACCACCGACCCGATCCCGATCGTGCCCGCCAACTCCGGGATCAGGCGACGGCTCCGCGACCGCATGTCGAACCACAACTCCACCCCGACGAGCGGGGCCGCCACCGCCAACGGGATCCAGAACCTGCGGTCCACCGCCCCTGTTGCGGCAAATGCCGCCAACCCGCCGATCATCGCCAACTCGACAGCGGCGATCCGAGCAGCGAGACGGCTGCGGTCGAGCCAGCGATGACGCCACCGATCGACCAACACGACCTTCAACGGCGTGCGAGCCACGAACGCCAACATCGCTGCCAATCCGAGCGCAAGACCCGGCCACGACCACGCCACGACCAGCCCCAGCACCACCGGCTCGGCCGTCAGGCTCCACCCCCCGTGCTCGGACGGCACCGCCACCTGACGCCACAGTGCACGCGACCGGGCCTCCGCCGGAACCGCCGCCACACCCGACGATGCAGCGGCCGATATCATCACGAGACCTCCTCGAGGACGACGGCGTCGGCCACCGACGTCGCCGCCAACTCACTCAACAGCAGGGACCGCGCCCGCATCCACGGCACATGCAGCGCACAGGTGCCGGTCTCGTCGCACGGTCGATCGGCGAGCACGCAACGCCCCGACAGCGTCGGCCCCTCGATCGCCTCGATCACCGCCAACACCGACACCTCACCCGGGCTGACCACGAGCGAGTATCCGCCTGACGGTCCGGGATCCGAACGCACCCACCCCTCGCGCACCAGCGGGTGCAACACCTGCGAGACGAAACCCGACGTCGAGCCCACTGCCTCGGCCAATGCCGGACCCTTCACCCGCCCGTTGGCACCCGCCAGCACCTGCATCGCCCGAACCGCCAGATCGCTCTTCCGGGTAACTTCAAGTCGCATAGTGCAAGACTACCCAGAACGAGGGGGCAGAGAAGCGAACACGCGGGGAACTGAAGCGCCCCGGGTCTCACCGATCCCGGGGCGCTTCAAGAACACGACCCGGTGCCGCTGCCCAGTCGCACCGGTGGGCTAGAGCCGTACAAGCCCCAATCTGCGCCGCTGCTTCCCGGGCGAGATCATCCCGAGCGCGCATGCAGCCTGGGTCAAACCGTAGACGCCCAGCGTGGTCGACGACGTGGGCAGCGAAGGGGGCGCCCCGTCCGACCACTGCGAAGACGCCATGGCGCATTGCCTCAGTGAGCTGTGATTCCGAGGGTTTCCAAAGCAGGGTCGCTTCTTCCCGGTGCGCTCCGTCGGCCTCAAGCAGGGTGAAGTCCGGTGGATCCGGCAGGAAGGCCCCATCGGTGTGGAGCGGCATCGGGCCTAGCCCGACGAGGGCACTCAGCGAGGCAGGACGCGCCTCGTCTCGATCCACCGGTCTCAACTCGCTGATGGGTGGATCACCCGGTCGAGTAGGGACCGTCTCAAGGAAGAGCGACGCCGACCGGAATAGGCACTCATCGAGGGACGCGCTCACGAGCGCCCACCCCGCGTGCTCGGCCCGCTCAAGGGCCCCCACCAGTGTCGCCGCCGCACCCATCGCGGCATCGCTACGACAGGGGTCGGACAGGGACCGCCAACTTCGTCCTGAGGGCCGTCCGGGGGCTCGATGCTCGCAGGGGAGACCCGGGAGCTACCACATGTCGATGCTGAGATCGGCGGAGGGTCGCTCATCGGTTGGTCCCCGACGCTCTTGTGTCGACGGCATCGAACTGGATCTTGTTGCCAACGGGCTGTGGCTGTCCGCTACCCACTGCTGGCGTCGTTCGATGGCCCAGTTCCCAGTGAGGTCCTCGATGGCCTGGTCGAGATCGTCCGCCTCGATGTAGAGGGTGCTGTGCCGTCGCGCTCGCGACAGCCCGACGTAGGCGAGCTCTCGGCCGCCGCCGTCCTCGAGGGTGTGGGCAGTGTCGACGGTGGCGCCTTGGGCCCGGTGGACGGTGATGGCGTAGGCGTGGGCGAACCGGTCGGCGCCGGTGTCGTGGCGGGCAATTCGGTAGGCGTGGCCGTTGTCGAAGTCGACGATCACCGCGCCCGTGTCGGGCTCGATCTGGCGGACGGTGCCGGTCTCGGAGGTGGGGACGTGTTGTCCGACGGGGGCGAGGGCGACGACGCGGTCACCAGCGCGGTATCTCGTGCCGCCTGGTGCGGTGACCTCGGGTCCAGTGAGCCAGCGGCGTTCGGCGGCGGCGGTACGGGCGAGTTGGTTGAGTCCGTCGACAGTGGTGCGCTTCCAGGCGAGCATCACCGTGTCGAGGCCTCGGTCGGTGTCTGCGAGCCAACCATCGATGACCGCGCCGTAGAGCTCGTGCCGATCGGCGGCGGTCACGACCCGGTCGTTGCGAGCGAACCAATTGACAGCCATCTCGACGTCGCCGGAGCGGAGTTCGGCGAGGGCCTCGCGTTCGCTGATGTCAGGTTGGCGGATGTTGTCGTTGAGCTCCCACACGTTCCCGCCGACGCGTTCGGCCAGCGCTCGGAGGCCACCGCCGGGGCCGACCGCGCTGAGCTGGCGGTCATCGCCGACGAGCACGACCTTCGCTCCGCTCGTCGTGGTCCAGGCGAGCAGCGCGGCGATGTCGTGGTCGTCGGTCATCCCGGCCTCGTCGAGCACGACAACGCAGCGCTGGTCGAGCGTGATGATTCCTCGTTCGAGGCGGGCGAGCAGGGAGGCGACGGTGTACGACTCGATTCCGGCGTCGTGGCCGACGGTGCGGGCGGCCTGGCCCGAGGTGGCGGCGGCGATGATCCGGTGGCCGTCCGCTTGGAAGGCGTGGCCGACGGCTCGCAGGGCGGTGGTCTTGCCCGCGCCAGCGATGCCGATGACGACATCGAGGCTGCGACTCGAAGAGCAGACACCGACGATGGTTCGTCGCTGGGACTCCGTGAGCCGGTGACCGATCTCGAACTCGGTTCGCTCCAACGCTAGGTCCACTGCGGCGGCGGTCAGCGCCGGGGCGGTCCCGAGCCGGTGACGGTCGAGGGCACGGGCGGCGATCTCTCGTTCGGTGTCGATGACACAACGAGGAGCGAACACCGCCTCGCCGGTGCGGGCAGCGGATTCGAGCTCGATGGCGTTCGCATGGCCGAGGACCTTGTCGACGAGACGATCCAGCACTGCCGGCTCGAGCCCGAACAGATGGGGTGCGGCCGCGACGATCACGTCTCGACGGGTGAACACCTTCTCTGCGGCGAGGCGACCGTCGCGCTCCAACAGCTGCCCGGCCAGCCGATCGAGCGCCAGGTCGTCGATGTCGGTGGTGATCCGGGAGCCCCGCCGGGCCGTGATGCCGGCCTCGAGCGTCGAGGGATGGATGCCGTGGGCGCTCAGCTCGTCACACCAGCGATCGACGAGGTCCTCTACCGGCTGGTGACGCTTCGCGGTCCGGGTGGACCGTGCCGCGATGGCCCGCTGCCGATACGACCCGCCGTCGGGCCCACCGACCACGCTGTCGATCTGTTGGCTGCGTTTGGAGTGGATGGCCATCGCCTCGTCCGGGACGCCGGCGATCGCCCAGTGCCCGAGACGCCCCGAGCGGCCGGGGTCGGCGACGACGCCGTAGCCGAGCTCGATCGCCATTCGGGCCGAGCACACTCGGCCGTACGCGGTGGCGGCATGGAGGTGCTCTCGCCACAGCGCGGTGTCGGCAGCCTTGAACCCGCCCCGCTCGTCGAGCATCTCCACGACGTTGGCGATCAGGATGTGATCATGTGGGTTCGGGTCTCCTGCCCTCGACGTGGCGTGGCGGGTGATGGCGTAGAGCATCCCCTTGGTCGGGGTTCTTGTGGCTGCTCGCCCTCGCCGCCCGCCGAGGTCACGGGTGACGTGATCCAGGTAGTTGATCGTCCCGGCGGTCTCGGCATCGAGGATCAGGTGCATGTCATCGACCCGGCCGATCACGCCGAGCTCGGCCACTGACTTGTGCGCCGCCACCACCAGCTCGAGCCCCGGCCGCTTCGTCGACACCAACCGCGCACCCGTCGCGGGATCCCGGGCGCCACCCGGGCCGAACACCGCGTCGTACTGCTCCGGCGTCACGTGGCCCTGAGTACGGAGGCGGGTCGATCCACCGCCACCCCACACCAGAGGCGTCTCACCTTGCGCCGTGTAGTAGCCGAGTGCCGCGCCCGGATGATCGTCCCCACGTTCCAGCACCGTGGCTCGGTGATACGCCACCGAGTCCACGCCCATCATCCGCATCCACGCCACCGACGCCCTCCAGCTCTCGTCGGTCGGAGAGTGACGGATCACGGTCCCGGAATCGGTCCCGGAATCGGTCCCGGAATCGGTCCCGGAATCGGTCCCGGAATCGGTCCCGGAATCGGTCCCGGAATCGGTCCCGATCATCGGTGGGACCCACCTGCGACCAAAATGGGGCCGTGACCCCGTATGCGATCTTCGGCATTGCGATGCTCTCGCCCGTCGCCGTCGTGCTCATCGCCGTCGCGCTCCTCAGGCGACGTCGCGGGGAGAGGGTCGGGTGGGTTCGGGGAACTGCGGCGGCCGTGTCGGCCGCCTTTCTCATCACCTCGACGCTGCTCTTCACCGGCTGGGCCCTCCCCGACGACCTGGATCGGCTCAGCGAACGGGACCAGTCATCGCTCGGTCCGGCTCTCGGCTCCACTCCAGAGTGCGGGTTCCTGCCATTCGCCCGTGTCGTCTCCGTCGAGATCACCGCCGGAGGCGACGGCCCCCCCGTCCTGACTTACACCTGCGGCTTCACTCCCCTCGGCCTCCCCCGCATGAGTGGGGAAGCACGCTGTGTGGAGGGGAGTTGGACGGGCCCGGGGCTCAGGGACATGTGGAGTGCTGGGGACTGTGGTCGCCCCCCAGCACCCTGATCCCACCGGCGCGCTTCTCCAAGGGCCGGGGTTGATCATCCATTCCTACGGAGGGCGACTCGGGACCGAGTCTCGATCGGAGGGTCCAGCCCAACCGCACGGTTGCAATCGTGTCTGGCTGGTTCTGGGGGTGGTTCGGGACCGACCTGACGGGACGGAAGGCTCTCCCGGGAGGGGTACGAGGTGCCGGGCGTTGGAAGGACGGCTTCGGGTGGACTGGGCGCTCGGTGTAAGGCGCTGGGTGGATCGCTGGGACCCGGTCGGTCGCGGTGGAGGTCGCGGGCGCCGAGCAAGCACTTCCGAGAAGTTCGCGATCGGGACTGAATCCGGGACCGATTCCGGGACCGCACTTCGGGATGGTCCGCCCATGTCCACCAGCTCCTCGCCACCCGTGATCGAGTTCGTCCCCGCCAGCAGACCGCCAGACCTGACACCCGGTGCCGCTTTCGTGCTGCTGCGGATCCTCCGCAAGGAGCACTTGCGGATCACCACCGAGCCACAGAGGAAGGCCGCGTGATGTCCCAGCCCCGTCGTAGCCTGGGAAACCGATGAAGCGATTCGCGTTCTACGGCCGAGTCAGCACCGAAGACCAGCAGGACCCGGAGAGCTCGAAGGCCTGGCAGCTCTCACGAGCAACTCAAATCATCGGCACCACCGGCGAGGTCGTCACCGAGTACTTCGACATCGGCCAGTCGCGATCTCTGCCGTGGAAGCGCCGCCCCGAAGCGGCCCGGCTGCTCGCCGACCTCAAGCGCCCGGACCGAGGGTTCGAGGCCGTCGTAATCGGTGAGCCCGCTCGAGCGTTCTACGGAAACCAGTTCGGGCTCACGTTCCCGGTGCTCACCCACTACGGCGTGGAGCTGTGGGTGCCCGAGGTCGGCGGCGCAGTCGATCCCGGCTCCGACGCCCACGACATGGTGATGGCCCTCTATGGCGGCATGTCCAAAGGCGAACGGACTCGGATCAAGATCCGGGTTCGGTCCGCGATGGCCAGCCAGGCCGCCGAAGGGCGCTTCCTCGGCGGCCGCCCGCCCTACGGCTACCGCCTCGCCGACGGTGGCCTCCACCCCAACCCGGGCAAAGCGGCCAACGGACAGCGCCTCCACCACCTCGAGCCCGACCCCGCCACCGCTCCGATCGTCGAACGGATCTACACCGAGTACCTCAACGACTCCGGCCTCTACGCCATCGCCGAAGGCCTCACCCGAGACGGCGTTCCCTGCCCCAGTGCTGCCGACCCGAAGAGGAACTCGCACCGCTCGGGCCTCGCCTGGTCCAAAGGCGCAGTGCGAGCGATCCTCCGTAACCCTCGCTACACCGGTCGCGAGGTCTGGAACCGGCAACGCCGCGACGAGACCCTCATCGACGTCGAGGACGTCGCCCTCGGCCACGAGACCAAGCTCCGCTGGAACTCGTCCGACGAGTGGATCTGGTCAACCGACACCATGCACGAGCCGATCATCGACCCCGAGGTCTTCGCCCGAGCCCAACAGCTCGCCGGCGTCGGGGCCCAGCGTGCAGCCCGCCGGGTCAACCGCCGCAAGAACACGTACCTGCTGCGCGGGCTGCTCCGCTGCGGAGCCTGCGGCGCTCGTATGCAGGGCAACTGGAACCACGACCGAGCCCACTACCGGTGCCGGGTGCCCGCCGAGTACGCCCTCGCCAACAAGGTCGACCACCCCGCCACCATCTACCTCCGCGAGGACCAGATCGTGCCCGCCCTTGACCAATGGATCGCCTCCGTCTTCGACCCCAAGAACCTCGACGCCACCATCGCCGCTCTCTCCGAAGCCCAGGAGCCGAGCAAGGCCGACGACGCCCGCACCGAGGCCGCCCGCCGAGCGCTCGACGACGCCAACGAGAAGATCGACCGCCTGGTCGCCGCCATCGAAGCCGGCTCCCCCGCCGACACGCTCGGACCCCGACTCCAGCAGCTTCGAGCCGCCAAGATCGCCGCCGAACGCGACATCGCCGCAGCTCGACCCCACGGCGTTCTCGACGACGCAGCCCTCCGAGCGCTCATCGAGTCAGTCGGCCCCATCGGCGACGTCCTGGCCGGCGCAGACCCTGACGCGAAGGCCCGGCTTTACAACGAACTGGGCCTCGAACTGACCTTTGACGCGACGAAGCGCCTCGTTCGAGTCGAGGCGCTTCCGGTGTGCGTTAGATCGTGTCGGAGGGGCGAGTTCGACCGTTACCCCACGGCCGACGGCGTGGTCGACCTTTTCACTTCACGACCCGTCACGAGGCACGTCATCGACAGCTTGAAGCAGGTACTCGCGTTCAAGGTCGTCGCGCAACTGCCGAAGCTCTGCGTTGTCCGGATGAAACTGGAGGCCTTGCTTAATCTGCGCCAGGAGGTCGCTCAGAAGTGAGGCACGCTCCGCCGCCGTGAACGGTGCCCGCCGAGCAAAGCCCAGGCCTTGACTACCGAGCACATGGAACGGGTACGAATCCTGTCTGCCCCTATGCGCGATGGCATCCCTGAGCTCGCCAAACGCTTCCTCAGATCGTTCCTTCCATCCTGGCTCGCCCGAGGCCGTGTCGCGAGACGCCCGCTTCAACAGCATGTAGGCATACTCCGTCTGCACTCTGTAGTCGTCGGGCTCGAGGCCCTTGGCCTGACTCAAGTAGTTCTCTGCGAGCGCGAGGTCGCCCACCTCGACTTCAAGGCTGCCGCGTTGTAACCAGAAGTGGTAGTCGCCCGCAAGCAAGTCCTGCAGCCGCTCGTAGATCGGGCGGATCTGTGCGAGATCACCGACTTCCTCGATCATGAACTTGTGGTTCAGTAGGCGGACCGCAAGTAGTGGCTCGCGCGCGTGGCGGGGGACCGCCGGCGTGAGTTTCGTCGCCATTACGAAGAGGAGGCCCTCAACGGCGGACGCAATCTGACGCTCGCGCCTGAAGAACGCTACGGCCCGCTCCGCGATGACTCGATGTCGGACCCAGAGCTTCCCCGCCTCCCGCTCGACGATAAGGTGCTGTCGGAGGAGCGAATCCAGCTCAGCGAGCTGTTCAACAGGTTGACCTCCAGCGGCAAGCAGGACCTCATCCTTGGCAAGCCAAGCCCGTGCCCTCGTGGCGAGAGCCACGATCGCGTAGACAAGGGCCTGCTCCTGAGAAAGCTGCGCGCATTCGTCGTCTACGCGGTCGTCGAAAGATCGGCCCGAAGTGGCTTCGATCATCGCCACCAGCAGCTGGCGGCCGGCGTGCTGCGCGAACACCTGCCGTTGCTCGGCGACTGGTCTGCCCTTCAGGCGCCCCTGCACTCCGGCGCGATCGAGTGCCGCGATCAACTTGTCGATATCCCGGTCTTCAAGCAGCGGGACGGTGATCGTCCGATGGTCGATCTCGTCCAGTGACTGTCCGATCTTGAGCCGCTCGGCCCTCGTGCTTCTCGCCGCTGCAACGATGAGCAGATCTGGCATGGCCTTCGCGACCTGAACGAGGAAGGGCCCCGCTTGTGCCCCGAGGAAGTCCACATCGTCGATAACGAGCACATCCGGCTCTGCGTCACGGATGACCTGGTGAATCCCCGAGATTCCAGTATCAGTCTCTGGTGAGAGCCACTGCACGTTGCGTCCCCGTGCCTGCAGCTCCAACGCCAGGCGCTTCACGGTCGTGGACTTCCCGCTACCAGCAGTTCCTGTAACGAGAAGAACGCGAGGCTCGAGAAACGTCGGCTCGTCAAGCCATCCCTCTTCGAAGTCACGGACAACTGCGAACCCGCTCGTGATGTCTTCCCATGCTGGCTCTCGGCCGAGAAGAAACTGCGGTAGGGACAACCCGGGTTCACGTCTCGCCCGCAGGTCGGATACCGACTGAAGGGCGCTCGGGTGGTAGGACTCCGACCTTCGCTGGATCGCAGCACGTCCGGCGCCGGCTGCGTCGGCCAGCTCGCTCAGGACGAAGAGAGCGAACTCTTCTGCATCGAGCTGGATGTGCACGATGTTGAGGCGCTCCAGGAGACGGCGACGAGCAGCGGGCACGCTCGGCGTGACCAAGTAGGACTTCGGCCGCAGTTCGCGTCCCTCCCTCGGTCGCTCGCCCCGAAGCTCTATGTGCTGCCAGAGCGGAGACTCGTCGATGACCGTGCCCACGAATAGGAAGGGCTGACCGACGAGTTCCCGCGCAAGTGCCGGATACCAAGGATCCCTGCCGGGTAGTCGCTCGGCGTACTGAATCGGGGAGAAGGTCACGCCAGGCGCTTCAGCGAGTTTGCCGTTCAGATGGACCGACAGCAGGTCGTTGCCGCTCACTGGCCCCTTGTCAGTCAACGCGGAGAGGCTGCGAATAGGAGTCGGCAGTTTCGCTTGGCGGCCCACCGCCTCGTCAAGGTCGTCAATATTGAGCGTGTAGATGCGCCGCCAGGGCATCGAGAACCAGGTCTGGTAGAAGTCCGGCAGCGCCGCCGCGTCGACAGTGAGGCAGCGCTTCAGCTCGGTCTCGACCCTCCGAGGGGACTGCTGGACAGCACATTCGAACACGTCGCCAAGTGTCGATGACTCGTCCAGATCCTCACCGGGGAATCCGATCGGCCAAAGGATGCTCAGCAGCTCTCTCCTGCCGGGGAGCGGCTGTCCATCGGTAGCAAGCGCGGCCCGTGAGAACCCAGCGCCCGTGAAGAGCGAGAGCTCGCCGCGCTCGAGCTGACCCTTGAAGACCTCGATGATCTCCTTGGGAATGCCCGTCGCGGAAGCGATCTCGTCAGGAGTTGCCATCGTGGTGCTCCACAGCGCCGACGCTACAACTCAACGTTCCGAACCGCAGCGAGCGACTTGCGACGGAGGCCGCTTCCACGACCGGTGAGCGCCAGGACTCGCGTCCCATGTTGCGCCGACAACCGCATCGACCAGTCACGCAACGCATGGCGTGGTGTCGCCGACACAGATCACCAGAACCGTCGCGCGGCCGTGCGAAACTGCGGGTATCGCCAGCGACTCCCACAGCCCCCCGAGCCTTCCCAACTACTCCGATGCCGTTGCGGTCGCCGTCGCCGAGTACTGGAACGTGCGCGCATCCCAGGCAGAACGATCGCGCTCCCAGGGGATTCTGAACACCGGACTCCGGTCTGAGGTGACCGGGGGACGGCACCTCGACGCCCTGCAGACATTGCTCGTTCAGGTGTTCGCCGACGCGGGGATTCCACCTCACCTTATGGAGGTCAAGCGACGACCCATCCCCGGGTACTTCCGTCGCGACAAGAGCTGGGATGTCGTCGTGATGGCGGCGGAACGAGTGGTCGGGATCATCGAGCTGAAGTCGATTGTCGGCAACAGCCCAGGTCAGAATTTCAACAACCGCACGGATGAGGCGTTGGGACAGGCGATGGACGTCTGGAAGGCAGTCGAGCGCGGAATCATCGACACGCCGTTGAGACCGTGGCTCGGCTACTTCATGCTGCTCGAAGACAATGCGGCCTTCAACGAGCCGGTGAAGCCGCGGCGTCCTGTCTGGGAGCCCGACGCTGCGTTCGACGACGCCAGCTACGGAGAGCGGTTCGAGATCTTCTTCGATCGGATGGTGCGAGAGCGCCTTTTGGATGCTGCCTGCCTCGTGCTCGGCCGTCGGGACGACGGTTCGATTCGATTCACTCGAGACACGCTCTCGTTTCAGTCGTTCGCCGCAGCAATTCACGGTCGCTGTCTCCAATTCAGAGCAACGAATCCAGACCTGCCCTGGGAGCAATGAGTCGTCAGGCACTCGCTGCAACTCGGAGGCCGGCTAACAGCGTTGAGTCAACGCCATAGACCCGAGCTGCGACTGCCGTGGCAGCCTCGACATCCCGTCGACCGAACGCTGTCGCGAGCTGCTTCCGATCGACCATCTTCAAGCTCGCCGGAGCGGGCACGCGGATTCGGCGCAGGTACTGCGCCTGGAATCGATATGTGCCGCCGCGCATCTTCACGCAGTAGGCGCCGACGAACAGGTTCGCCACCTCAGAGAGCATGAGGCCGCCCAGGACCTCAAGGTCCCACTCGGTGGACGTGACGAAGTAGAGGTTGTGGTGCGGGTAGTACTCACCCTCGTCCAGCACCGGGTGGGCCGAGGCCTTCATCTCAGGTAGAAGGAGCTTCGGCTTCGCTCTCAGACCGGGGGTAACCCGGTCGATGGTCTTGTGCCAACGGCCCGGTGCCTTCGCGGCCGTGTGGCGGGCCCTGAGTCGATCGCCGTGGGCTTCGAGGTACTCACGGAACCGAGGCCAGTCCGCGAGATCGACCAGGCCGTCGTCATCCCAGGGGTTAATGAGGTACGTACCGGACCAGGAGATGGTCCCCGAGGCGAGGTCCCGCGCCATGACCAGCGGGAGCATCCGCTCTGGCTCGACTTCTGACGAGTCACGGGTGATGTAGATCTCATCGGCGCCCGTCGCCAGACCGATTCCGACCTTGGTCCCAGTTGACTCGTCTTCCAGCGGCGGGTGTCGCTGCTCAAGGTCGGCGAGCACTGCGAGTTGCTCAGGGGTGGCTGACGGCCATGACTCCTCACCGCGGAACCACCCGGGCAGAGTCGCCGCGTGAACACCGTCGAGCACCAAGGGTTCGGGCCGCGGGGAGAACGCCCAAGCCTTCAACTGGCGCGCATCTAGCTCTCCGAACGATCGCGTCGTTGAGGCGATGAGCGGCCGGACCTGGGGCTGACGCCGGATCACCGTGACTGCCGGATAGGCGGACACCTCCTCCTCGAAGGCGTCGACGTCGTGCATCTCGATGACTGCATCCACGGAGAACCGCTCGGAGACCAACGAGCGGAGAGCGGCACCGTACTGATTCCTCATCCACCGATCGGCGACGATGAAGCCGAGCGCTCCCTCAGGCCTGAGCAGTCGAAGACCCATCTCGATGAAGCCGATGAAGATGTCGCTTCGACCCCGCATCGTGGGGCACGCCCGCCGGTAGGCGGCGTTCCTGTCCGCCGGGAGGTTCTCGAGCCGGATGTACGGAGGGTTGCCGAGCACGAAGTCGACCGAGCCCTCCTCGTGCTTCGCCAGCAGAAAGTCTCCCGAGGTGACCCACGTCGAGGCCAGTGACTCCGCATCGTGGGTTCCGAGGCCGGCATCGACGAGTTGAGCCACGACCCCCTTGCTGGCGATCTCGGCGTTGCCCTCCAGGAGGTCGAATGCTTGGATCGCTCTGGACGACGAAGCGATGTCACGGCCATGTTGATTGCATGACGTCAACAAGCGCTCGACCATCGGCCCGAGGAAAGCTCCAGCGCCGCACGAGGGCTCGACTGCCGTCATGGCGCCCAGGTCACGATCAGCCGTGTAGCCAGCGAGGTCCAGGATTAGCTCAACCACCCAGCGCCGGGTGAAAACCTCTCCGTGCTCATCGCCACCGACGGACCGGGCCCTCGGAACCTGAAGGTCCAAGCTCATCTGAAGGCCTGGACCTTGCCGGACACTGTCCCGTGCGCGACTTGCTCGACCTGCCCGATTGGCTCCTCGACTCCGGCGCATGCCAACACCCCCTGACGGTAACCCGCTTCGAGGATCGGTCTGCGGCAATCGAGTGCATCACGCGGTACTCGAGGGCTCCACCGATCGACTGAGCCCCGAGGACGTGCTGCGGCCACTCCGATGTTCTACCCACCTCCTGTGACACCGGGGCCAGACAGAATCTCCTTCTCCAACCAACGTGCGGGCCTACGGTCGTTGGATGGGACACGGCGCCGATGACGGTCACCTCGATGAGGACGATCCGCGGGCATCGTTTGAGCGCATCAACGAACGCTTCTACGACGGCTCACCCGCCCCCTACTTCGACCACCGACTCAACAACCTCTTCGTCGTGGCGGCAGCCGACCAGCGTTACGGGCCGCAGTTGCGCGCGGGGCTGGATCTGGCGGGGGCCCAGGTGAGCGTCGGAGAAGACGAGTACATCGCCTCGCACATGTCCGACGAAGACCTACGGCAGTTCGTGACCGCTGAGTCACTCATCCTGCACAGCCATGCTTCCGAGACGCTGCTGAGACTGTTCATCGCCCACGAGGGTCGCCCTGGATGCCCATGGCTTGTGATGGCCAACCTCGGCATGCATCGTTTCTGGGAGATTGCGGAGAGCCTGTCCTCGCCGGCCTGGTCGCCGTCGATGCGGGCAGTCACGGCCGACCTACTACTCGGCGGCGCAGAGAGACCGAGCGACCACCCCATCCCGGCAAGCGAATGGGAAGAGGTCCTCGATCGGCTCTGCGCCTGGATAGCTCACCTCGCGTCCGCCCTACGGACGAACCGGCACAACTACAACGCCGCCAAGCACGGGTTCGCGGCAAAGGCGAGCACGACCCTTGCGCAGTTCCTGGAGGCAGACACGAATACGGCGGTGATCGGGCACGAAGGCCCATCGATCGAGGCGCTCACTCATGACGGCTGGAACCTCGACGGTGAACGCGTTTGGAGCCTTAGCACGCGGTGGTACGACCCGCCGACCCTCTGGGCGGAGACCGACATGGCGATCCGCCTCATCGAAACAGTCTGGTCGCTCGGAAGAAGCCGATACTGCGCCGGGGAGCCTGCAAGCCTTCGAGTCCCATCGCTTACCCCTGGGGAGCTATCACACCCGCACGGAATCACCCACTGGTCTGAGACGGTGCTCATCCAGCAACGCCCTCCGACGTATCCCGCATCGATGTAGGTCTCCAGCACCTGCGTGTCGAGCAACACCATTCCGCCTCTGCGGAATCGTCTCCTGCAGCCGGTCCGGGGACGCCACGCAGGCGCCAGCACGGTCCCGGCTTCGGTCCCGGCTTCGGTCCCGGCTTCGGTCCCGGCTTCGGTCCCGGCTTCGGTCCCGGGAATGGTCTCGGGAATGGTCCCGAGGCTCCGGCGATCTAGAACCCCTACGACGTCTGTTGGATGACGAGCGGCCGAACTATCGCTCTTCTCGGCCCGGCGCTACGAGAACGCAAGAAACGGCGGCTGCGAACGATCTCGCCCCCGAGCTGGTCCCGGTCGACGAGATCCCTAGCGACCTTCGTTCGTCCTGCCCGGATGCGCTGTTCGTGTCGAGCGGTGCGCTCGTCGAAGCGGCGGATCTCGCGGTAGGCGTCGCGAACCTCGACGCGAGCCCTTCCAGGACCGTCCAGATTCGCCTGCCTGGCCCGGTGAGCGCGCGCTCCACTCGACGCCGGCTTTCGAGGGCGATCGTAACGAGCCGTCTCAGCATCTCTCTGGCCGATTGAGGGCGTGAGCAAGGAGTAACACGGACGGGACGAACGCCCAGTGCACACCCCGGTGATGATCTGTGTGTGATGACGTCGTTCGGCGGTGGGAGCCGACTGAGGGCCCCGCGGCGAGGAAGCGCGGCGGGCGGAGGGCGTGCCATCGAGGAAGCTCGGCTGAGCCGCAGGGGTGCTCTCCAGGAAGCGCTGGCTGCTGAGTGCTCGAGCCCGATAGGTCGATCGAGTTCTCGGGCCGTGCGGACCGGGTCGCTCTCGCCGTGTCCGGGACGACCGGGGCCGGGATGGGCGACACGGGCGCCCACTCCCCCGCACTGATGGGTGCAAGTTCGTGACACTCATCGGGGGTTCGCCGAGGAGGGCGGCGGGAAGACCGCCAGTGTCCGTCGTGGCGGACCCGCCGCCGGCGTGGGCGCCTGGACAACCCGGAGCGGTGGCAATCGTGTTCTCCTCGATCTGTGGGCATTTCCGGGACCGGCGTAAGTGGGCAAGGAGCGCTCCCTAGGGGGGCAGGGCTTTCGGGCGATGGGAGCTGGTCATCGCCTAGCGGGGCACGAGGCGGGTGGTGTCCGCCGACGAGGTGCGTGACGGTCGGTCGCGGTGGAACGAGCGACCCGGGGAACTCTCTCGACAATTTCGCCGGGCGGGACCGATCCCGGGACCGATCCCGGGACCCCACTTCGAGATGGTCCGCCCATGCCGGCCCCCTCAGCGCTACCCATTGTCCCGTTCACCGTGCCCACCGAGCCGCCCGAGTTCACCCCGTCCGCCGCGGTCGTGCTGCTGCGGATCCTGCGCAAGGAACACGAGCGGGCCACCTCCGCCCCGCGGAGGGAGGCGGCGTGATGTCACAGCCCGGACGTAGCCTCGGCGTCCGATGAAGCGATTCGCGTTCTACGGCCGGGTGAGCACCGAGGACCAGCAGGACCCGAAGTCCTCGCGCAACTGGCAGCTCGCCCGATCGCGACAAGTCATCGAGCCCGACGGTGAAATCGTGGAGGAGTTCTTCGACATCGGGCAGTCCCGCTCGCTCCCCTGGAAACGGCGACCCGAAGCCGCCCGGCTCCTCGAGACCTTCCGCGACCCGAAGCGAGGGTTCGACGCCGTGGTGATCGGCGAACCACAGCGGGCCTTCTACGGCAACCAGTTCGGTCTGACCTTCCCCGTGTTCACCCACTACGGCGTCGGACTGTGGGTGCCCGAGGTCGGCGGCGCGGTCGACCCCGGCTCCGAAGCCCACGACCTGGTGATGTCGCTCTACGGCGGGATGAGCAAAGGCGAGCGCATGCGGATCAAGACCCGCGTCCGCGCCGCGATGGCCAGCCAGGTCGCGATCGAGGGCCGCTACCTCGGAGGGCGCCCGCCCTACGGCTACCAGCTCGTCAACGTCGGACCGCACCCGAACCCCAGCAAGGCGGCGACGGGTCAGCAGCTGAGGCGACTGGCCCCGGACCCGATCGCAGCGCCGGTCGTGCTCCGGATCTTTGAGGAGTACGCCGACGGTCGTGGCCTCCACCTGATCGCGTCCGGTCTGAACCAGGACGGCATCCCCTCCCCGTCCGCGCACGACCCCGGGCGCAACCGCCACCGGACCGGCGGCCACGGCCAGTGGGCCAAGTCCGCCATCCGGGCCATCCTCAACAACCCCCGCTACACGGGATACGAGATCTGGAACAAGCAACGCAAAGACGAGGTCCTCCTCGACGTCGACGACGTCGGCCTCGGCCACATCACCAAACAACGCTGGAACGACGAAGGCGACTGGATCTGGTCGGCCGAGCCCACCCACGAGGCACTCGTCACCCGTGAACTGTTCGACGCCGCCCAAGCCAAGTTCACCAAGCGAGGCCCCACGACCCGAGCGCCGCAGCAAGGCCGGCACTATCTGCTGTCGGGCCTGCTGCACTGCGGTGTGTGCGGCCGGCGCATGCAAGGCCAGTGGAACCACGGCCGGGCCTACTACCGCTGCAAGTTCACCGACGACTATCCAGGCGGCAACCTCGAGCACCCCAAGAGCATCTACATCAAAGAAGAGGCACTCCTGCCCGGCCTCGACGCCTGGCTCGGCTCACTCTTCGACGACGAACACCTCGATGACACCTGCGCCGTCCTCGCCGGCGCTTCCGAGCCCGACCGTGAGGCCGAGAAGCGTCAGGCCCAGCTGCAGCGCGCCATCGCCAACTGCGACCGCAAGATCCGCAACTACCGCCAGCTCCTCGACGACGAAGACAGCGTGGCCCTCGGTGCGCAGTGGATCGCCGAGACCCAGCGCGAGCGCAAGACCCTCGAGCTCCAGCTCGGCGAACACATCCCGGGCGGCGAGCTGACCGCCAAGGAGGTCAGGGCGCTCGTCGACGCCCTACGTGACATCGTCAGCGTGCTCGTCGCCGCCGACCCCGAGGACAAGTCCGAGCTCTACGCCCAGCTCGGGGTCTCACTGAGCTACGACCCCACCGGCAACGTAACCGTGAGGGCCGAGCCTTGTGGGGTAACCGTACGTGTCGGAGGGGGGACTTGAACCCCCACGCCCTTGCGGGCACTAGCCCCTCAAGCTAGCGCGTCTGCCAATTCCGCCACTCCGACGTGGCCATCGATCGGGCACTGCGGCGCCCGTGATGCGAAGAGCAAACATAGCGCGCCCGGCGGGCCGCTCCCCCATCTGCTCCCCCGCCACCACCACGGCCCCGAGGCCCCTCCGTCGGCGGCCGGCAGTCCCGGTCATGGCTGGCTCCCCGACATCCCGGGCGGCGCCACGAGATCGGATCCTGGCCGAGATCGCCGAGAGCGCCGAGATCCCGAGATCGCCGGGCAGCCGGGCAGCCGGGGCGCCGCTAGAGCCGACCGACGTCGCGGGCGGCCTCCTCGGCGGCGGCGAGCTGGCCGTCGATGATGCGCAGGCCGCCGCCCCAGAACCCGGGGTCGGCGAGGTCGACGTCGACGATCTTGCCGAGCTCCTCGGGCGGCAACGACCCGCCGGCGCGCAACAGCTCGAGGTAGCGGGGCACGAAGATCGACCCCTGCTCCTCGTAACGGGCGTACACGGCCAACGCCAGGAGCTGGCCGTAGGCGTACGCGTAGACGTACCCGGGGGTGCCGATGAAGTGCGGGATGTAGCTCCACCACGTGCGGTAGCCCGGGGTGATCTCGACGGCCTCGCCGAGCATGTCCCGCTGGGTGCGCTCCCACTCCTCGCCGAACGCCTCGACCGACAGCTCGCCTTCGCCGCGGCGGCGGGTGTGCACTGCGTCCTCGAAGCGGTTCATGGCCACCTGGCGGAACACCGTGGCGATCTGGCCCTCGAGGCTCTCGGCCAGCAGCGCCAGGCGAGCGTCCGGGTCGGTGGTCCGCTCGAGCAGCCGGCCGAACGTCACCGTCTCGCCGAACACCGACGCCGTCTCGGCCAGGGTCAACGGCGTCGCCTGGTGGTACACGCCCTGCTCACGGGCCAGGTAGGCGTGGAGGCCGTGACCCAGCTCGTGGGCGAGGGTCAACACGTCACGGCGGCGGCTCGTCCAGTTGAGGAACAGGTACGGGTGTGCCGACGGCACCGTGTAGGCGCAGAAGGCACCGGGACGCTTGCCCGGGCGGACGGGGGCGTCGACCCAGCCCTCGTCGAGGAAGCGGCCCACCACGCCGGCCAGCTCGTCGGAGAACGACCCGTAGGCGTCGCGCACCAGCGCCGTGGCCTCGCTCCAGCGGAACTCCTCCTCGACGTCGGCCACGCTGGCATTGCGGTCGTAGTCGGCCAGCCGGTCGAGCCCGAGGAGCCGGGCCTTCAGCGCGTACCAGCGTTGCGGGATGTCGTAGCGGCCCACCACGGCGTCGACGAGCGCCTGCACCGACTCGTCGCTGGCCTCGTTCGACAGGTTCCGGCTCGCCACCCACGAGTCGTACGAGCGGAGCCGGTCGTCGGTGGCCTTGTCGGCCATCAGGGTGTTGAACACGAAGGCCCGGGTGCGCAGCCCCGGTTCGAGCGCCGCAGTGACGGCCTCGGCGGCCACACGGCGCTGCTCGCGGTCGGGGGACCCGAGCACCGAGAGGGCCTGTTCGAGCGAGGTGGGACCGGCGGGCAGGTCGACCTCGATCGCGGAGGTGAGCTCGCTGAACAACCGGCTCCACGCCGCCGCTCCCGTGACGGACTTCTCCGAGAGCACCTTCTCCTCCGGCTCGCTGAGCAGGTGGGGGTGGTAGCGGCGGGCGGAGCGGAGATGGTGGCGGCAGAACGCGAGGGCCGGGTCGGCGAGCAGCTCCTCGGCCCGGGCGTCGTCGACCTCGGCCCACTCGAGCTCGACGAACAGGATGCGGGTGGAGATGGCGGTGGCCTGCTCGGAGAAGCGCTGCATGGCCGCCCCCCGCTCGGCGTCGAGCGTGTCGACGGCGAAGCGCAGGCTCACATAGGAGCCGGCTCGCCCCAGCGCGTCCTGCAGCTCGGCGAGCACCTCCATCAGCTCGGCCAGCCCGACGGCGTCGAGCGACGGGATCCGCGTGCGGTAGGCCTCGACCCGGTCGGCGGCCGCCTCGGCGCGGGCCACCAGCTCGTCCACCCCTTCGCGCCCCCGTCCGTCGACGAGCGGTTCGAGGTCCCACGCCACGGCGGCGGCGGTGAGGTCCGGGTCGGCTGCGGGGACGGTCGGCTCGTCGAGGGCGGTCATGGCGTCAGGGTACGGGCAACCGATGTACGGCCCGACCTGGCCCGGACGTGTTCGCCCGCCGGTCAGCCGGCGGCCACCAGGGCCAACAACCTGGGCTTGGAGGCCTCGATCTCGTCGGACAGCAGCCGCTCGAGCAGGTTGCCGCCGAACGAGCCGCCGTAGTGCAGCGTCATCACCAGGCGGGCACCGTCGTCGTGGGCGACGACGGTGGCATCGAGCACCCAGGGCGAATGGTTGCGCCCGTCGGTCTCGGCGCGCTCGAAGCGGACGTGGTCGGGCTCGTCGACGGTGCGGACCATGCGCAGGCGCTTCGACCTGGCGAGGGGACCGAGGGTCGCCCGCAGCTCCACCTGCCAGGCGGCGGGCCCGTCGCCCGGCGCCGCCGGGTCGGGTTCGGCCCGCGGGACGATCGACAGCCACGCCGGGTACCGGTCGAGGTCACCCACCCACGTCCGGAGCCGGTCGGGGGGGCAGGGGGCGTCGAGCGAGGCGGTCACGTCCATGGCGGAGCCGAGTCTGCCTCCCCCGGCGGGCGCCGACGAGGTTCACGCCCCCCAGGTCCGGATCTGGGCGGCGATCAGCCCTGGGGTGCAGGCTCGGCCCACTCGTCGCGCACCTCGGCGACCAGCTCCAGCAGCGCCCGGGCGGCGACGTCGGGCTCCATCTCGTCGCGCACCGGACCGCTCCACCGGACCCGCTCGGCCACCCCCCACCGCCCCGACCACGCCGCCGCAAGCGCCTCGCCCAGCTTCGCCGGCGAGCCCGACGGCACCACCGTCCCGGTGACGCCCGGCGTGACCAGCTCGGACGTGCCCGCCCCGCGCGTGGCGATCACCGGCACGCCGACGGCCAACCCCTGTTGGGCCATCTCCGAGAGGTCGTCGGCCAGCGCCGGCACCACGAGCGCCACCGCCCGGGCCGCCAGCGCCACCTGGTCGCCCCCGCCCGGGTCGTCGACGTGGGTGACCCGCTCGGCGAGCTCCCCCCACGTCGCCTCCCAGTCGGCCCACCGCTCCGGGTCCACCACGCCGGCCAGCACGACCTGCAGCTCGGGAGCGATGCGCCACGCGTGAGGAAGGGCCGCGGCGAGGGTCTCGACGCCGTGGCGGCGGTCGAGGGGCCCGCACATCAACAGGTAGCGCCGCGGCACCCCCTCGACCCGTTGGCCGGTGTGGGGGGCGAGCGGCGCCGGCGGCCGGACGACCGGGACACGCCGGCCGAGGGAGTCACCCACCTTGTCGGCCACCACCGAGCAGGACGCGTAGAGGCCCTGCGCGTCCTCGATGGCCTTCACCTCGGCCGCCACGCGACGGCGACGAGCCGGGGACACGTCCTCGTCGAGCGCCGCCCACTCGTGGGGCCAACCGGTGACCCGGACGATGTGGGGCCGGCTGCGTCGCGGCGGCACGTGGAGGCCCACGAACCCGATGTCCGTGGAGATCGCCGCCTGGAACGGGGTGTCCTGTTGCCGGGCCTCCACCGCCGCGCCGAGGAGCCGGGCCTGGGCCTCGGCGGCCAGCAGCTCGCGGCGTTCGCGCATCCTCGTGCTGGCCAGGAGCCCGTCGTTGTTCATCGCCTTGCGCAGCCCGGCGGCGAGGATCGACTTGTCGACCACTCGCTCGAACCACTCGGCGGCCGGCATCCCCGGAGGGGCGTGCCCCCGGGCGACCCGGTGGACGGTGATGCCGTCCTCGTCGACCGTGCCCGGTTCGTCGGACGGCGCGAAGACCTCCGGCGACCACCCGGCGTCGAGCAGCGCCACGCAGATCCGCTCGGTGACCAGGGCCTGGTCGCCGGGGTCCTCCTCCGTGGTCGTCCACTCGGGCACCACGAAGGCCAGTCGGCGGGCCGGGCCCCGGGCGTCGCTCATCGTCCGCCGACGCTACCGGCGCACCGACGGCGCCAACGGTCGCTCACGATGTCGGCGCGGCCGGGAAGCGGACGACCCCGGCCTCGTCGAACGAGAGGCCGACGACACCGCCGGGGGTGACGTCGGGATCCGCAGTGGGCACTGCGGCGTCGAGCTCGGGTCCGGCGTCGAGGCGCACCGTCACGAGCGAGTGGTCGCCCCGGAACACCACCGCGACCACCTCCCCGCGCCACTCCCCACTGCGGTCCAGGCGCACCGCCTCGGGGCGCACCAGGGCACCACCGGGCGCCGGGCCCAGTCCGAGCGCCTCGAAGGTGGCGGCGTCGAACACGTTGGTGAACCCCAGGAGCCGGGCGACGGTGGCGGTCTCCGGGTGGGCCCAGACCTGCGCGGGCGTGGCCACCTGCACGAACCGCCCCGCTTCCATGACCGCCACCCGGTCGGCGAGCCCCATGGCCTCGGTCTGGTCGTGGGTGACGTACACGACCGTCGTCCCGAGACGTCGGAACAGGGCGGACAGCTCGGGGATCAGCCGGTCGCGCAGGCTCCGGTCGAGCGATCCCATGGGCTCGTCGAGGAGCAGGACCCCGGGCTCGGGCGCCAGTGCCCGGGCCAGCGCCACCCGTTGCTGCTCGCCCCCGGACAGGCCACGCCGTGCATCCGGAGGCCGAACTCGACGTTGGCTCCGACATCGCGGTGGGGGAAGAGCGCCAGGTCCTGGAACATCAGGCCCACCCCCCGACGGTGGGCGGGCACGGAAGTCACGTCGACACCGTCGACGAGGACGTTCCCGGCCGCCACGGCCTCCAGGCCGGCCACGGCGCGCAGCACGGTGGTCTTGCCGCACCCCGACGA
>JALOLF010000164.1 GCA_025456085.1 Acidimicrobiales bacterium
TGGGCTCACGTCGCCCCGACGCCTGGGTCGAGGCTCGCCGGGTCGCGAGGTCCTCCAGCTCGGGCTCGGTCAGCGTCTGAGAGTGCAGGGGTCGGAGGTAACCCCCTTGGCGTAGCCGAACTGGCCCTTGGGGACAACGGCCCGATACGTCCCACGCCGGAAGTCCACCGTGACCACCTCAGTCGTGCCTTCGGTACTCACCGTCGCCACGCTCGTCCAGCGCTGGTTGATCTTCTTCTGGACGACTACTCGCCACGATGCGGAGCCGACGCTGGGGTCGACGTCGACACGCAGGCGTGACCTGTTGTCGACCGCGGAGGCCATGACCTTGAGAGGCTTGGCTACCGCGTAGGTGTACAGCAGGTCGTCGCGGTACAGGCCGGGGAAGTACTCGTCGACCACGTCCTTGGTCGAGTGGGCGTACATCGCGTCCTTGGACGAGGTGACCGACTCGGTGGGTCGGGTCTGCAGACGCAGCGCCATGTACCCGGCCACGTGCGGGGCTGCCATCGAGGTGCCACTGAGCCGCAGACTGAACTCGGGGTCGAGGTAGTAGGTGGACCAGATGTCGGTCCCAGGGGCGAAGATGTCAGCCTGTGGGCCGTAGTTGGTGTAGGAGGTCTCGGCGTCGTCGATGTCGGTCGCCATCACCGTGGTGACTCGCCTCGCCGAAGCGGGAGACCAGTTGCCGATGGCGTCAGCGTCGTTCCCGGCGGCCACCACCAGCAGGGTCCCGGTGTCGACGAGGTTGTCCGCAGCCTGGTTGAGCGCTGCGTTGTAGGGCGCGCGCAGGGAGGCGTTGGCCACCGCGTTGGCCGGCGCGTTGCTGGCGATCCAGTTCATGCCGAGTACCGCATCGCTCACGTACCCAGTGCCCAAGCAGCCGAGAACCCGTACTGGGTGCACGGTGGCTCCGGGCGCGACACCGAAGATCGACGAGGCGATGGTGCCCGTCACGTGGGTTCCATGGCCGTTGCAGTCCTGCACGCCCTCCCCGTCACCGACGAAGTCCACGCCGTTGCCGACTCGACCGGCGAACTCGGGGTGCCAGGTGGCCAGGCCGGTGTCGATGACGTAGACGTGCACGCCAGCGCCGCTGATCTCCGGTCGCGTGTTGTACGTGCCGTTCGTGCCCCTGCGCTGGTCGACGCGGTCGATCCCCCACGACTCGGCCGTGCGAGTAGCCCGCACGCTGTTGGCATCGACAGTGCTCGCTGACGAGGGGAGCGGTGCTCCCCCTGGCTTGCGCTCGGCGTCCTTCGGGGGAGCAGGGTTCAACGCGATGGGCCCGTCTGGCGACACGACCAGATCGGGGTTGGCAGCCAGTGCCGTGGCCTCGCTCTCGGTCATGCTGACGACGGCTGCGCCGATGGCTGCGGACTGGCTGACGAGCTCGGCGCTGCTCAGTGCGCGGAGCGGCAAGGTGCCGCTCTTGGACACAACGATGTAGGTCTGGTCGGCCTCGACGGCTGACGCTGCCCCAGACGTCGCGCTGGCGACCAGCAGCGACGTGAGGACGATGGTGAGAACGCGCTTCACTGCGGAACTACCCCCGATCCCGACCCGTCCCGAAGTCACTGTTGATCTCTGGACGACAGGCCTCAACCAAGGAACGTAGGGACGCCGGCGTTCGGCGCGATGGGCCTTAAGCCCCGTTGCCTGTAGGCGATCCCTCCGATCGGAATCGGCTTCGAGGTGAGGCATCCGGCGCGACGGCGACAGAAGAACACTCCGTGTCGTACCCGCCAGTAACACAGTGATCGGGCACTCTCGGTCTACCGTCCGATGCACCCGAAGAAGGAGACCTCATGGACTGGATCAGCACCATCATCGGTGCGCTTCTCGCCGGCGTCATCATCGGGCCCCTGGCCCGGCTGCTCATGCCCGGCAAGCAGAACGTCGGCATCGTCCTCACGATCGTCGTGGGTGCCGTCGGCGCGCTTGTCGGCGACCTTGTGGCCCGCGCCCTTGGAGTCGGGGACACCTCTGGCATCGACTGGATCCGTCACGGCCTGCAGATTCTGTTCGCCATCCTCGCCCTGGCCGGGCTCGGCGCCATCAGGGGTCGCAGCAGCACCCCCACAGCCTGATCCTGTCCCGTTAGTCTCCGGCGCGTGCCTGACGACGTTGACACGCTGGCGACCCAGCTCGGTCCCGTTCTCGATTCGACGGTGCGCTCGCTGCGGCGCATCTACAGCGCGGCGAGTGTCTCTGTCGCCCTGACGAGCGAGGACGGCGCATCGCTGAGCTTCGTTGCGGCAGACGGTGAGGCCGCGGCCAGCGTGGTCGGGCTGACGATCTCGGTCGACACCGGGATCGCAGGCTGGGTGGCCATGAGCCAGACGCCCATGGCCGTCGGGGACGTCACCCGAGACCCGCGGTTCGCCCGCGACGTCGCGGAGCAGATCGGCTACATCCCTCAGTCGATCCTGGCGGCACCGATTCCCGGTCCCGACGGGGCGCTGGGCGTCATCGAGGTGCTCGACGCGGACGCGTCCCGTCGCGGCGACCTGGGGACGCTGTCGTTGACCGGGTCGCTTCTCGCCGCGCTGCTCGCCCACTCGTCGGAGTCCCAGCTCGACCCCGCGCTGCTGCACCGCCTGGTGCGGGTGGCGGCCACAGGCCCCGCGGCCGTCGCGCTCGCCGCCCGGCTGCTGGACGTGGTGATCGAGACCGGGGAGCAGGGTGACTGAGGAGGATCGTCCCGCCTGGGCCGAGTTCTTCGTCCCCTCCCGGTTGCGGCCATTGGCCACCCTGCCGCTGCCGCAGCCGGTGGACGACTGGGCCTGGGGAGGCAGTGACGGCGGCGGCGCCAGGGTCGCGATCATCGACTCCGGGGTGGAGGACGGTCACCCGCGGGTGGGCCGCATCGACGGCGCGATGGTGGTCGAGGACGTGCCCGGCACCGACAAGAAGCGCGTCGTCGAGAGGGCCCACCCCGACCTGTACGGGCACGGCACCGCCATCGCCGGCATCGTCCGGTCGATGGCACCGGCGTGCGAGCTGTGGAGCGTCCAAGTTCTCGGCCCGAGCCTGAAGGGCCGGGCGGCGACGCTCGTCGCGGCGGTCCGCTGGGCGGTGGAGCAGAGGTTCGACGTGATCAACCTGAGCCTGTCCACGAGCAGCAGTGCCTGGTACGGCCCCCTGCAGGACCTCATGGACGACGCCTTCTTCGGCGGCACGGTCGCTGTCTGCGCCGTCAACAACGTCTTCGCCGCCACCTACCCGGCTCAGTTCGCGTCGGTGATCTCGGTGGCCTCGTCGGGGCCGCCGGGTAGCCCCCTGGCCTACAGCGCCGACCCTCCCGCCGAGTTCGGAGCCCCCGGCGAGGACGTGACGGTGGCCTGGAAGGACGGTGGCACGGCCACGGTGACGGGCAACTCGTTCTCCGCGGGCTACGTCGCCGGGTGGGCGACGCTCATCCGGGCCAAGCACCCCGGCTTGCCACCGTTCGCCGTCAAGTCGGTGCTCGCGGCAGCAGCCGTCAACGCGGTCGTCTGCCACTGACGACCCTCTAGCCAACGGGCCGCGGGGGTGTCACCATCATCCGTACGCCGGGGCGGTCCCGGAGAACCCCACAGCGGGAGGTCAGATGAAGAAGATGCCGTTCGACTCCGACGAGTCGGCCGAGACCGTCGACGAGGTCGAGGGCCACCGTGCTGCTCGTGCAGCGGTGGACACAGAAGAGGATGACGTCGAGGGCCACCGCTACCAGAAGCAGTAGCCACGTCGAGACGACTACCAGTGAGCTCCGCGGTCACACCGCGGGGCTCACTGCTGTCTAGGCCACCGAGCGGGACGGTGGGGCGCCGGACTTGCCGACAGCAGCGGGGTCGGTCTGCGCGACCCGTTCGATCGCCTGCCGCCCGACCACCTGCTGCACGGTGACGGCCCGCTGTGGGCGGCCGCGTCCCACGAACGTGACGAACCAGCTCACCAGCGTCGTGAAGCGGTTCTTGAAGCCCACCAGGTAGATGAGGTGGATGAACAGCCACGCCAGCCACGCCGGGATGCCCCACAGCTCCACCGAGCCGATCTTCGCCACGGCCTGGTTACGGGCGATCACCGCCATGCTGCCCTTGTCGAAGTAGTGGAACGGCTCGCCCGACGGCTTGCCCTTCAGCCGGGCCTTGATCTGCTTGGCGGCGTACTTGCCGCCCTGCATCGCCACCTGGGCCACCCCCGGCAGGTCGTCCAGCGCCATCATGTCGCCGACGACGAATACCTCGGGATGCCCTGGCAGGGTGAGGTCGGGATCCACGTGCACCCGCCCGGCGCGGTCGATCTCGGCCCCGGACTGCTCGGCGAGCTGCCGACCGAGCGGCGACGCCGACACGCCGGCAGCCCACACCTTGGTGCGGCTGGGGATCCGGCGGGTGCTGCCGTCGGCGTCCCGCACGTCGAGGCCGTCGGCGTCGACCCCGACCACCATGGCGCCGAGCTGAACCTCGACGCCGAGGCGCTCGAGCTTCTGCTTCGCCTTGACGCCGAGTTTCTCACCGAACGGTGGGAGCACCTGCGGCGCAGCGTCCAGCAGGATCACCTTCGCCTGGTGCGGGTCGATGCGGCGGAACTCGCCCCGCAGCGCGCGGTGCGCCAGCTCGGCGATCTGCCCGGCCATCTCCACTCCCGTCGGCCCGGCACCGACGACGACGAAGCTGAGCCACTCGTCGAGCTGCTCGGGGTCGGTCTCGACCTCGGCCATCTCGAAGGCGCCGAAGATTCGGCCACGCAGCTCGAGCGCGTCGTCGATGGACTTCATGCCGGGCGCGAACTCGGCGAAGTGGTCGTTGCCGAAGTACGACTGGCCCGCCCCGGCGGCGACGATGAGGCTGTCGTACGGCTGCTCGAACCAGGTGCGGCCCAGCGCGTGCGCCCGCACCACCTGCCTGTCGAGGTCGATGTTCTTCACGGTGCCGGCGAGCACGGTCAGGTTGCGCTGGCTGCTGAGGATGTCCCGGGTCGCCGGAGCGACCTCGCCCGACGACAGGATGCCGGTGGCGACTTGGTACAGCAGTGGCTGGAACAGGTGGTAGGTCGTCGAGGAGATCAGCGTGACGTCGACGGGGGCGCGGCGCAGGGCCTTGACGGCGAACAAGCCACCGAACCCCGAGCCGACCACCACCACGCGATGCCGCTGGGATGTGTCGTCCATGCCTCCACTGTGCCCGATGTGGCCGGAGGCCGCCGCGCCCGGGCTGCGGCTACAGGCCGAGGGAGCGCGCGACCGACTGGACGGCCTCGGCGCTGGCCCTCAACCCGGCCAGCTCGGCGTCGGACAGCGGGATGTGCAGCACGTCGTGCACCCCGAGCCGGTCGACCACGCTCGGGATCGAGATGACCACGTCGTTGATGCCGTAGTAGTCGGTGATGAGCGAGCTCACCGGCAGGATCGTGTTGGCGTCGTCGATGATCGCCTCGAGGATGCGTGCCACCGCGAGCCCGACGCCGTACCAGGTGGCGCCCTTGCCCTCGATGATCTCGTAGGCAGCGTGCACGACGTCGTGGTGGATGCGCTCCCGGTCGTCGGCCGTGAGCGGACGGTCGGGCTCGGCCCACTCCAGCAGCGGCGTCGCGCCGATCGAGGCACTGGACCAGAGGGCCACCGAGGAGTCGCCGTGCTCACCGGCGATGTACCCGTGCACGTTTGTCGGGTTCACCCGCACCTGCTCGGCGACCAGGTAGCGCAGCCGAGCGGAGTCGAGCACCGTGCCCGAGCCGAACACCCGGTTGGTGGGCAGCCCGGTGAACTTCTGCGTGGCGTAGGTGACGACGTCACAGGGGTTGGTGACGATGCAGAAGATGGCGTTCGGGCTGAGCTCGAGCAACTGAGGGCCCATCGACTTCATCATGGCGACGTTCGCTGCGGCGAGGTGAAGTCGCGTCTGGCCGGGCTTCTGCTTGGCCCCGGCCGTCACCACGATCACGTCCGACCCGGCGGTGACCTCGGGGTCGCTGCTGCCGATCACCTCCACCGGAGGGGTGAAGGCCTTGCCGTGGTTCATGTCGAGAACCTCGGCCCGAGTCTTGGCCTCGTTCAGGTCGTACAGCGCGATCGTCTGGGCCACTCCCCGCACCTGGCAGGCGAAGGCGATGGTGGCTCCGACCGAGCCGGCTCCCACGACGGTGACCTTGGTTCGGCGGGCGACATCGACCATGGGCGAACGCTAGCGAGGCGGTCAGGCGGTGGGGGAGGGTTTCGCGACGGGGCCGTCACCCCGATCGGCAGAGAGCGGACAGGTTCAAGCACAAAGTGCCCTGCGCGGGCCGGCTCGTCGCCGCATTTGCGCAGGTCGGGCGGATCACGATCGGCACTTTGTACTGGAACGTGGACGCGAGCGAGGCTCGAGGACCGCTAGCCGACGGGCGGGGTGGCTCCGAAGCGCTCAGCCGCCACCACGGCCGCCCCCACGATGCCGGCCTGGTTCTGCAGCTCGGCCGGGATGATCTCGGCCTCCACGTCGATGTAGGGCAGGAACTTCTCCGACTTGCGGCTCACGCCGCCGCCGATGATGAACACGTCGGGCGAGAACAGGAACTCCAAGTGGGAGAAGTACTCCTGCAGGCGGCCCCCCCACTGCTCCCAGGAGAGGTTCTTGCGTTGGCGCACCGATGCCGCGGCGTACTTCTCGGCGGACCGTCCATGCATCAGCAGGTGCCCCAGCTCGGAGTTGGGCAGCAGGTGGCCATCGACCAGCACGGCCGTGCCGATGCCTGTGCCGAGGGTGACGATGATGACGACGCCGTCCCGACCCTTCGCGGCGCCGAACCGGGCCTCGGCCAGTCCGGCGGCGTCCGCGTCGTTGAGGGCGGCGACAGGCACGCCGGTCGCCTCGCTCGCGAGCTGCTCGAGGTTGACCCCGATCCACGCCGGGTCGAGGTTGGCCGCCGAATGCAGCACCCCGTGCCGCACGATGCCGGGAAAGGTGCAGCCGAACGGCTGCGTCCAGCCCGCGGTAGACACGATCTCGGTGATGACAGCCACGACCGCGTCGGGCGTGGCGGGCTGCGGCGTCAATATCTTGTGTCGTTCCGACGCCAGGTCGCCGGCCACCAGGTCGGCCCGGGCTCCCTTGATGCCGCTGCCGCCGATGTCGACTCCGAAGCCGATCCCGTCGCTGTTGGCCTGGTCATCCACGTCAGGTGACCCTAGTGCGGCGGTCAGGGCAGCGTGAGCACTTCGGCGCCGTCGTCGGTGACGACGAGGGTGTGCTCGAACTGGGCCGAGCGTCTCAGGTCGGCGGTGACGACGGTCCAGCCGTCGTCCCACATGCGCCACTCGTGGGTGCCGAGGTTGAGCATCGGCTCGATCGTGAAGGTCATGCCCGTCTGCAGCACCAGGTCAGCGCGGGGGTCGTCGTAGTGCGGCACCACCAGCCCGGAGTGGAACGACGTGTGGACGCCGTGCCCGGTGAAGTCACGCACCACGCCGTAGCCGAAGCGCCGGGCGTAGGCCTCGATCACCCTCCCGACGACGCTGAGCTGGCGTCCCGGTCGGACGGCGGCGATGGCGCGGGTCAGGGCCTGCTCGGTGCGTTCGACCAGCAGGCGGGACTGCTCGTCGACCTCGCCCACCAGGTAGGTCGCGTCGGTGTCGCCGTGCACCCCGATGCCGTCGATGGTGACGAAGGCCGTGATGTCGATGTTCACGATGTCGCCGTCGCGCAGCACCGTCGAGTCGGGGATGCCGTGGCAGATCACCTCGTTCACCGAGGTGCACAGCGACTTCGGGAAGGGCGGAACGTGCCCGTGCCCCGGGTAGCCCAGAGTCGAGGGGTAGGCGCCGTGGTCGCAGAGGTACTCGTGGCCCACCCGGTCGAGCTCGTCGGTGGTCACACCGGGCTCGATGTGGGACGCGACCTCGCGCATGGCCCGTGCCGCCAGCCGGCCGGCCACACGCATGCGCTCGATGATCTCGGGAGGCTGCACGTCGGGCCCGCGGTACGGCGTCGGGGTCGGGCGGCCGACGTACTCCGGCGGGGTGATGGACGCCGGTACCCGCCGGATCGGGCTGACCGTTCCCGGGGTCACGGCGTGGACTGCCTGCACCGCTCGAGTGTAAGGATGGGTGCATGAGCGACGCGACCGGCGGGCCCTGGTACTGGTGCCTCACCCACTCGAGAGTCGAGGGGCGCGACGGCTGCCCGAACATCGAGCGCATGGGGCCGTACGAGACTCGCGAGCTGGCCGAGGGCGCCCTGTCGCGCGCCAAGGAGCGCACCGAGGCGTGGGACGCCCAGGACGGCGCGTGGCGCGAGCGGCCGGCGCCGCCGGCCTGACCCGTCGGCCGAGAATCGCGCGGGGCGATCGGGCTACTGGTACTCGTGCTCGGGGCCGGGGTAGGAGCCGTCCACCACGTCCTGGCCGAAGCGGGACGCCGCATCGCGCAGCACGCCTCGCATGTCGGCGTAGGTCTTGACGAACTTGGGCAGCCGGCCTGACCGGAGTCCGGCCATGTCCTGCCACACCAGCACCTGGGCGTCGCAGTGCGGCCCGGCCCCGATGCCTACCGTCGGGATGCTCAGCGTCTGCGTGACGGTGCGGGCCGTCTCGCTCGGCACCATCTCGAGCACCACGGCGAAGGCGCC
>JALOLF010000165.1 GCA_025456085.1 Acidimicrobiales bacterium
CCGACCTGCTCGTCGGTGACCAGCGACACGACCGTGCCCGTCGCACCCGCCCGGCCCGTGCGTCCGGAGCGGTGCACGTAGTCCTTGTGGTCGGCCGGCGGGTCGAAGTGCACGACGCAGGCCACGTCGTCCACGTGGATGCCCCGCGCCGCCACGTCGGTCGCCACCAGGGCCTGCGCCTGCCCGTCGGCGAACGCGGCCAGCGCCCGCTCCCGTTGGCCCTGGCTGCGGTTGCCGTGGATGGCCACGGCCGCCACCCCGGCCGAACCGAGTTGGCGGGCGACGCGGTCCGCGCCGTGGCGGGTTCGGCAGAACACGACCGTGGGGCCGTGCTCGGCGACCAGGCGGGCCGTGATGGCGACCCGGCGGGTGCGCTCGGCACGCCAGAACAGGTGGCGGACGTCGAGCTGTTCGGGCTCGTCGGGGGTGACGTCGTGCCACACGGGGTCGCGCTGGTAGCGCTCGATGAGCTGCCCGACGTCACCGTCGAGGGTGGCGGAGAACAGCAGCGTCTGGCGCTCGGCGGGGGTGCGATCGAGCAGCCGACGCACCGAGGGCAGGAAGCCCATGTCGGCCATGCGGTCGGCCTCGTCGAGCACCACGAGGCGGGCGCGGTCCAAGAAGACGTCGCCCCGGCTGCACAGGTCCTCCAGGCGGCCCGGGCACGCCACGAGGATGTCGACCCCCTGGCGCAGGCGGGTGCGCTGCACCCCGTAGGCGGCGCCGCCGTACACCGCGGTGACCCGGCGGCGACGGGGCGCGGCCAACAGGTGCAGCTCCTCGCGCACCTGGGCGGCCAGCTCACGGGTGGGGACCAGCACCAGGGCCTCCGGGTGCTGCGGACGGGCCTTGCCGACCCGGGCGGCGAGGGGCAGCCCGAAGGCGATGGTCTTGCCCGAGCCGGTGGGGGCGCGCCCGCACAGGTCGCGCCCGGCCAGGGCATCGGGCAGGGTGGCGGACTGGATAGGGAAGGGCTGGGTGAGGCCGCGCCGGTCGAGGGCGGCTGCGAGGTCGGCGGGGACGCCGAGCTCCGCGAAGGAAGGGGACACGAGACTCCGATGTCGAGGGGGAAGCCAGGCCGCTCGAGATCGTGTGGGCACGAGGTTGTGCCTGACTCGTGGGCCTCGCCGGCCGGTGGCCGGGGCGGGCACGCGGATCGCGTGCTGGGAGCAGGGTAGCAGCGCCGGCGGCGAACCGGTCTCAGAGCAGGGCCGTCACGTGGCCGTAGAGCTGGCGCTTGTGCTCGTCGACGGCCCGTTTGTCGGCGAGACCGGCGGCCCGGAGCAGCGCTCGGGGTACCACGTCGGCCACCTCGGCCAACTCGTGGACGATGCCGGCGGCGAGCGCGTCCTGCCCCGAGTAGCGGCGGCCGGTGACGATGGCCTCGTGGGCGGCGACCCGCGGCAGCTTGGCCTCGATCACGGCCTGCATGAGCGGCGTCAGGGGCAGACCCAGGTCCGCCTCGGGCAGGCACCAGTAGCCCCGGTCGGCGCGCATGACCCGGAAGTCGAGGGCCGAGGCCAACATGGCGCCGGCGGCGAAGGCGTGGCCGTTGAGCGCCCCCACGGTGATGGCGGGGAAGGTCAACACCCGCACCAGCAGCCGGTGCACGTCGTCGAGGAAGGCCCGGGCGTCGGGGATGGTGGCCATCCAGTCCAGATCGAGCCCGTTCGACCAGAACTTGCCCTCACCGGTCGCCACCAGGGCGCGGGGTGGGCCCGCCTGCTCGATCGTGTCGAGCGCCTCGTTCCAGGCGTCGACGGACTCGCGTCGGAAGCGGTTCTCGCCGTCGTGCCACACCAGCACGAACACGTCGCCGTCGCGGTCGAGGTCCAGCACGTCACCCATGCCGGCATCCTGCCAGCCCACGCCACGGAGGTGCACACGGCGGCCGCGGCGAGCACGGCCGGCCACGCCGCCCCCGTGCAGAGGTCAGACTGTCGCCATGGAGATCCCCGAGTCGGCACGCGAGGTGATCGAGTCCGGGCGCCTGGCCCACTTCGTCACCGTGAACGGCGACGGCAGCCCGCACGTCACCATCGTGTGGGTCGGCCTCGACGGCGACGAGATCGTCATCGGCAAGCTGATGGTCGACCAGAAGGTCCGCAACATCCGGCGGGACCCCCGGGTCTCGCTGTCCATCGAAGCCGAGGGCGACCAGTACGGCATGCAGCACTACCTCGTCGTCGAGGGCACGGCCCGGATCGAGGAGGGCGGCGCCCCGCAGCTGCTCCAGCGCCTCGCCGAGCGCTACATCGGCCCCGGCGTGACGTTCCCGCCCATGCCCGAACCACCCGACGGCTTCGTGATCCGCGTGACCCCGACCACGGTGCGGGGCATGGGTCCCTGGGGCACGCAGCTCGGCTGACGGTCCCCCTGGACCGAGCGCCGGGCGCCACCGACACGACGGAGCATCGCATGCGATCCAACGTCCTGGCCGACGCCGTCCGCTGGCTGTCGCCGTCCGCCTCCCGCCTCGACCGGATCCGGCCGCCCCTGGACCGCTCCCGCCCTTCGACGACGCCGACCATCGCCGTGCTCGGTGCCGGCGCCGGGGGGTTGTGCACCGGTGTGCAGCTGCGCCGGGCGGGGATCGAGACCTTCACCGTCTACGAGAAGTCCGACGGCGTGGGTGGCACCTGGCGGGACAACACCTACCCCGGTGCCTGTTGCGACGCGAAGTCCCACCTGTACTCGTTCTCGTTCGCCCGGTGGCCCTACTGGAGCCGGCGCTACGCCTCCCAGGCCGAGATCCTCGACTACCTCGAACGGGTCGCCGACGTGTTCGGCCTGCGCCCACACCTGCGCACGAACACCGAGGTGACCGCGCTCACCTGGGACGAGGACGACCAGCGCTGGCACCTGCGGCTGGCCGACGGCAGCGAGGAGACCGCCGACGTCGTGGTGTCGGGTCTCGGTCAGCTGAACCGCCCGTGGATCCCCGACCTGGCGGGCCTGGACACCTTCACCGGCACGACCTTCCACTCGGCGCGGTGGAACCACGACCACGATCTGCGGGGTGAGCGCGTCGCCGTGATCGGCAACGCGGCGAGCGCCATCCAGTTCATCCCACCGGTGGCCGAGCAGGCGGGCTCGCTGAGGATCTTCCAGCGCTCCGCCAACTGGATCTTCCCGAGGCCCAACGCCGACTACTCGCCGCGGACGGTTGCCGCCCTGGCGCGCCTGCCCGGGGTGCTCGAGGGCTACCGGGCGTTCCTCTACGCCGCCTACGAGGCCCGGTTCGGCCTGTTCCGCAAGGGCTCCCCGTTGGCCGCGCTCATGGAGCAGGCCGGGCGCAGGCACCTGGAGTCGGTCGTGGCCGACCCTGCGCTGCGGCGCGCGCTCACACCCGACTACCAACCGGGCTGCAAGCGCATGCTCATCTCCAGCGACTACTACCCGGCGCTGTGCCGCGACCACGTCGAGGTCGTCACGAGTGCCATCGAGCGGATCACCCCACGGGGGATCGTCACCGCCGACGGCGTCGAGCACTCGGTCGACACGATCGTCTTCGCCACCGGGTTCGACACGACCCACTTCCTGGCGCCGCTCACCGTGACCGGCCGCGACGGGCGGCTGCTCGCCGACGCCTGGCACGAAGGGGCCGAAGCGCACCACGGCATCACCGTGAGCGGGTTCCCCAACCTGTTCCTGCTCTACGGCCCCAACACGAACCTGGGCCACAACTCGATCATCTACATGATCGAGGCCCAGGTGCACTACCTGCTGGGCTGCCTGGACGAGCTGGCGGCCCGGGGAGCCGGCGCCATGGACGTGCGCCCCGAGGTGCAGGCCGCCTACAACCGTGCGCTGCAGACGAGCATGCGCCGCCTGGTGTGGGAAGCCGGCTGTCGGAGTTGGTACAAGAACGAGTTCGGCAAGGTCACCAACAACTGGCCTCACACCACGCTGCGCTACTGGTTCGAGACCCGACGTCCCGACCCCGCCGACTACACCTTCACCTCGGGTCGGCGTCGTCGGGACCAGCACCGTTCGCCCCGACAGACGACGGGTGGCTAGTCTTTCCGGGTCGACACGGCTCATGTTCGCCGGCGTTCTACCGACGAGCGATGGGTGGGCCATTGCGAGCGTGTGGTCGACGACCTACGGGAGCGGCAGACATGGACGACGAGATCCGGATGAAGGTTCCGGCCTTCGTGCTCACCAAGGGTCGCACGCGCGCCAGGGTCGAGCTGGCCCTGGAGGCCCTGGTGACCCTGTCGCCGCAGGGTCGTTCGGGATCGTCCCGGCTGGCCCTGGAACGCAAGAAGATCGCCGAGCTGGCGCTCCACCCCATCTCCGTGGCCGAGATCGCCGCGCACCTGTCCATCCCGCTCGGCACGGCGCGGGTGCTCGTGGGCGACATGGTCGACGAGGGCCTGCTGCACCACCGCCAGATCGACGGCGCCCGCCCCGACATGCGGCTGCTGGAGCGGGTGCTGGCGGGCATCCAGTCCCTCTGAGCGCTCCCGGCCGGGGCGCGTCCGCCCACCTACACTGCCCGCCGTGACTCCCCGACGCGAGGACGAGTGGCTGCACCGGCCCGACATCTGGGCCGGCCTGGCGCTGGGTGCCTTCTCGGCCACCAAGTCGTTCAGCCCCTCGCTGCTGCCGCGGACCACGAGCCAACAGGCCATCGTGAGCGGTGTCGCAGCGGCGCTCGGCTTCGCGGTCGGTGACACCGCCTACTGGGCCGCAGCCCGGACCGGCTCCGCGCCGGGCGACGTGGCGGCCCTCGGCGGGTTGGCGGTGGTCGGACTCGCAGCGCGTCGAGCCCTCCCGCCGATCGACGGGGAGCCGGTGTGGCGCAGCCTGGGTCGGGCCACGGCACAGTTCGCCGCTGGTGGCGGGCTGGCGGCGGCCTCCGTCGTCGCGGCTCGGGGTTCGCCTCGGCGGGCGCTGGCCACGGGCATCGGTGCGCTGGCCCTCGGTGCGGCCGCCACGCGTTCGGTGCGACGCGGCCTGGTCGCACAGGACGGCCTGCGCGACCGCTGGGACCCCCCGCCTCCGGCGCCGATGCCCGCACTCGGGCGTTCGGTGGCCGTGGCCGGCGTGCTCGCCGCTGTCGTCAACGGCTACCGGCACAGCGGTCGTTCGTTGGCCGCGACGGTCCAGCGGCGGCTCGGAGCCCCCGAGCGGGTGAGCCTGTGGGCCGGTGAGCTGCTGGCTGCGGGCATGTGGGTCGGCACCGGCAAGCTGCTGGCCGGTCCGATCGTGCAGGGCTTCCGTCTCTACGACCGCGTGGTCGACCCGGGCTACGACCAGGCGCCGACCAGTGCGGCCCGCACCGCCGGGCCGGGCAGCCCCCTGGGCTTCGCCCGCACGGGTCGCGAGGGTCGGCGGTTCGTCACCGACGCTCCCTCGCCCGAGGAGATCGAGGCGGTGACGGGTCGCCCGGCCGTGGCGGATCCCATCCGGGTCTACGTGGGCCACGATCAGGCCCGGACCATCGAGGAGCGGGTGGAGCTGGCCATGGCGGAGCTGCGCCGGACGGGTGCGTTCGACCGCCGGCTCCTGGTGGTCGGGTGCCCCGCCGGCAACGGCGTGGTCAACACGCTGCCGTTGGAGGTGCTCGACCACGTGCTGGCCGGCGACACCGCGGCGGTGGCGGTGCAGTACGCCCGCCTCCCCTCGGTGCTGACGCTGCACCGCGTGGGGCGGGGGGGTCGTTCGCACCGTCTGCTCCTCGAAGCCATCCGCGACGAGCTGGCGTCACGTCCACCGGAGGGTCGACCTCGCGTCGTGGTCTACGGGGAGAGCCTGGGGGCGTGGGCCGGCCAGAACGCCTTCCTCCACGAGGGGGTCGACGGCTTCGACGCCGTGGGAGTCGACCGGGCGCTGTGGGTCGGTACGCCGTACTACAGCGGCTGGCGGCGCGAACTGCTCGGCGAGGCCCTGCCGGGCCGGCCGCCGACCGACGGTGAGCTGCGGGTGGCGGAGGTGACCGGACCCGGTGAGCTCGACCGGCTCCTGGCCGAGGGGCGGCGGCTCCGGGCCGTCCTGCTGTCGCACACCAACGACCCGGTGCGCTACATCAGCCTGGGGCTGCTCGTGCAGGAGCCGTCGTGGCTGCAGGGCGATCGCCCACCCCGGGTGCCCCGTGAGATGACCTACGAGCCCGTCGTCACCGCGGTGCACGTCATCGTCGACACCCTCAACGCCACGCACCCGACACCAGGGGTGTTCCGCGCCACCGGCCACGACTACCGGGCCAACCTGCCCGACGTCACGTTGGCCGCCTACGGCGTGGCACGGCCGGACCCGGCAACCTGGGAGCGGCTGCTGGCCCACCTGCAGCTCCGGGAGGCGGAGCGGGCGGCGAAGTTCCACCTGCCGCGCCCACCCCGTCCCGACGAGGGCGGCGGGAGCGGCGCGCCGACGCCGGCGCGTGCCGGGCGCGCCCGACGTCGCCTGCGTCGGCGCCGCCGTGAACCGGCGGGGCGTGCCGCTCTGTCATGATGACCGCACGCGTCCACCACCACCGGGGGGGACGACGTCGCGCGAGGCCCGCAGCCCGGACGGACAAGGGGGAACACACGTGAGCACGTCGTCGCTCGACGATCTCGACGTCATCACCGCGAAGGAGTACGGCGACCACGGGTACCCGCACGACGCCTGGCGGCGTCTGCGGGCCGAGGACCCCGTCCACCGCTTCCAGCCGGAGGGCTACCGGCCCTTCTGGGCGGTGACCAAGGCGGCCGACATCACCGAGGTGTCCCGCCAGCCGGAGGTGTTCCGCAGCGCAGGACGCTTCATCCTCTTCCCGGATCCGCCCGACGTCGACCCGGCCACCCTCGACGACAACCCGCCGCTGCGGATGCTGGTGAACATGGACCCGCCCGAGCACCGGGAGTACCGCAAGCTGGTGAGCGGGTTCTTCACCCCGCGGGCCATCGCCCGGCTCGAGCAGCGACTCGTGGACATCACCGACGAGATCTTCGACGACCTCGCCGCACAGGGCGACGTGGCCTGGGACTTCGTGCCCGAGATCGCAGCGCTGCAGCCGCTGCGCATGATCACCGAGATGCTCGGCATCCCCCGCGAGCGCGAGGACTTCGTGCTGCGCATCACGAACCAGAACTTCGGTCTCGAGGACCCCGAGTTCGCGATCGAGGGCGAGACCCAGAACGAGGTGCTGGCCTTCATCGGTGAAGCCTTCGCCTACTTCGACGAGCTGTTGGCGGAGCGCCGCGCCAACCCCACCGACGATCTGGCCAGCGTGCTGGCCAACGCCACCCTCAACGGCGAGCCCGTGCCGCAGTTCGAGCTCTACTCGCTGCTGTTCCTGGTGATGGTGGCCGGCCACGACACCACCCGCAACGGCATCTCGGGTGGCCTGGTGGCCTTCCTCGACAACTGGGGCGAGCTCGAGAAGCTGCGGGCCGAGCCGGCGCTGGCGCCCCTGGCGGCGGAGGAGATCGTGCGCTGGTCGACCCCCGTGAACCACTTCTCCCGCACGGCCACGGCCGACTACGTGCTGCGGGACAAGCAGATCCGCGCCGGTGACTCGGTGGCGCTGTTCTACGCGTCGGCCAACCGCGACGAGGACGTCTTCGAGGACCCGTACACCTTCCGCGTCGACCGGGATCCCAACCCGCACCTGGGCTTCGGGATCGGCGAGCACTTCTGCCTCGGCGCCCACCTGGCCCGGCTGGACCTGAAGGTGTTCTGGCGGGTGTTCGCCGAGCGCGTCGAGTCCGTCGAGCTGGCCGGGCCGGTGGAACACCTCGCGTCCAGCTTCGTGGGCGGGCCCAAGCACATCCCGGTGAAGGTGCGCTTCCGGCCCAGGAGCTGACGACCCGACCCTCGGTCGCCCGGCGCGGTCGAGCGCCCATCGGCCGTTCGACCCAGACGCCTGGGCCGGATGCCCCATATTCGTGCTTGAGTTGCGACCCCGACGTGACGATGCAACGGGGGATAGGTCGCCACGGCGCACGAGCGCCCGGCGGGGCAGGACACGGCGGGCCGGGAGTGCGGCCCGGGGTGAGGGAGGAACGGGTGGGACCGATGAGCGATGTCCGGTGGTTCGCGCGCGCCATGGCGGCGGTGGCGGTGCTGGGTCTGACAGCCGGAGCCTGTGGGAGCAGCGCCGAGGAGGCGGTCGATTCCGGCGCCGAATCGGCGTCGACCGCCCCGACGGCCGACCAGGTCGGCCAGGGTCGACTCGTGGTCGGCCTGCTGGGGGAGCCCGACGGCTACCTCCCGGCGAAGAACCGCTTCACGCCCGCGACCTACATGGTGGCGCGGGCCGTGTTCGATCCCCTCGCGGCCTACGACGCCGATGGTGTGGCCCGTCCGTACCTGGCCGAGTCGATCACCTCCGACGAGGACCACCTCGAGTGGGAGATCCGGCTACGGCCCGACATCAAGTTCCACAACGGCGAGGACCTCGACGCCCAGGCGGTGAAGCTCAACCTGGAGCAGGCGACGACGGGCATCCTCACCTCGGGGGCCTGGCGCCCGCTCGACCGCCTGGAGCTCGTGGACGACCTGACGCTGCGCGCCGTCATGAAGACCCCCTGGGCGCAGTTCCCGATCGTGCTCGCAGGC
>JALOLF010000263.1 GCA_025456085.1 Acidimicrobiales bacterium
TTCTGCTCCTTGATCTGCACGTGCGTCTGGTTGCGTCGCGCCTCACGTGCCTTCATCGCCGACTCGTACTTGAACTTGCCGTAGTCCATGAGCTTGACGACCGGCGGACGCGCCTCGGGTGCCACCTCGACGAGGTCGAGGTCGGCCTCCTCGGCCAGCCGCAGGGCGTCCTCGATGCGGACGATCCCCACCTGCTCACCATTCGGACCGACGAGTCGGACCTCGGGCACGCGGATGCGGTCGTTGATGCGGGGCTCGACGCTGATGGGTCCTCCTGGTGTCTGTCGGTCGGCCGATCACACAGCCCCGGGACGTGACAACGCCCCCGAGCGCGGTGCTGCGGGGGCGGACGGTCGACCGGCGCGGGCAGCCGCGTCGGAGTGACGCCGGGAGGGGCGCCGGACCGGGACCTGGCAACCGTGGGCTGCTCGAGGTGGGAGTTCGCCTCCGCTTGACGCCGGGCAGACCCGGCGTGGTCGGTATTCAGTTGTGCTGTGCCAGGGTATCAGCCATGACCGGGCCGACCGACGCGACGAGGGACATCGCGGAGGTACCGGCCGTCGAGATGCTCGGCACCACCGCCGTCCACCTCATGAGCGCTGCGGCGGTGCACCTGGGTCTGGCCGATGACCTGCCCGAGCACCGAGACCTGGACGAGGCGCGCGCTCTCATCGACGCGCTGGCCGGGCTGGTGGCCGGCGCCGCCCCCCACCTCGGCCACCACCACGTGGCCCCGCTGCGCGACGGGGTCCGCACGCTGCAGCTCGCGTTCCGCGAGGCGTCCAGCGTGCCGGACGCCCCCGGGGACGGACCAGGCGAGAAGTTCACGGGACCGGTGTACCCGCACGCGTGAGCATGATCGATGTCGCATCCGGTCGGTCGCACGGCCCGTCGATGTGACGGCGGGCCCGCCTGAGCGGCCCTGTGCCACATCCACACCCCCACGAGCCGACCGACCTCCACATCCACGCCTGCGGGCCGACTCACCACCCCCGGGCGCACCTCGTCGAGCCCTACCTGGCCCGCCCCAGAGCCCGGTAGCGGGCATGCCGAGCAGCACGCCGTTGGTCTGACGGCTGGGCTCGCAGCTCCACGATCTGCTGCTCAAGCACCGCGCCGAGCCGGCGGCAGAACTGATCGGGCTCGTCGGCGGCATCAGGCTGCTCGGGCACGACGAGGTCGACGATCCCCTGCGCCTCGAGCTCGGCAGCCGAGATGCCCTGTGCGCGCGCCAGGTCGGGCGCGTGCTCGACGTCGCGGTGGACGATGGAGCTGGCTCCCTCGGGGGACAGGGGGCCCAACCACGCATGCTGGGCGGCCAGCACCCGGTCTGCGGCGGCCAGGGCCAGCGCCCCGCCGCCGCTGCCCTGCCCGAGCAGCACGGCGACGGTCGGTGCGGGTAGGGCCAGCAGGTCGGCGAGGCTACGGGCGATCTCCCCGGCCAACCCGCCCTGCTCGGCCTCCACGGTGAGCGCCGCCCCCGGCGTGTCGACCACGGTGACCAGAGGCAGGTCGAGCTCCTGGGCCAGCCGCATGCCACGGCGGCCCTGGCGTAGGGCGTCGGGGCCGAGCGGTCGGTCGGCCTCCTGACCCTGGCGGTCCTGCCCGAGCAGCACGCACGAGGCGCGCCCGAACCGCGCGAAGGCGAGCAGCAGACCGGGGTGGCTCTCCCCTGCTGCGGTGCCGTTGAGCGGAACCACGTCAGCCGCAGCGGCGCGCAGCAGGTGACGAAGGTGAGGGCGACGGGGGTCGCGTGAGCGCCGCACAGCCAGCCAGGGGTCGACGGCCGGCGGCGACGGCTCGGGCCCGGTCGACGGGTCAGCGGCACCGGTCGGCCGGTCGAGGATCAGGCCCAGCACCCGGTCGGCCAGCGCCGCCAGCTGCTGCGGTGGAACGATCGCGTCGATGATGCCGTGCGCCACCAGGTTCTCGGCCGTCTGCACGTGCGGCGGGAACGGCCGCCCGTACAGAGCCTGGTACACCCGCGGCCCGAGAAAGCCGACCCGCGCTCCCGGCTCCGCCGCCGTGACGTGCCCCAGCGACCCCCAGGAGGCGAACACCCCGCCGGTGGTCGGATCACGCAGGTAGACCAGGTACGGCAGCCCCGCTGCGCGGTGCGCCCCGATCGCCTGGGTGATCGTGAGCATCTGCACGAAGGCCATCGCGCCCTCCTGCATGCGGGTGCCGCCCGACGACGGCGCCGCCAGCAGGGGCAGGCGCTGCTCGGTCGCGCGCTCGATCGCGAGCACGAGCCGCTCCGAGGCGGCCACGCCGATCGAGCCGGCGAGAAACCCGAACTCCCCCACCAGAACCGCGACGGGACGGCCATGGATCGTCCCGCGGCCGGTGAGCACCGACTCGTCCACCCCGCTGGACGTGGCCGCGTCGGCCCGCGCCCGCGCGTAGCGCTCGGTGTCGCGCCCGACCGGCACCGGCGGGGCGTCCCACGACTCCCACGAGCCGGGGTCGAGCACCAGGTCGAGCAACGCCCGAGCGCCCAGCCGGGCGGTCACCGTGGCCCACCGGTGTCGTGCGCGAGCCACGCACGGACGCTCGCGTTGTGCTCGCCGAGCAGGGGTGGGGGCCGGTGCTCGGGCCCGGGGTGGTCGAATCGCAGGGGCGAGCCGGGCAGCGTGATGGTGCCGAGCACCTGGTGCTCGACGTCGAGCAGCAAGTTCTGGGAGCGGGCCTGGTCCCAGCCGTAGACCTGGTCGAGGGTGCGGACGCGTCCCGCGGGCACGCCTGCCGCCTCGAACAGCGCCAGCCACCGCTCCGCCGA
>JALOLF010000264.1 GCA_025456085.1 Acidimicrobiales bacterium
GATCATCACCTGGGAGACCCAGCAGACCGACTACCCCTCGGTCGGGGTCGACTCCCCGGAGTACGAGCCGCGCGGCTGCCCGCGCGGTGCGGCGTTCTCCTGGTACACGTACTCGCCCACGCGCGTGCGCTACCCCTACATCCGCGGCGTCCTGCTCGAGGCCTACCGGGCCGCGAAGGCCGCCGCCGGTGGCGATCCGGTCACGGCCTGGGCCGCGGTGGTGAACGATCCCGACACCCGCCGCCGCTACCAGCGGGCCCGCGGCAAGGGCGGACTGGTGCGCGCCTCGTGGTCGGAGACCATCGAGCTGATCTCGGCCGCACACGTCCACACCATCGACGCGCACGGCCCGGACCGGGTGTTCGGGTTCTCCCCGATCCCGGCGATGTCGATGGCCAGCCACGCCGCCGGCGCGCGGTTCGTGAGCCTTCTCGGCGGGGCGATGCTCAGCTTCTACGACTGGTACGCCGACCTGCCGGTGGCCTCGCCGCAGGTGTTCGGCGACCAGACCGACGTCCCGGAGTCCGCGGACTGGTTCAACTCCAGCTACCTGATCATGTGGGGATCGAACGTCCCCGTCACGCGGACGCCGGACGCGCACTTCATGACCGAGGCGAGGTACCGCGGCCAGAAGGTGGTCGTGGTCAGCCCCGACTACGCCGACAACACCAAGTTCGCCGACGAGTGGCTGGCGCCACATCCAGGCACCGACGGGGCGCTCGGCATGGCGATGGGCCACGTGGTCCTCAAGGAGTTCTTCGTCGACCGCCAGGTGCCACGCTTCGTCGACTACGTCAAGAAGTACTCCGACCTGCCCTTCCTCGTCCGGCTGCGTGAGCAGGACGGCGCATGGGCCCCCGACAAGTTCGTGACCGCAGAAGACCTCGCCATCGAGACCGAGGCGGCTGCCTGGAAGCCGGTGCTGGTCGACTCGGCGACCGGACGCCCCCACGTCCCGAATGGCACGCTCGGCGACCGCTTCAGCGACAGCGGGGCAGGTCGATGGAACCTCGACCTCGGCGAGGTCGACCCGGCGCTCTCCCTCCACGGCGCGCAGAACACCGAGACCGCCGAGCTGCTGCTCCCGCGCTTCGACCTCGGCCAGGAGCAGAACGAGGGCGGCGGTGTCATCCGCCGCGGCGTCCCGGTCGCCAAGCTCGGCGAGATGACCGTGACGACCGTCTTCGACCTGATGCTGGCGCAGTACGGGGTCGGCCGCGAAGGCCTGCCCGGGGAGTGGCCGCAGGGCTACGACGATCCAGAGCCGTACACGCCAGCCTGGCAGGCCGAGATCACCGGCGTGCCCGCCGAGCAGGCCCTCCGCATCGGACGCGAGTTCGCCCAGAACGCCGAGGACTCCGGCGGCCGGTCGATGATCCTGCTCGGTGCCGGAACAAACCACTGGTTCCACTCCGACACGATCTACCGGACCTTCCTTGCGCTGGTCACCCTGACCGGCTGCCAGGGCGTCAACGGCGGCGGCTGGGCTCACTACGTCGGCCAGGAGAAGTGCCGCCCGGTCACCGGGTGGGCGCAGCTGGCGTTCGGCCTCGACTGGCAGCGCCCAGCACGGCAGATGATCGGAACGGCCTTCTGGTACGTGAACACCAGCCAGTGGCGGTACGACGGGCTGCCCGCCGACACGCTCGCCTCGCCGTTGGGGTCGGGACGCTGGCAGGGCATGGCGACGATCGACACGCTGGCTCAGTCCGCACGGTCGGGCTGGATGCCGTCCTACCCGTCGCTGAACCGCAACTCCCTCGACCTCGTCGACGAGGCGCGCGCGGCAGGAGCTGACCCAGCGCAGTACGTCGTCGACCAGCTCAAGCAGGGTGCCCTGGCGTTTGCCATCGACGACCCGGACGCGCCGGAGAACTGGCCGCGGGTGCTCACTGTCTGGCGCGCGAACCTGCTGGGCTCGTCCAGCAAGGGCAACGAGTACTTCCTCAAGCACCTGCTCGGTACCGACAGCGCGGTTCGGGCTGACGAGGCGACCGAGGACCAGCGGCCTCGTGACATCACCTGGCGGGAGGCGCCCGATCAGGGGAAGCTCGACCTGCTGGTGTCGATCGACTTCCGCATGACCGGTACCGGGCTCTACAGCGACGTGCTGCTGCCGGCCGCGACCTGGTATGAGAAGCACGACCTGTCGAGCACCGACATGCACCCCTTCGTGCACGCGTTCACCCCGGCGATCAACCCGCCGTGGGAGACCAAGAGCGACCACGACATCTTCCAGGCGCTGGGCCGCAAGGTGTCCACCCTCGCCGCCGGACACCTCGACACCCGGGACGACCTGGTGATGGTCCCCCTGCTGCACGACACACCGGACGAGATGTCGGTGCCCCACGGAATCGTCAAGGACTGGCGCGCCGGAGAGGTCGAGCCCGTCCCTGGTGTGACCATGCCGAAGTTCGCCGTCGTCACGCGCGACTACACGGCGGTGGGGGCGAAGATGGCCGCGCTCGGGCCGCTGGCCGAGAAGCTCGGCACCGTGACCAAGGGAGTCACGGTCAAGCCCGGCCCCGAGGTCGAGGCGCTCGCCCGTACCAACGGCGTCATCCCCGACGGAGTGGCCGCCGGGCGACCGTCTCTCGTCACCGACATCCACGTCTGCGAGACGATTCTCGCGCTCTCCGGCACGACGAACGGTCGGGTGGCCGTCGAGGGCTTCCGGCGACTCGAGGAGCGCACCGGGCAGCAGCTCGCCGACCTCGCGCTCGACCACGAGGGCAAGCGGATCACCTTCCCCGACACACAGGCCCGACCCGTGCC
>JALOLF010000166.1 GCA_025456085.1 Acidimicrobiales bacterium
GCCCTCCAGGAAGGCATCGACATCCACATCGTGAGCGACCGCCTCGACCACAGCAGCACCCACATCACGAGGGAGATCTACACCCACGTCACCCGCCCCATGCAGTCCGACGCGGCCGATCGGGTGGCGGCGAGGTTCCTGCGCGGCGGGCCGAGGATGTCGAGCCCAGGCGCCTGACCATGAGCCCCGCGATGTATCGCGTGCCGACTTCTGCCCTCGGTCCCCCTAGTGGTTGTGCCGGAGGGCCCGCTTCCTCGGCGGGCCCGTTCGGTCAGCCATCGTTCTTGAAGCGCTTGTAGTTCTTGACGGCCCGGCCGAAGCGACGTTCGGCAGCTCGCCGGCCGTGTTCGTCGGCCCGCAATGCTGCGGCCGCCGCTTCTTGTCGCAGTGACTCCCACGCGGCGAACCGCTCGGGAGACACCTCGCCGGCCGCCACCGCCGCCCGCACGGCGCAGCCAGGCTCGGACCCGTGGGTGCAGTCGCGATAGTGGCAGGCCGCGGCGTGCTCCTCGATCTCGGGAAAGACGGAGTCGACGCTCAACTCGTCGGTCCAGAGGCCGACCTCGCGCAGCCCGGGGGTGTCGACGAGCACACCTCCGTCGGGAAGCAGGTGTAGCTCCCGTGACGTGGTCGTGTGACGACCCCGGTGGTCGGTGGCCCGAACAGCAGACACCGCGGCGACGTCGCCTCCGACGAGCGCGTTCACCAGCGTCGATTTGCCCGCTCCCGACTCGCCGACCAGCGCCAGCGTCCTCCCACCGACATGACGGCGTAGGTCGTCGAGGCCCGCGCCGGTCACGCAAGAGACCGCCACCACGTCGAGCAGCGGGTCGATCTCATGTACCCGGCCGATGAGCGTGTCGAGCCCACCGTCGTCCTCGACGAGATCGGTCTTGGTGATCACGACCAGCGGTACCGCTCCCGCATCCCAGATCTGTGTCCGCGTGCGGAACAAGCGACCCGCCTTGAGTGGGCGGTCTGCGCCGAACACCATGGCCACGACGTCGACGTTCGCGGCCAGCAACTGCTCGTCGGCCCCGGGATCGCGGCGGCGAAGCAGGGACGTGCGTTCGAGGCGGTCGATGATCACTTCGCCGCCCTCGACGACAACCCAGTCGCCGACTGTCAGCGCGCCGACGTTGCGTCGCACCGGCAAGTGGGCGAGCCCGGTCGACGTCGCGACCAGCGGCGCCGCCCGATCATGACGCACGATGCGGCCCGGTTGAGTATCACCGTCCGCAAACCGGGCGAACAGCGTCGACCAGTGGTCATCCCATCCGTAGGCGTCGAGCATCGCGCTTCATGATACGGATGTCGGGTGCGCGGATCCCCGACGTGAGCACCCAGCCCGCTAGCGATGCCGTGGGGCTGCGTTGATGCTCATGGCGCTCCCCCGGGGGACTGCCGGCCCGTCGGTGCGGACAGCACGGCCGATCGGCGGCCACTGTCAGCAGTCCATCTCGACGTTGACGCACCAAGGCGGCAGTCATGCCGTCCTCGAGCTCGATCGTCTGCTCCGGGGCGAGCCGACCGTTCGGAACTTGCGGATTCTTGAGGATCTTGAGCTGCTGGGAAGTCCACCCTGAGCGCTGCGCTCATGCGACGGGCCACCGAACGTAGAGCGCGCTTCCGGCTCAACGTGCGGTGGGGCCGCGACTGGCAGACGGCACAGGAGCCTCCATCACTCGCCCCCTGGTCAACGAGCGCCTTCGGACCGATGACACCAACGGCCCCGCTGTCGGTGATGACAAACCGATGACACGGGCCGATCCCAGTCGCTCGACCGCTGCCGAAAACTGCGCTGACCAGCACTTTCGTGCTGGTCAGATCGTGTCGGAGGGGGGACTTGAACCCCCACGCCCTTGCGGGCACTAGCCCCTCAAGCTAGCGCGTCTGCCTATTCCGCCACTCCGACGTGGCCTCCCGGTCGCCCGGGTAGCGAGCGGTCACTGTAGCGCGTACCGACGAACCGTCCCACACGGCTGCGTTCCCTCCCAGCACCCTGACAGGGTGCTGCGCAGATCGAAGTCCTGCACGCTGACGTGGCCCCACGACCTCGAGCTGCACGACGTCGGGCCCAACAGGCAGGCCGTCCGACCGGCAGCGCCGATACGACGGCTCGCCCCCGGCCAGCACTGCGGCGACGCCCGCAGCGACGCGGCCGCTACTCCCCCGACTGCGACTCCGACTCCCCCCGCTGCACCCAGACCTGCTCGGCGTCGAAGGTCCCGTCGAGTCGGCCCGTGAGATCCTCGACGTCGTCCGAGGCCACGGCGTTGGTGGCGAAGCCGACCACGGGCAGGATCGGGAACTGTGCCATCACCTGCCGTTCGATCTCGGCGTAGGCCTCCACTCGCTCCTGGCGGTCGGCGGTGGCTCGCGCCGCCTGCAGCGCCTGGTCGACCGCGGCATCGGAGAACCCGGTCACGTTGTCGAGCCCGCCCGACGCGAACAGCGGCCCCAGGAAGGCCTCGGCGTCGGGCGCCAGGCCCACCCAGCCGAAGCTGAACAGCTGCTGGTTCCCGGTCACGACGAAGGTGCGGTACTCCTCGAACGACTTGGGGATGAGCTGGGTCGGGATCCCCACCGCGTTGAGGTCGGCCTGCACGGCCTCGGCCAACTGCTGTTGCACCGGGTCGTCGTAGTAGTCGATCTCCACCGTCGGAACGTTCCCGTTCGGGAACACCTCGCTCACCAGCGCACGCGCCCGATCGGGGTCGTGGGCGCACGCGCTCGGATCGCCGCAGGGGAATCCCGCCGCTCCGGCCACCGACGACGGCACCACCCCGCTCATGGCCTCGTAGCCCTTCACCGACTCCAGGGCCAGGCGCTCCCGGTCCACCGCCTGCACCATCGCCTGCCGGAAGCGGGTATCCGCGAACGACGGATTGGTCAGGTTGAAGCCGAAGAACAACGTGGCCTGCAACGCCGTGACGTGCGCGTCGCCGTAGGCGGCCACCGCCTCGTCCTTACGAGCAGAGGGCACGAGCGTCCAGTCGACCTGCCCGTCCACGAAGGCCTGGTACGCCGCGTCGAGGGAGTCGAACCGCACCAGCTCGACGCCGTCGGCCTTGGCCGTCGACCCCGGTGCCCGCTCCAGGCGCACCACGTTCGCCTCCCGACCGGCGACCCGGAAGGGACCCGATCCCACCGGCGACTGGGCGAAGTCGCCGGTGCTGGCCTCGACCGCCGCCCGGGGGACCACCCCGTAGACCGGCGACGCCAGCAGCTCGGGCAGCCCGGCATAGGGCGACAGCGTCGTGAGCTCCACCGTGCGGTCGTCGACCACCCGGATGCCACTCAGGTCCGTCGCGCCGTCGAGCAGCGCCTGGTAGCCCACCAGGACCTCGAGGCGCGAGCCGGCCAGTGAGCCGCTCCCCTGACGGGCGATGCGCTCCAGGCTGTACTTCACGTCCGTCGCGGTCAGCGCCGTGCCGTCGGCGAAGGCCACGCCGTCACGCAACGAGAACGTCCACGCGGTCAGCTCGGGGTTCGACGTCCAGCCCTCGGCCAGGGCGGGCACCGCCGCCTGGGTCTCGGGGTCGATGGCGGCGAGGCCGTCGAAGAGCAGATCGGCCGCGATCATGCCCGACTGGCTCGTGGGCACCACCTCGGCCGGGTCGAGCGAGTCGGCGCCGACCACCGCCAGGCGCAACACGCCGCCCGACGCGGCCTCGGAGCCGTCCGGCGCGGTCCCGGAGGAGGCGGCGGTGCCGGTCGGACCCGCGGCGTCGTCCTCCCCGCCGTCGCTGCACGAGACCGCCAGGAAGACCAGGACCGACAGCAGGACCACGACGACCCGGCCGGCACCGACCCGGCGTCGCGGGCGGACCCGCGTCGCCGAGGGCACTACCGGATCCACGACGCCCCCGTGCCGGACTGCCCTAGCGGCCGTCGAGCAACAGCGCCAGCGAGATCGTGGTGAAGGTGAAGACGAGCGCGGCGACGACCGTGAGGCGGTCGAGGTTCTTCTCCACCATGGTGGAGCCCGACGCCGCCGCGCCGAGACCGCCGCCGAACATGTCCGACAGGCCGCCGCCTCGCCCGCTGTGCAGCAGCACCAGGAAGATCATGGTCAGCGACACGATCACGTGCACGGTGAGGACGACGTAGACCACGGTTGCTCCGGGACGGGGATCGGGCGCCTGGACGCGGCGCCGGTTCGACCTGCGAACGCTACCAAAGGACCCCGGGCCAGTCAGACCAGGGTCACCGCACGCCGGGAGCCACGGTCACGCCGAGCCGTACGAGGACGGCAGGCGGACGTCGATGCCGACCTCCTCGGGGAAGTGGCAGGCCACCGGATGGCCGCTGCCACGGTCCACCAGCTCCGGCGCCTGCTCGGCGCAGATCGCCTCGGCCTTCCAGCAGCGGGTCCGGAACCGGCAACCGCTCGGCGGGTCGATGGGGCTGGGCACGTCGCCCTGCAGCACGATGCGTTTGCGGGTCCGCTCGAGGCGTGGATCGGCGATGGGCACCGCGGACAGCAGCGCCCGGGTGTACGGGTGCTGGGAGCGGAGGTAGATGTCGTCGCGGGTGCCGACCTCCACGATGCGCCCGAGGTACATGACGGCGACGCGTTGGGAGATGTGCCGCACGACCGACAGGTCGTGGGCGATGAACACGTAGGAGAGGCCCTGCTCGGCCTGCAGCTTCATGAGCAGGTTGACGATGCCGGCCTGGATGGACACGTCGAGCGCGGAGACCGGCTCGTCGAGCACCATCATGTCGGGGTCGAGGGCGAGGGCCCGGGCGATGCCGATGCGCTGGCGCTGACCACCGGAGAACTCGTGGGGATAGCGGCTGCGGTGCTCCGGCGAGAGACCCACCCGCACCAGGAGCTCCTGCACCCGGTCCTGCGCGTCGCGTAGGCGTATCCCCTCGTGCACCTTGAAGGGCTCGGCCAGCGCGTCACCCACGCTCATGCGCGGGTTGAGCGACGCGTAGGGGTCCTGGAAGACCATCTGCAGGCGTCGCCGCACCGGGCGCATGGCCTTCGGCTTGAGATGGGCGATGTCGCGGCTTTCGAAGCGCACCTGACCGGAGGTGATCGGGATCAGGTTGAGCAGCAGGCGACCCAGCGTAGACTTGCCGCAGCCGGACTCCCCGACGACACCCAGCGTCTCGCCCCGGTACACCTGCAGATCGACGTTGGAGACGGCCTTCACCTTCGCCACGGTCCGCCCCAGGACACCGCCGCGCACCGGGAACTCCTTCACCAGGTCGACGGCCTCGAGCAGGACCTCACGCCGGTCGTCGTCGCCCACCCCACCCGCCGGTCGCTCCGGCATCGTGGTGTCGGTGGTACTCATCGGCGGACCTCCAACTCGCCGGCGATGAGCTCCTCCGCGAAGAAGCACGCCGAGCGGTGCATGCCGGAGCCGTCCACCTCGGCCAGGTCGGGCACCGTGCTCACGCAGCGACCCTGCAGGTCGGCGTAGCGGCAGCGGGGATGGAAGGCACACCCAGACGGCAGGGTGATGAGCGACGGCGGCTGCCCACCGATGGGCTTCAGCTCGTCGTCGGGGCTGTCGAGGCGGGGCAGTGACTCCATGAGGCCGACGGTGTAGGGGTGCGCACACCGGTAGAAGATCTGGTCGACCGTGCCCCGCTCGGCCTGGCGGCCTGCGTACATGACCATGACCTCGTCGGCCATGCCCGCCACCACCCCCAGGTCGTGGGTGATGAGCATGATGGCCGAGTCGATCTCGTCCTTGATGCCGAGGAGCACCTCGAGCACCTGGGCCTGCACCGTGACGTCGAGGGCCGTGGTCGGCTCGTCGGCGATGAGGAGCTGGGGCTTGCAGGCGATGGCCATGGCGATCATCACCCGCTGACGCATGCCACCGGAGAACTCGTGGGGGTGCATGTCGACCCGCTTGTCGGGCTGCGGGATGCCCACCAGCTCGAGCATCTCGATGGCGTGCTGGCGGGCCTGCTTCTTGTTCATGCCCCGGTGCACCATGACCATCTCCCCCACCTGACGCCCCACGGTGTGCACCGGGTTCAACGCCGTCAGCGGGTCCTGGAAGATCATCGCGATCTCACCGCCGCGGACCTCGCGCAGACGGTCCGGCGTGGCCTGGAGGAGGTCCTCGCCGCGCCACAGCACCCGGCCGCCGGTCACATCCGCAGGGGGCTTCGGCAACAGCCCGAGGATGCTCATGGCGGTCACCGACTTGCCCGAGCCGGACTCCCCCACCACCGCGAAGACCTGACCGCGACGGATGTCGAAGCTGACGCCGTTGACGGCCTGCACGATGCCGTCCTCGGTGCGGAAGCGGACCTCGAGGTCCTTGACCGACAGCAGGAGCTCGCCCGCCACTCAGGACTCCTTCACGTCGAGCGCGTCCCGAAGCCCGTCACCCACGAGCAGGAAGGCGAGCACGGTGATCATGATGGCGAAGCCGGGGAACAACAACAGGTGCGGGTCGGTCGAGAAGAAGCTCCGTGACCGGCTCACCATCAGACCCAGCGACGGGGTCGGCTCCTGCACCCCCACGCCCAGGTAGGACAGAGCGGCCTCGGCGAGCACGGCCGAGCCGATGCCGACGGCGACGAGCACGATGATGGGCTGGATCACGTTGGGCAGGATGTGGCGCCACACGATGCGGAAGCTGGGGATGCCCACGGCCCGCGCCGCCTCGACGTACTCGTACTGCTTGGCCTGCAGGAACCCGGCCCGGACGACACGCGCGGTGGTCAGCCACGAGGTGAGGGCGAGCACGAAGATCACTGCGCCCACACCGCGTCCCACGACGGCGATGAGCACGAACGCCAGCACCAGGTACGGGATGCCGAGGAGCACGTCGATGAGGCGCATGAAGAAGCTGTCGGTGAGCCCGCCGAGCCAGCCCGCCACCGAGCCGACGGTGATGCCGATGAAGGTCTCGAGCAGCACCACCACGAACCCGATGAAAAGCGACAGCCGCACGCCGTAGACGACCCGGGCGAGCACGTCGCGGCCAACCTGGTCGGTGCCGAACCAGTGGTCGGCGTCGGGCGCCGTGCGGAACAGGACCTTGTCCTGGGCGAGCGGGTCCTGCACCAGGAACGGGCCCAGCACGGCCACCACGACGAGGCCCACGACGAGGAACAGGCCGAACATGGCCAACTTGTTCTTCTTGAAGCGGCGCCAGGCGTCCTGACGGAACGACCGCGCGGCGTACACCTCGGTCAGCGCGTCGGTGGGTGCGACATCGCCCACGGACGGGGTCTCGACGAAGGTGTCGAGCGGCAGGTAGGGCGCGTCGTCGGAGGGCAGCGTGTTGGCCGGCAGGTCGAGTGGGTTGGGCCCCACGGGTTCGATGCCGCGGTCGTCGCTCAGGCCGTCAGGCATTCTTCCCCTCCCCGAGTCGAACCCGCGGGTCGAACCAGGCGTAGCTGATGTCCACGAGCATGTTGACGACGCCGTAGATGAGCACCACGACGAAGGTCAGGCCGAGCAACGTCGGGAGGTCACGACCGTCGGCTGCCTGCGCGATCTTGGATCCGAGTCCGGGCCAGTTGAACACGGTCTCGGTGAGGATGGCCGACCCGACGAGCGTGCCGAAGTCGATGCCGATGAAGGTGATGACCGGGATCATGGCGTTGCGCAGCGAGTGCCGCCAGATCACGTCGCGCTCGGTGAGGCCCTTGGCCCGGGCCGTGCGCACGTAGTCCATCTTGCCGACCTCGAGCATGGTGGTGCGGGCCAGTCGGGCCACGATGACGGTCGAGACCGCAGCGAGCACCACGACCGGCTGCAGGAGGTACTCGAGCTGGTCGGCCGTCGGGAAGACCCAGAGGAACCACGTGTTGGGGCCGATGCCCTGCACGGGGAGCTGCATCCACTCGGGCCAGTCCTGCTCGTTGGCGGTCACCCCGGTCACCTGCTGCATGAGGTGGGCGAGGACGAACACGGGGATCGCGCTGAGGATGGCGGCGAGCAGCGTCGTGATGGTGTCGGCGATCGAGTACCTCCGCACCGCGGCGAGCACGCCGGAGCTCACCCCGATCACGGTCTCGATCATGATGGCCCAGAAGGCGAGGCGCAGGCTGGCCGGTGCCTTCTCCTTGATGATCTCGGTGACGGGCTGCCCGTCACGGAAGGACTCGCCGAAGTCGAGGGTGACGAGGTCCTGCAGGTAGTTCACGTACTGCACGAGGATCGGGTCGTCGAGGCCGTACTTCTCACGCACGTTCTCCACGACCTGGGGGTCGGGGTTCTTGCCGCCACCACCGGCGATGAGCTCGGCCGGGTCCTCGGGGAACATGAAGAACGCGAAGAACAGCAGCGTGACCGCGCCCCAGAGCACGAACACGAGCGACGCCAGACGGCGGATGATGAATGCGGTCACTGGTTGGTGTGCCTCCCGCCTGCGCCGGCCTGGCGTCGCGCCGGAACCGGAGCGGGGGCACGGCGCGCACGCCGTGCCCCCCTCTGCTCGCAGTTCCGGATCAGCAGGTGCCCGGGGTCACTGGGTGACGCCGACGCGCTCCCACAGGAT
>JALOLF010000265.1 GCA_025456085.1 Acidimicrobiales bacterium
TCCGACACCGTCGGTCCAGTCGTCGAGCACCAGCACCCACTCCGAGTCGTAGCCGCCGGGCTCGGCCGGGTCCTCGACCACGAGCGGGGCGTACAGGCCCCGGTCGAGCTGCAGCCCGTGGTGGGGGTGCAGCCAGTGGGTCCCTGCGGTGGGCACGGCGAAGTCGTAGGTGAAGCGGCCGCCGGCGGCGACCTCCGGCGTGGTCACGCCCGGGACCCCGTCCTGGTCGTTGGGCACGGCGAGCCCGTGCCAGTGCACCGAGGTCGGCTCGGGCAGCTCGTTGACCAGCTCGATGCGCAGTCGCTCACCGAGCGTGGCCCGCAGCGCCGGGGTGGCGAGGGTGTCGCCGTAGGCCCAGGTGCGCACCACCGTCCCGCCGAGGTCGACCTCCACCGGGCGGGCCACCAGCCGCACCCGTCGACCCAGGCTGGTGGGCGCCGGGGCCCTGGTGGGGGCACCCGCGGGAGCGGCCGCCGGTCCCACGACTCCGACACCACAGCCGGCCAGCGCGGCACCGCCGGCCAGCAGCGCCGCGCCGCGCAGCAGCTGCCGCCGCGACAGCACCGGCTGGCCGTGGTCCACGAGGCTCAGCGTGGACCAGCCCCTCGACGGGTCCGCCTCAGATTCGGTGAAGATTCGATCAAGGCCGCTGCTTCACCGAACCTTCATCCTTCTCGCACGGGCACCGACACCTCCGGCGGCCACGCTGACAGCACAGGCAAGGACGGAGGACGACGATGATGCACTGGTACAGCGGTCCGTGGAGTGGCACGGCCTGGGTGGGCATGGCGCTGATGATGCTGCTGTGGGCCGCCGTGATCGGTCTGGCGGTGTGGGGGATCGCCCGCGCCGCCTCGGCCCCCCAGGGGCGTCCTGAGAGCGCCCGGGACGTGCTCGACCGGAGGCTCGCCGCCGGGGAGATCGACGCCGAGGAGTACGCGCAGGCCCGGCACCTGCTCCAGCACCACGACGTCAGCCCGGGCACCCCGGCCTGACTGCTTCTACCCTGACGTGCACGTGGACGGGACGGCGAGGGGGTGCGGCGATGGGTGACCCCTTGCGGGTGCTCGTCGTGGACGACGAGCGGGCCTTCGCCGACGTCGTCGCCTCCTACCTACGACGGGAGGGCTTCGACGTGGACCTGGCCCACGACGGGCCGGCCGCGGTCGCCGCCACGCGGGAGTACCGCCCCGACCTGATCGTGCTGGACGTGATGCTGCCCGGCTTCGACGGCATCGAGGCCTGCCGGCAGATCCGCGCCCTCACCGACGCCTACGTGATCATGCTGACCGCCCGGGACGAGGAGGTCGACAAGGTCGTCGGGCTGGCCGTGGGCGCCGACGACTACGTCGTCAAGCCGTTCTCCCCGCGCGAGCTCATCGCCCGCGTCCGGGCGATGCTGCGCCGCCCACGCACCACCCCTACCTCGTCGTCGGCGCCACCGGTCGAGGTCGGTGACCTGGCCATCGACCCCGCCGCCCGGGTGGCCAGCGTCGGGGGGCGGCCGGTGCAGCTGACCCGCACCGAGTTCGACCTGCTCGAGCACATGGCCACGCACCCGCGCGTCGCGTTCAGCCGCCGCCAGCTGATCCAGGCGGTGTGGGGCGGACAGTGGTACGGCGACGACCACGTCGTCGACGTCCACGTGGCCCACCTGCGCCGCAAGCTCGGCGACCAGGCCGACGCGCCCCGCTACATCCGCACCGTGCGAGGCGTCGGCTACGGGATGGCCAGCCCGTGACGCGGCAGCCCCCACGGCTGGCGGCACGGCTGGCCTCCGCCCACGCCCTCGTGCTTGGCGTGGGCGGACTCACCCTGGTCCTCACCGCGTTCGTCGTCGCCCCGGCCCTGTTCCGCGAGCACCTCGCCCGCACCGGTGAGACCGACCCGATGGTCACCGAGCACGCCGAGGAAGCCTTCGCCACCTCCTTCGCGATCGCCCTCGGCGTGGGGACCGTGGCGTCGCTGCTGGCCGCCGGGCTGGCCACCTGGTTCCTTGTGCGCCGCGTGGCCGACCCCGTCGTCGCGCTCGCCGACTCCGCCGACCACGTGGCCGCAGGCGACTTCCACCTGCACACACCACCGGCCGACTTCGCCGCCGAGCTGCAACGGCTCTCCGTCGCGTTCGACCGGATGGCCGCGCGGCTGGCCGCCACCGACGAGAGCCGGCACCGCCTGCTGGCCGACCTCGCGCACGAAATCCGTACCCCCCTGAACACCCTCGAGGCCTACATCGACGGCATCGAGGACGAGGTCGTGCTGCCCACCGAGCAATCGTGGGACACCATGCGCGGGCAGGTGCGGCGACTGCGCCGCCTCACCGACGACCTCCACGTGGTGGCCGCCGCCGAGGAGCACGCCCTCGACCTCATCCTCACCCAGCTGGACGTCGCCGCCCTCGCCGCCGACGCCGTCGTCGCTGCCGGACCCGCCTACCAGGCCAAGGACGTCGCCCTGCGCCTTCACCCCGCCCCCACCCCGGTCTACGTGCGGGGCGACCGAGAACGCCTCGCGCAAGTACTGGCGAACCTGCTCGACAACGCCCTGCGCCACACCCCACCCGGCGGCATCGTCGACCTGACGGTCACCGCCGACACCCGCCAGACCTCCCTGACCGTCGCCGACACCGGCAGCGGCATCGACCCGGGCCACCTCGAGTGGATCTTCGAACGCTTCCACCGCGAAGACCCCGCCCGCAGCGTCGCCGACGGGTCGGGCAGCGGCCTCGGCCTCACCATCGCCCGCGCGCTCACCGAGGAG
>JALOLF010000167.1 GCA_025456085.1 Acidimicrobiales bacterium
CCATCGACAACGGCTTCTACTACGACTTCGAGCTGCCCGACGGGCGCACCTTCTCCGACGCCGACCTCGACGCCATCGAGGCCCGCATGCGCGAGATCATCGCCGAGGACCAGGCCTTCGAGCGCGCCGAGTGCTCGTTCGCCGACGGGCTCGAGGTCTTCGCCGATCAGCCCTACAAGCGCGAGATCATCGAGAAGGTCGACGCCAGCGAGATCTCCGGCGACGGCACCGTGAGCCTGTACCGCAACGACCACGGCTTCGTCGACCTGTGCCGCGGCCCCCACGCGCCCTCCACCGGCCGGCTGGGCGCCTTCAAGCTGCAGAAGGTGGCGGGCGCCTACTGGCGGGGCAACGAGAAGGGCCCGATGCTGCAGCGCATCTACGGCACCGCATGGGAGAGCGCCAAGGCCCTCGCCGCGCACCTCGAGCGCCTCGAGGAGGCCGAGCGGCGCGACCACCGGCGCCTCGGCGTGGAGCTCGACCTGTTCTCGTTCCCCGACGAGATCGGCTCGGGCCTCGCCGTGTTCCACCCCAAGGGCGGCATCGTGCGCCGGCTCATGGAGGACTACTCCCGCCAGCGCCACGAGCAGGCCGGCTACGAGTTCGTGTACTCGCCCCACATCACCAAGTCGCACCTGTTCGAGACCTCCGGGCACCTCGACTGGTTCGCGGAGGGCATGTTCCCGCCCATGGAGCTCGACGGGGGCACCGAGTACTACCTCAAGCCGATGAACTGCCCGTTCCACATCCTCATCTACAAGAACCGGCTGCGGTCCTACCGCGACCTGCCCATGCGGATGTTCGAGTTCGGCACGGTCTACCGCTACGAGAAGTCCGGCGTGGTGCACGGCCTCACCCGGGTGCGGGGCATGACCCAGGACGACGCCCACATCTTCACCACCAAGGAGCAGATGGGCGAGGAGCTGCGCTCCCTGTTGCACTTCGTGCTGGACCTGCTGCGCGACTACGGCCTCGACGACTTCTACCTGGAGCTGTCCACCAAGCCGCAGGGCAAGGCGGTGGGCTCCGACCAGGAGTGGGAGGAGGCCACCGAGGCGCTGCGGGCCGTGGCCCTCGACCTGGACCTCGACCTCGTGCTCGACGAGGGCGGCGGCGCCTTCTACGGACCGAAGATCTCCGTGCAGGCCCGCGACGCCATCGGCCGCACCTGGCAGATGTCCACCATCCAGGTGGACTTCCAGCTCCCGCAGCGCTTCGGCCTCGAGTACGTCGGGGCCGACAACGAGCGCCACACGCCGATCATGATCCACCGGGCCCTGTTCGGCTCGATCGAACGGTTCTTCGGGGTGCTCGTCGAGCACTACGCCGGCGCCTTCCCGGCGTGGCTGGCGCCGGTGCAGGCCCGGGTGCTGCCGGTGCGCGACGACCACGACGCCTTCGGCCGACGCCTGGTGGACCGTCTCAAGGCCGAGGGCTTCCGGGCCGACTTCGTGGACGCCGCCGAGCCCCTCGGCGCCCGCATCCGCAGGGCCAAGCTCGAGAAGCTCCCCTACGTGCTGGTGGTCGGCGACGACGATGTCGAGCACGGCACCGTGGGGGTGAACCCCCGGGGCGGCGAGGTGGAGCGCGACGTACCCGTCGACGAGTTCGTCGAGCGCCTGGCGGTCGACGTCACCGCGCACCTGTGACTCCGGGGGTGGGGCTCGACCGGCTCTGGGCAGGGTGGCGCAGCGCGTACATCGAGTCGGTGTCGGGCCCCGAGCCGCCTCGCGGGGCCGGCGACGGATCGCTGTTCGAGCAGATCCTGGGGTCGGGACGTGGCGACGAGGAGACCTTCGTGGTGCATCGCGGCGCGACGTGCTTCGTGATCCTCAACGCCTACCCCTACACGAACGGCCACGTGCTCGTGCTCCCCAACCGCGCCGTGGCGGACCTGGAGGATCTGCGCGCCGACGAGCACGTCGAGCTGTGGGCCCTGGTGCGCGACGCCGTGGTGGCCATCAAGGCGGCCTACGGCTGCGACGGGGTCAACGTGGGCATGAACCTGGGCCGCGCCGGTGGCGCCGGTGTGCCCGACCACCTGCACGTGCACGTGCTGCCCCGCTGGGCGGGCGACACCAACTTCATGACCGCGGTGGCCGAGACCCGGGTGATGCCCGAGAGCCTCGGGGTGAGCTGGACGAAGCTGCGGGCCGCCTGGCCCGTCTGAGCGGGCCGGGGGTTCGCTCCCGCGACGGGCCCTGCGGTACGGTCGCTCGCGCCATGGCCGACGAGACCCCCGAGCCCACCGACCAGCCCGACCAGGGCACGTCGATCGAACCCCTCGGCGACGACGAGGTCCGCGACGCCCTTCCCGAGGACCTCGACGCCGCCGGCTACGTGGGTCCGTACCTGTTCCCCAACAACAACCGGCGGCGCATCCCGGCGGTGCTCTACTGGGCCATCGCGCTGGGCTGCGTCGTGCTGTGGTTCACGACGCGCGACGGCGACCCGGTGCTGGTCAACGCCGGCTTCCTGTGGGCGGCCGCAGGGCTGGCCGTCGTCGGGACCTACAGCTTCGTGTCGGGTTGGAACCTGGACGTCGACGAGCGCGACGCCCTGGTCGTGGCCACGACGCAGGTGGGCTTCCCCGTGGGACATGCCTCCGCGCAGATGGGCTGGCGGGGCCTGCTCAGCCGGCCGACCTGGCGGATCCTGCTCTACTCGGCGGAGGATCCGCCCGCCAAGCGTGGTCTGGTCCTCATCGACGGCGTCGACGGCGAGGTCGTCGAGTGGTTCGTGGAGGACAACCCCGAGGACTGGTCCGACCTGGCGTAGGACGACCCGACCTCCGGTTCCGAGCCGCCCACGCAGTAGCCTCGGGCGGGGGACGACGATGGACGCACGCACGGCGCGGGCCGCGCCGCCGCAGGAACGGGGGATCGCGGAGCCGCTCGACGAGCGGGCGCGCGACGTGCTCGGACTCGTCGCCCGGCGGTCCGGGCACCTGCTGTGCGTGGTCGACGAGCGGGGGCGGGTCCGCTACGTCAGCGACTCGGTGCGCCGGACCCTCGGCTACGAACCGGAGGACTTCGCGGATCGGCTGGTCGACCTGGTGCATCCCGACGACCTCGAGGCCACCCGGGTGGCGTGGGTGCGGTTGCTGGCCGCGGCGGGGTGCGAGGTGGTGCTCGACTTCCGGGTGCGCCACGTGGACGGTGACTACCGCTGGATCGAGGGTTCGGCGGTCAACGCGCTCGATCGCCCCGACCTGCGCGGCGTCGTGTGGGACTTCCACGACGTGACCGCACGACGTACCGCGGAGCGCGAGCTGGTCCGCAACGAAGCCCGCGTGAGCGCCATCCTGGAGCAGACCTACGACGTGTTCTTCGTCGTCGACGACGAGCTGCGCATCGGCTGGGCGTCGCCCCGGGTGACCGACTCGATGGGCTGGGACCCCGACGAACTCGTGGACACGTGCGTGCTCGACTACGTCCATCCCGACGACTGCGACCATGCCGCCGAACGCCTGGTGCACGCGCTGTCGGGGGAGCTGCCCGAGGACCCGGTGACGGTGCGGGCCCGGTGCGAGGACGGTCGGTGGTTGTGGGTCGACGCCGTGGGCGCCGACCTGACCGCGCACGCCGAGGTCGACGGGCTGGTGCTGTGCCTGCGCGACGTCACCCACCGTCAGGAGGTCGAGCTCGCCCGCCGGGCCTCGGAGTCGCGGTTCCGGGCGCTCGTGCAGCACGGCAGCGACCTCGTGCTCGTCACCGACGACACGGGTGCCGTCACGTACGTGAGCCCGTCGGTCGACCACGTCCTGGGCGTGGCGCCCGACGACCTGCTGGGCTGGAGGGTCTGGCGGTACGTCCACCGCCGGGACGTGGAGCGACTCACCGGGCGTCTGGTGGAGCTGCTCGAGACCCCACGCAGCCAGTTCCGTGAGCAGCTGCGCATGCGCGCCGGCGACGGGCAATGGCGATGGGTCGACGTGGTTGCGACCAACCAGCTCGACAACCCGGCGGTGGCGGGCATCGTGGCCAACGTCCGCGACGTCACCGAGCAGATCGCGGCCGAAGGGGCCCTGCGCCGCAACGAGGAGCGGTTCCGGGCGCTGCTCCACCATGCCACCGATGCCATCGTGGCCTTCTCGGCCGACGGTGTGGTGGAGCTCGTGAGTCCCGACACCGATCTGTTGGGCCACCCGGCGTCCCGGCTCGTCGGCACGTCCGTGCTCGACCTGGTGCACCCCGAGGACCGGCCCGCGCTCGCCGCGGTCCTGGCGGACCTGGCGGGGCGGCCCGGTGGCTGGGTCAACCAGGTCTTCCGGTCACCCGACGCCACGGGCCGCTGGCACTGGATCGACGCCACGGTGGCCAACATGCTCGACAACGAGGCCGTGCAGGCGATCGTCGCCAACTGCCGGGACGTGACCGACCAGCGGGAGGCTCGCCGCGACGCCACCCGCCTGCTCGAGATCTTCGAGATCACCGCCGACCTGGTGGCCATCGCGGATCCCGAGGGGCGGATCACCCACGTGAACGCCGCGCTGCGGCGACACCTCGGACTCGCCCACGACGAGCAGGTGAGCACGCTCGACGTGTGGGCCCACTTCGACGAGACGGAGGGGGCGCTGCTCAGCGAGGAGGTGCAGCCGGCGCTGATCGACGTCGGCATCTGGAGTGGCGAGCTGACCCTGCACACCGCGGACGGCCAGCGCCTACCGGTGCTCGCCCAGTTCCTCACCCACCGCAACCCCGACGGCAGCGTGCACTTCTACTCGGCCGTGCTGCGCGACATCAGCGACCGCAAGGCGCTGGAGGCCCGGCTCGAGCACGAGGCGACGCACGACCCGTTGACCGGCCTGCCCAACCGCACCCTGCTCCGTGACCGCTTGACGATGGCGCTGGCCCGCGCCCGCCGGCACCGCAAGGACGTCGCCGTGCTGTTCCTGGACCTCGACCACTTCAAGGTGGTGAACGACAGCCGCGGCCACTCCTTCGGCGACCGGCTGCTGCAGGCCATCGCGTCGCGCCTGCGCTCGGCGCTGCGCCCCGAGGACACCGTTGCCCGCTTCGGTGGAGACGAGTTCGTGGTGCTGTGCGAGGAGCTGTCCAGCCTCGACGAGGCGATCACGCTGGGCGAGCGCATCCAGGGCGTGTTGGCCTCGCAGTTCGACATCGACGGCATCGAGGTCTTCCTGGGTGCCAGCATCGGCGTCGCCTACCACGGCCTGTCGGCCCGGTCCGAGAGCGATCCCGCCCCGGTGCCGGAGGGCCTGCTGCGTGAGGCCGACACGGCCATGTACCGGGCCAAGGAGCTGGGCCGGGGCGGCATCGTGGTGTTCGACGAGCGTCTCCGGTCCCGCAACCTCGAACGCCTCGAGCTGGAGACGGCGCTGCGCCGCGCCGTCGAACGGGGGGAGCTGGTCCTGCACTACCAGCCGATCGTCGACCTGGAGACCGGGTGGGTCGTCCATCTCGAGGCGCTGCTGCGGTGGCGGCACCCGCACCGGGGCCTGTTGCAGCCCGCGGAGTTCATCCACCTCGCCGAGGACAGCGGCCTGATCGTGCCGATCGGTGCCTGGGTCCTGGACGAGGCGTGTGGGCAGCTCGCCTCGTGGACCGCCGACGGGCTCGTCCCGACCGACGTCGCGGTGTCGGTGAACCTGTCGGGCCGCCAACTCGACGAGCCCTCCCTGCCCGAACAGGTGGCCGCCACCGTGGCCCGTCACGGTGTCGACCCGGGGAGGCTGGTGCTCGAGATCACCGAGAGCGTGCTGATGCAGGACGTGGCGTTCTCCCAGGCCGCCCTGGCTCGCCTCCACCGACTCGAGGTGCGGCTGGCCGTCGACGACTTCGGGACCGGCTACTCCTCGCTCAGCTACCTGCGCAGCTTCCCTGTCGACATGCTCAAGATCGACCGGTCCTTCGTGTCCGGCCTCGGGCTCGGTGGAGGCGACGAGGCCATCGTGGTGGCCATCGTCCGCCTCGCCCGGTCCCTGGGACTCGAGGCGATCGCCGAGGGGGTGGAGGCCGACACGCAGCGGCGGCACCTGCTCGAGCTGGGATGTCACCTGGGGCAGGGCCACTGCTTCGCGCCCGCCCTGGCCGGCGAGGAGATCCCGACACTGGTGGCCGACCTGGCGGGGACGCGGCTCCCGACGGTCGGCGCGGACTGAAGGACCGCCGCTCCCGGGGACGCTCAGCGCTGGCGCAGCGCCCGCAACGTGCGCTCGACGGCGCGCAGGTTGTCGATCCCGGCGGCGACGGCCTGCTTCACCACGTCGAGGGCGCTGAGGCGTCCGTCGCCGACGACCGACGCCGTGCGTGACCAGTCCGGCGAGTGGACCCGCTCGACGGCATCGGCCAGGGCGTCGCAGGCGTCGCCCAGTTGCTCGAGGAGCTCCTCCACGGTGACGCCCGGCGGCACCTCCCAGGTGCGCTGTCGGGGGTCCGCCACGGCGGGATGCAGCGCGGCGTCGCTCTGCACGACGACGTCGTGCAACGCCCGGCCCAGCAGCACCAGGGTGTTCGTGGTGGCCACGACCAACTCCGCCGCGGAGCGGCCTTCGGGGCCGATCTGCCACGCCCGCTGCTCGACCTCGGGGTCGTGGGCGATGGGGAGCACCTCGGCCCGGAAGCGTCGCGGGTAGCTGCGCAGGGCCACCGCGGCGTCGGCGGCCGACAGCTGGTCGAGCGCGTACGGGTCCACGAGGGCGGATCGGGCTCAGTCGTCCCGGGTGGCCCTGGCCACCGCGTCGACCAGGTTCGCGGGCAGGGGCTCGTAGTGGTCGTGGGCTGCGGTGAAGCGACCTCGGCCGCTGGTCATCGAGCGCAGGTCGACGGCGTAGCGCTGGATCTCGGCCGTCGGCACCGTCGCCACGATGACCTGCTCGCCCTCACCGGCGTGCTCGGTGCCGTGCACGCGGGCCCGACGGGAGTTCAGGTCGCCCATGATGTCGCCCTGCAGCTCGGTGGGGACCGTCACCTCGAGGCGCGACACAGGCTCCAGGATGACGGGACCGGCGTTGGCCATGGCCTCCTTGAAGCCCAGGCGGGCCGCCATCCTGAAGCTCATCTCCGAGGAGTCCACCGAGTGGAACTTGCCGTCGAAGCAGGTGACCCGCACGTCGACCACCGGGAAGCCGAAGTGTCCGCCCTCGGCCATGGTCTCCTCGACGCCCTTCTCGACGGCGGGGATGAACTGCCGGGGGATGGCGCCGCCCACGATCTTGTCGACGAACTCGAAGCCGGCGCCCCGCTCGAGGGGGTCGATGCGCAGGTTGCACACCCCGAACTGGCCGTGGCCGCCCGACTGCTTCTTGTACTTGCCTTCGGCCTCGGCCGACCCGGAGATCGTCTCGCGGTACGGCACCTTCACGTCGTGCACGACCACGGCGACGCCGAACTTGCGCTCCAGCTTGTCCAGCGCCACCTGCAGGTGGGTCTCGCCCATGCCGCGCAGCAGCGTCTGGTGGGTCTCCTCGCTGCGCACCAGGGACAGCGCGGGGTCCTCGTCGAGGAGGCGGTGCAGGGCGTTGGCCAGCTTGTCCTCGTCGGCCTGGACCTTGGCGGCCACCGCCACGGCGAGGATCGGTTCGGGTCGGGCGGGCCCCGGCACCACGACCGGCTTGCCCTTGGGGGCGAGCGTGTCGCCCGTGCGGGTCCCGCTCAGCTTGGACACCGCAGCGAGGTCGCCGGCCACCACCGAGGAGGTGTCGGCGTGCTCCCGACCGCGCAGGAAGAACAGGCCGTGGAGGCGTTCGTCGGTTCCGCTCCCGGAGGCGACGAGGTGGTCGTCGGCCCGGATGGTGCCCGACAGCACCTTGAACAGCGAGATCTGCCCCACGTAGGGGTCGGCGACGGTCTTGAACACGTACGCCAGCGGGTCGCCGCCGGGGTCCGCCGTCACGCCGAACTCGGCGTCACCGGCCAGGACGGTGACCGGCGGCCGGTCGAGGGGCGAGGGGCCGATCTCGCAGAGGAAGTCGGCGAGCCGGTCCACGGCGATGTCGGCCACCGCGGAGCCGCACACCACCGGGAACACCCGGGCGGCGTCGACGCCCACGGCGAGGGTGTGCTCGAGCTCTTCGAAGGAGGGGAGGTCGCCCTCCAGGTACCGCTCGAGCTGCTCGTCGTCGGCCACCACGATGCCTTCGACGAGGTTGTCGTGGACCTGGTGCTCCAGCGCCTCCATGTCGTCGGGGATCCCGCCGGCCGTGGCCTTGCCGCCCTCGTAGAAGTAGGCGGTGTCGGTGAGCAGGTCGGCGATGCCCCGGAAGGCGCTCTCCTCGCCGATGGGCAGCTCGAGCGGCGCGATGCCGGCGCCGAAGCGCTCCCGGAGCTGCTCGAGCGTGCGCTCGAAGCTGGCCCGCTCCCGGTCGAGCTTGTTGACGAAGACCAGGCGCGGCAGCTCCAGCGAGCTGGCCGCCTTCCAGAGCCGCTCGGTCTGCACCTGGACGCCGTCCACCGCGCTCACCACGAACACCGCCAGGTCC
>JALOLF010000168.1 GCA_025456085.1 Acidimicrobiales bacterium
TGGGCCTCGTGGTCGTGCTGGTTCGTGTAGTGGCTGTCGTTGGTGGCCAGCAGCGGGGCCTTGATGCGCCGGGCGATCTCCAGCAGCTGCGGGTTCGTGCGGTGCTGCTCGGGAATGCCGTGGTCCTGCAGCTCGATGAAGAAGTTGTCGCGCCCGAAGATGTCCTGCAGGCGGGCCGCCTTGGCCACCGCGCCCTCGAGGTCGCCCTGCAGGAGGGACTGCAGCACCTGCCCGCCCAGGCAGCCCGAGGTGACGATGAGGCCCTCGTGGTGGGCCTCGAGCAGCTCCCAGTCGACCTTGGGCTTCATGTAGTAGCCCTCGAGGTAGGCGCGGCTGGAGAGCTGGATGAGGTTGCGGTAGCCGACGTTGGTCTCGGCCAGCGCCGTCAGGTGGTAGTACGCCTTGCGACCGCCGTCGGCCTCGCCGCCCGAGTCGTCCATCTTGCCCCGGCGGGCCGGCCGCTCGGTGCGCTGCTCGTAGGCCTGGTAGAGCTCGGAGCCGATGATCGGCTTGACGCCGTTCTTCTTGCACGCCTGGTAGAAGTCGAGCACCCCGTACATGTTCCCGTGGTCGGTGATGCCGACCGCTGGCTGCCCGTCGGCGGCCGCCTTGGCCACCATGTCGGTGACCCGGGCCGCACCGTCGAGCATCGAGAACTCGGTGTGCACGTGCAGGTGCGTGAACGAGTCAGGCACCCTCCTGACCTCCTCCGGTCTCGCCTCGAGCCCCTTGTCCACACCATGTCCACAACGCTGATCCCCAGCCTGTGGACGAATGACATGGATGTGATTCCTCCGCCCCGGCACCATACACGCTGGCGGCCGACACGACGACCGCCCGGGCCCGGCCGCAGCGCCGCCCACGAGCCCCGTGCCGGGCCGGCACCGATCCCGCCTACGCTGCGCGGCCATGGCCGGACCCCTGCGCGTGGAGCGACCCGAACCGGCGATCGCGGTGCTCACCCTCGACCGTCCGGAGAAGCGCAACGCCCTGTCGATCGAGCTGCGCGACCTGCTCGCCGACACGCTCGACGCGCTGGCCGCCGACGAGGCGCTCGAGGTCGTCGTGCTGACCGGCGCCGGTGCCGTGTTCTGCGCGGGCTTCGACCTCCGCGAGTTCGACGCCGCCCTGGCCGATCCGGCGCTCGCCGAGCGGCTGTGGGCCTCGAGCGACCGGTACCACCGCACGGTGCTGTCCTTCCCCCTGCCCGTCGTGGCTGCGCTCAACGGCCCGGCCGTGGCCGGCGGGTTCGACCTCGCCGTGCTGTGCGACCTGCGCCTCGCGACCCCCGAGGTGCGCTTCTCCCACCCCGAGATCGCCTTCGGCGACGTCGTGTACGCGCCCCTGCACGACCTCGTGGGAGGCGCGGTCGCCCGGGAGCTGGTGCTCACGGGGCGCACCGTCGAGGCCGAGGAGGCCCTCGCCCTGCGCCTGGTCTCGCGGATCGTCCCCCCGGCCGAGCTGCTCGACGCCGCCCTGGCCACCGCCCGCGACATCGCCGTCGCCCCCCGGGAGACCCTGCTGCGCACCAAGGCCAAGATCCTGCGCCGGGCCCGCATCGCCACCGACACCGGCACCCTCGACCTCTAGCCCCCCGGATTCCGAAATCTCGTCATCTGACACCGGAAGGCGGGGCTCCGTGACGGGATTTCGGGGGAGGCGGGCTATTCGACGACGCGCAGGGTGGAGGGGATGTCCATGCGGCGCAGACGCCGGAGGGTGAACACGGGGGCCACCGCCACCGCCACGATGCCGAACAGAGCGGCCGTCAGGTAGGTCCCCACCTGCACCGACACGTCCACCTGCAGGTCGGGCAGGGTCGTGGGCAACAGCACCTCCACCATCCAGCTCAGCAGGAGCCGGCCGGCGACGACACCGAGCACGGTGGCCAGCACGCCCATGAGGGCGCTCTCGGCCACGGCGATGCCCAGCACGGTGCGGGGCGTGATGCCGAACGCGAACATGGTGGCGTGCTCCCGGGCTCGCTCGTCGGCACCGATGGCGCTGGAGTTGAAGGCGATGAGCAGGGCCAGCAACAGCACCGCGAGCTGCACGACGTCGAAGATGTCGAGCACCTCGGCCACGGTGTCTCGCAGCGTGTCGATGATCATGCGCACCGACTGCACGGATCCGACCCCGGACTGCACGAACAGGTTCCGCACGAGCTGCTCCTGCGGATAGCCGGGCTCGGGAAGGACCTGCACCCCGTTGACGATGCCGTCGAGGCCGAAGTAGTCGGCGTGGCGCATGTCCATGTAGGCGATGGCCCGCAACGGGTTCGGGTGCAGCGCGGTGACGAGGATCTCGCCCTGCACCATCCGGTAGCCGCCGCCCTCGCGCCGGGGATGCTCGAACGACACCCGGTCACCGGGTGCCACCCCCAGGTCTGCGGCCGCCTTCTGGGACAGCACCAACCCCGGTTCGTCGGTCACGAGCTCGCCGGCCACCGCGGAGGGCGCCCAGATCGGGCTGGCGAAGTCCAGCAGGCCGACGTAGACGTCGAACTCCTCGCCGTTGCCCCGAAGCGTCCCCCCCAGGTCGAGTGTGGGCCTGGTCTCGGCCACGCCCTCCACGTCGGCCAGCGCCGCCACCCGGGGATCGTCGGCGGTGGTGTACGTGGCCAGTCCGACCGAGACGCGCTCGGGGTTGCGGCTCGTCACCTCCACCTCGGCCCGGTCGATGGTGTCGATGAAGGAGTCGATCATGCCCAGCACCGCCACCAGGGTGGCGATCACCGCGGCGATGCCCAGCGCCGTGAGGGCGGTGCGGCGGGGGGCCCGCAGCACGTTGCGCACCGGCATCTGCACCAGGCTGTTGCCGGGTAGGTGCAACCCGCGCCCGCGGACCGCCAGACCGGCCCCGCGCGTCGCGCGCGGCCCGGTGTGGATGGCCTCGATGGGCGGCACCCGCACGGCGCGCACCACCGGGAACAGGCTGGCCACGACGACGAGCACGATGCCGAGGGTGATGCCCCGGGCGAAGATCCCGACCTGGAACGGCGTCTGCCAGGCCGGCATGGGGAAGAAGCTCTGGATGATGGTGCTCATCACCGAGCCGACGACGAGACCGACCCCGATGCCGGCCGCCACGCCGATGAGCGCCACCTGGAACGCCACCAGCAGCGGCCGCACGGCCAGCAGGGGCGACGGGACGCCCAGCGACATCCCGATGCCGATCTCCCGACGCTGCGCCTCGACGATGCGCCCGGTGAGGTTGAACGCGGCGAAGGCGGCACCGGCCAGGATGAGACCGGCGAAGATGTTGAACAGGCGCTGGTCGCCGTCGATGTCGTCGTAGAGGATGCGGTACCCGCGCTCCTCGACGAGCGGGGTGACGGTCAGCGCCACGTCGGGGAGGGCCGCCGAGAGCGCCTGCTCCACCTCGGCGCGTGCCGCCTCGGCGTCCACCCCGTCGGCCAGCGCCACCCCGACCTCGTTGACCTGGCCCTCCTGGGCGTTGAGGGCCTGGGCCGTGCCCAGCGGCGCGAACAGCACCGCGAAGCCGGCGGAGCCGAAGATGCCGGCCTCCTCGCTGGCCGTCGGGAAGTACTCCGGGGACTGGGCGTGGCCCTGGAGCTGCAGGGATCGGTCGCCGCTGATGCGCACCTCGTGCTCCACCGGCAGGTTGCGGGCGTTGGCGAAGCGCAGCTCGGCCAGGCCCACGAGCCGTCCGTCGTCGGCGGCGGTGAGCGGACGGCCCTCGGTCACGGTGACCCGGTCGACGGTCGGGCCCTGGACCACGTCGACGCCGACGATCTGGCCGGGGACGAGCACGTCCTCGTCGTCGGTGGAGGCGTCGACCTGCACCGGCACCACGAGGCGCACGCTGCGATCGGCGAACCACTCGGGGTGGGCCACCTGATCGAGGGCGGTCTCCAGCGCGAGCCGGTCGGCCGTGGTGCCGGTCGCCGTCTCCACCAGCAGGTCGTGGGCGTTCGACTCCGCGTAGCTGGCGTCGTAGGAGACCTGCCGCCACGCCGCGCTGGAGCTCAGCCCGAGGTACATGCCGGTGCCCAGCGCGATGACCAGGGCGATGGCGGTGACCTGCACCCATCGGGCACGCAGGTCCCGCCAGGACCACCGCAGCCACAGCACCGACGGGTGGCGCGACGTCGTGCTGCGGGCCATCAGCGGCTCACCACCGGAGCTCGTCGACGGGGACGGGCCCGCCCTCGGGCGGACCCACGTGCACCACCTGCCCCCCGCTCAGCTCCACGACCCGGTCGGCCATCCGGGCGATCTCGCGGTTGTGGGTCACCACGAGCACCGCCCGACCCGAGCTGGCCTGGTCCCGCAACAGCTGCAGGATCTGGGTGCCGGTGTGGAAGTCCAGCTCGCCGGTGGGCTCGTCGGCCAGCAGCACGGGGTTGCCGGTGGCCAACGCCCGGGCGATGGCCACCCGCTGCTGCTCGCCGCCCGAGAGCATGGCCGGGAAGTGGTCGACCCGGTCGCCGAGGCCGACCTGCACCAGCACGTCTCGGGCGACACCCACCGCGTCGTCGCGGCCGGCCACGTCGGCGCCGAAGCGCACGTTCTCGAGCGCCGTGAGACCCGGGAACAGGTTGAAGCTCTGGAACACGAAGCTCACGGTCTCGCGGCGGTAGCGGAACAGCTCGCCCCGCGAGGCCGCGGCGAGGTCGTGACCGGCGACCGAGGCCCGCCCCTCGCTCGGCGTGTCGAGCGCGCCGATGAGGTTCAGCAGGGTCGTCTTGCCGCTCCCCGACGGGCCGAGCACGACGACCAGCTCGCCGGCGTCGACCGTCAGGTCCACGCCGGCCAGGGCGGTGACGACACCGCCGCCCGTCTCGTAGCGGCGGGCGACGCCGGCGAGCTCGATCACACCCATGGCTGTCGACCTCCTCACCCACCGGGCCGTGGCGACACCCCACCCTGCGCCGCGCACCGACCTCGGCGCAACTGCCGCGCCCCCTCGGACCCCGCACCGGCGCGTCGGACCGGTGCGGCGACGCTCACAGGTAGGTTCCGGGGCGTTCCTCGGGACGACCCTTGGGGAGCTGACCGCGCATGTTGTCGAGCTGTTGGCGGGCCGCCATCTGCTGGGCGAACAGGGTGGCCTGGATGCCGTGGAAGAGGCCCTCCAGCCAGCCCACGAGCTGGGCCTGGGCGATCCGCAGCTCCACCTCGGTGGGCACCCCGTCGTCGGCGAACGGGAAGGCCAACCGCTCGAGCTCGTCGTTCAGGTCCGGCGAGAGGGCCGAGCCCAGCTCCCGCACGGAGGTCTCGTAGATCTCGCGCAGGCGAACCCTGCTCGGCTCGTCGAGCGGCGTGCTGCGGACCTCCTCCAGCAGTTGGCGGATCATGGAGCCGACGCGCATGACCTTTGCCGGCTCCGAGACGTACTCCGAGGCGTCGTCCGGTTCGGCGCCGTCGCCGCCCGCCGAGCCGCCGGCGCCGGCACGCTCGGACAGGATCAGCTCGCCGCGCTCCACCTCGTCGTCGGTCACCCGATCGGTCACGAATCCGTCCTCCCTGTTCGATCGCTCGGTTGGATCGCCCTGCACGTCCGCCGGCCGTGGGGACACGGACCCGCCGGGCACCGGTCACCCGACGCCGCAGGTGCCCCGCTCACGACGCGGGACCGCACGGGCGTCGGGTGCTCAGCGCGGTCCACCCGCCAGGATCGGCACCAGCATCTCGGCCGCGGTGAGCGAGCCGTGCCGACCCACCAGCAGATAGGGCCCGGTGTCGCGGGCGTCGAAGAAGGCCACGTCGGTTCGGGCGACCAGGGCCACGTCGCCCAGCCGCTCCCGAGCGGCGTCGGTGACCTTCGGGCCGAACCAGCCCTCCTCGATGACCTGGTCGCGCGTCACGACCCAGGCGTCGTTGCGGTGGTGCTCGGTGGCGGCGTCCAACAGGGCGTCGACCCGACCCGGCCGGGCGTGCAGCCACCGGAACCGTCCCTCCCCGGACTGGCCGGCGAGCTGGCTCGCCACTTCCGGAGCCAGCTCCACCACGTTGTCCCCCACGTGGACCTGCCCGTGATCCGAGGTCACCACCAACGCCGCCCCCGGCGGCAGCACGTCGAGCAGGTCGGCCACGAGCTGGTCGCAGGCGGCCAGCTCGGCGTCGTAGAACTCGGTGAGGCCGTACTCGTGGGACACCTTGTCGAGGCCGTCGTAGTACGTGTAGACGAACGGCTCGTCCTGGCGCAGGAACCGGGCGACCTCCACCACCTGCGTGGAGCAGACCCGGTAGCCGGCGAACCGCGTGCCGTCCAGATGGGCCCGGCTGAAACCAGAGTCCCGGAACTCGGCTCGTGTCACGATGGCCGGCCGGTGGCCGGCGAAGGGCTCGACGCCCTGGATGCTGGCGGGCGTGATGGTGGCGCGCACGTCGCGGTTGTCGACGGCCCACCGCAGCACGTTCAGCACGTCTCCCCCGACGTCCATGCGGTAGCCGATCACGCCGTGCTCCCCGGGTGGCAGCCCGGTGGTGATCGAGGTCAGCGCCGTCGAGGTCGTCGACGGTGCCACCGTGGTGGCCCGACCCCCGGCCAGCGACGAGATCGTCGGCGCGAGGTGCCGACGCTGCTCGAGCTGGAGCCATCCCAGGCCGTCCAACACCAACAGCACGACCTGTTCGGCGGCGATCGCCGGTTCGGGCAGCCACGACGGCACGGTTTCCGACGGCTCCAGCAGCGCGCCCATCACGTTGGTGATGCACGCTCCCTGGTAGTCCGGGAGTACGGGATAGAGCTCGGCCACGGTTCCTTCCGATCCCGCCGGGATGTGCCGGGAGGCGTGCCGAGCAGCTCCTCGACACGCGACACTCACCCTATCGCCCGCCGCCCGCAGCGCACTAGGCACGGCGGGTCGCCAGAGGGGTCACCTCGGCACACACCGATGGGCACCCACCCGTGGAGCCGGCGCCGTAGCATGGCGGGGTGAAGGTCTCGACGCGGGGTGACTACGCCAGTCGAGCGCTGCTGTCCCTGGCGCTGCACGGTGAGGTCGAAGGACCCACCTCGGTGCGTGACATCGCGGAGCGCACCGGCCTCCCCCAGCCCTACCTGGAGCAGATCCTGCTGGCCCTCAAGGGTGCCGGCCTGGTGCGCTCCAAGCGGGGGGTGGGCGGCGGTTACGTGCTGGCCCGACCGCCCTCGGAGATCCGCCTGAGCGAGATCATCAGCGCCGTCGACGGACCCATCGTGGCCGGCGACTTCGGCGAACCCCACCAGGACGGCGCCTGCGATCACGAGGGCCAGTGCGTGCTGCTGGCCGTGTGGGCCACCGTGGGTGAGCACATGCGTCAGTACCTGGCGGCCATCACCCTCGCCGACATCGCCGCCATCTCCCGGGGCGAGGCACCCTGGCCCGACGCCACGCGGGGCCCTGCCGCCTGAGGCCACGGGCAGCCGCCCGGGCGGGTCCGCCGGTGCGGTCAGGACAACCGGGCGAGCACGTCGGTGAGATCCGCGGGCAGGGGGGCATCGAAGGCCAGGTGCCCACCCCGCGTCGGGTGCTCGAAACCCAGGTGCGCGGCGTGGAGGAACAGTCGGGGCACCACCAACGACTCACGCACCCCGCCGTAGCGGTCGTCGCCCACGACCGGATGGCCGATGGCGCGCAGGTGGACCCGGATCTGGTGGGTGCGCCCGGTGAGCAGGCGGCACGCCAACCGCGACACCACCACCGGCGCCTGGAAGGTCACCTCGACGGCGTAGCGCGTGGTCGCGGGCCGACCCCGTTCGGTCACCGTCATGCGGGTCGGGTCGCGGCCGGAACGCCCGATGGGCGCCTCCACCAGGCCGGCGGGCTCGTCGAAGGCCCCCCACACCAGCGCCGTGTAGCGCCGTTCGACGGTGCGGGCCGCGAGCTGGGCCACGAGGCCCTGGTGGGCCGCGGGCGTGCGGGCCACGACGAGCAGGCCCGAGGTCTCCTTGTCGATGCGGTGCACGATGCCGGGTCGTTCCGGCGCACCCACCCCGGCCAGCTCGGGATAGCGCGCCAGCAGGCCCTGCACGAGGGTGCCGCGGTCGTTGCCGGCGCCGGGGTGCACCACGAGCCCCGGCGGCTTGTCGACCACGATGACGTCGTCGTCGGCGTACACCACGTCCACCGCCACCGCGGGGTCACCGACGAGGCCGAGGGCGGCCGGCGGCGCCCACGCCACCGCCACCACCTCGCCGGCGCGGAGCCGGTGCGCCTTGGCGCGCACCACGTCGCCGTCCACCTGCACCGCGCCGTCGGCCACCAGCCCCGCCGCCTCGGACCGGCTGCAGCCGGTGAGCAGGGACACGACCCGGTCCAGGCGCTCCCCCGCCAACGCCTCCGGGACCGACTCGATCACGGGCCGTCGGGGTCGTGGTGGAACCCGCTCAGCACCAACAGGATCCCGCCGATGACGACGCCCATGTCGGCCACGTTGAACACGGGCCACCACTGGACGTCGATGAAGTCCACCACCGCGCCGCTGAAGAA
>JALOLF010000169.1 GCA_025456085.1 Acidimicrobiales bacterium
CTGTAGGTGTGTCCATGGCGGTCCAGATGCCGCCGTCGGGTCGGGCCCGTTCGTCGAGTCGCCAGCCGGATGCTTCGAGTCTGTCCAGGAACGTCATGCTTCGTCATGATGGCCCGGTGAGAGAAGGGAACCAACATGAGCTTCAAGAGCATTGTCGAAGGTAAGGGGCTTCCCGATCGTGTGGTCCGGTCTCCGGTCGAGTCAGACCGCTTCGGGCTGTCGATCGGTCGCTTGGAGCTCGGTTCGACGGGCGGAACCGAACCGCAGCAGGTCCGGGGTCTCGTGGCCGCAAGCGAAGTCGACATTGTCGTGCTCCGGTACGAGGCGTCCTCCTACGACTGGTTCGCCCGACTGCTGGATCCGTCCTACGTCGCGATCCACGCCGACACGCTGGTGTACTACGGCGCGCCGATCGACCCGGACCGGATCCCGCCTCCCGATGTCCACTTCCTGGCACGGGCGGCGGGCGCTGAGGACCGGGATACAGTCGATGCCGCAGTTCGTGGGATCTTCACGCAGTACGGCAACCACTACGCAGCGAACCCACTCCTCGATCGTCTTGCGGCGCTCGAGGGCTACTGCGAGTGGGCAGCAGGTTTCATCGCCACACCAGGCAGAGAGACCCTCCTGCTGGAGAGCAGCGAGGATCACGAACTCGCCGGTCTCGCCACGCTCCTTGTGGAGGAACCAGGCGAAGTCGTGCTGGCCGGTGTGGAGGAGTCGTTCAGAGGGCGAGGCGTGTACCAGGAACTGCTGCGGCGGGCAGAAGCGGGCCTTGCCGACGCTGGTTGTCGGCAGATCCATGTGTCGACGCAGATCCACAACGTGGCGGTCATACGAGCCTGGGTGAACCTGGGGTACCGATTCGAGTTGGCCCTACAGACGGTCCACCTCATCCGGAGGGAGTTGTGGGCAGGGGAGGTCTTGAATGGTCTCTGAAGGGTCGCGTATCGCTGACGAACGGACGGTCGAGCGGATGGCGTAGGGCGGCTTTCGCATGGTCCGGAAGTGGATGCGGCCGAGGTACTCACCGAGCACGCCGAGCGCGAAGAGCTGCGCACCGGACATGACGGCGATCAGCGATGCCAGGAAGGCGAAACCCGGCACCGCCGCACCGTGGATCAGGTAGTTGGCGAGGACGACGACCAGGATGGCGACACCGAGGAAGGAGAACCCGAATCCCAGATCCGTCCCGAACCGCACTGGGGTGGTGCTGTAGCCGGTGACCATGTTGGCGGCATGGCGGACGAGCTTCCGGAACGAGTAGTTCGACCTCCCGTACGGACGCTCCACGAGCGGGACCGGGACGGCCGCCACCCGGTTCGTCGCCCACGAGAGCAGGACGTCGATCGACACGAACGGGTCGGTGGTGTCCGCGAACGCCGCCCGGAGCCGTGACCGGAACACTCGGAAGGCCCCGGCCTTCTCCGCGACGTCAGGTCCGAGGGATGCGGCCATCGCGGCCTTGGTGAGCCGCGACGACGCATTGCGCCACCACTCGTGGTTCTCTTCGACGGGGTGCCCGTAGACGAGGTCGACGTCGTCGGTGAGCGCCGCAAGCAGGTCGGGTAGCACCTCCGGTGGGTGCTGCAGGTCGTCGTCCATGGTGGCGATGACGTCCCCCGACGCGGCGCGGATGCCGGCCAAGAGTGCGTTGTGCTGGCCGTAGTTCCGGCTCAACGCGATCCCCGTCACGTTGGTGTACCGAGTGGTCAGGTCCCGGATGGCCACCCAACTGGAGGGTGCTCCGCCATCGTTGACGAAGACGATCTCGAACGAGTCCACTACACCCGGAAGGCAGGCATGGAGACGGTCGGCGAGCTCGACAAGCGAGCGATCCGAGTTGAAGACGGGGACGACGACGCTGAGGGATGTCATCGAGAAGTGCTGCTTCTCCCTGCGGCTACAGTGTGGGGTTCTTGGTGGAGATTCAGCACACTATCGGCGCAACGCAATCGGCACGGACGGGCACCCATGACAAGGTGCCGTTCAACCGCCCTTCCATCGAGGGTGCCGAGCTGACGTACCTGCGGCAGGCCGTGGAGGGAGGCCACAGCTCTGCGAAGGGACCGTTCGCTCGGCGCGTTGCGGAGTTGCTGCGGGAGCACATCGGCGCCAGCGACGTCCTGCTCACCACGTCGTGCACCGCTGCTCTCGAGCTCGCAGGCATGCTGCTCGACCTTCAACCGGGTGACACGGTCATCGTCCCTTCCTTCACCTTCGTGACGACTGCGCTCGCGTTCGCCCGCGAGGGGGCTCGGCTCGTGTTCGCCGACATCGAGCCGGAAACGCTCGGCCTCGACCCGAGCCACGTCGCGGAGCTCCTCGACGACCGTGTGCGCGCGGTCGTGCCGGTTCATTACGCGGGCATCGGATGTCAGATGGACGAGCTCCTGCGGGTCGTGGAGGGCTACGACCGTGTGTCGCTGATCGAGGACAACGCGCACGGGCTGTTCGGCTCGTACCGAGGCAAGCCCCTGGGCGCCTTCGGGCGGTTCTCGACGCTCAGCTTCCACGAGACCAAGAACTTCGTGTGCGGAGAAGGCGGCGCGCTCGTCCTCAACCACGGCGGAGACGTCGAGAGAGCGCACGTCCTCTTCGACAAGGGGACGAACCGACGCGCGTTCCTCAACGGCCAGGTCGACAAGTACACGTGGACCGACACCGGCTCCTCCTTCGGCATGGCCGACCTTCTCGCTGCCTACCTTCTCGGTCAGTTGGAAGCGCGTGACACGATCCTCGCCAAGCGCCGTGCCGTGTTCGAGCGTTACCGATCGAACCTCGAGCCGCACGCGGGCGCCGATTTCGAGATCATGCGGGTCCCTCAAGGCCGGGGACCGGCGTACCACATGTTCTACGTGCTCCTCCCAGACCGCGAGTTGCGAGACCGGGCCCTGCGCGGGCTCAACCAGGAGGGGATTCTCGCGACGTTCCACTATGTCCCGCTGCACGCCGCCCCTAAGGCGCAGGCGTTCATGGCCACCCCGACGGCCTGCCCGGTGACGGAGGCGATCAGCGGCCGCCTTCTGCGCCTTCCGTTCTTCAACGGCATCGAGGCTGACGTCATCGATCGTGTCTGCGACACCTTCCTGGGCTGTACCCGGGCATGAGGTGAGGGACACGTGGCCGTTGGCGTGGCGTCCGAAGCCACCCGTGAAGAGGGAGGCGAGGTGACCCACATGCGATGGGCCCGAGAACATCCGTGGTCTGTTCCTTTTGCAGCGCTGAGCGTGCTGTCGCTGATCTACCTGGTCCTCATCAGCCGCCTCGGTTTCTACTGGGACGACTGGGCTTCGGTCTGGACCGCGGAATCCGTCGGACCTGCGGGCTTGCGCGAGCTCTTCGCAGACGATCGACCACTTCTCGGTCTGCTGTACGAGGGGTTCTTCAGCGTCGTTCCCTCGGACCCACTCCTGGTGCAGATCATGAGCATCGCTCTACGGCTTCTCGCCGCGCTCGGTGTTTGGGCCTACGTTCGCACCGTTTGGCCGAAGCTGGAGTTCGAGGCTTTGACCGCGAGCCTGCTGTTCTTCGTCTATCCCGGGTTCTCGCAGCAAGCGGTGGCGCTCACCTATGGGCTCGGAGCCTTCTTTCCCCTCGCGTGTCTGATGTGGTCGATCATCTGCAGCCTCCAGGCGGCGCGGTCCCCGTCGCGTCGAGCACTGTGGGTGGCTGCTGCGATCGTGCTTCTTCTCGGCTCGCTCGTGACCGAGTACTTCCTCGTCCTCGAGGTGCTGAGACTCGCGGGCTTCCTGGTGTTGCTCGGAGCTCGACGTGACGACCGGCACCTCTCGCTCAACAGGGCAAACATCAGCGTGGTGTCGAAGGCGTGGCTCCCGTACGGGCTGATCTACGTTCCGTACCTGCTCTGGCGCATGTTGGCACTCGACCCCGAAAGGGCCGACGCAGACGCGCGATCCTTGTCACGGTTCATCGAGGAACCGGTCGGGTCGTTCAAGTCTCTCGCATCCTCACTTGTGACGGATCCGGTCGAGTCGAGTATCGGCGCGTGGTTTCAGACGACGCCCCCTGAAGCCTTCGAGCGATGGATCGCTCTCTTCGCTCCGAGCCTCGTTGTCGGCTGGGGCAGTCTCGGACGACTCCCGACGACCGGCGGAGTCGGGCGACCGTTCGGTGCTCATCCTCGCAGCGACAGGCGTTGCGGCGCTGGGCTTCGTTCCCGCATGGCTCGTCGGGCGTCAGGTGGAGTTGCAGTCGAATGCCGATCGGTACACGCTTGCGTCTTCAGTTGGCGTAGCGCTGGCCTTGGGCGCGGGACTCCCCACCGTGGTGAGGTCATCGAAGGCCAGATCGGTCGTTGTCGGGCTCCTCGTCGGAACTGCTGCCTGCTTCCAGGTGGTGATGATGCTCGACTTCTCAGACGACTGGTCTGACCAACGACGCTTCGCCGGCGAATTGTCGTGGCGGGCTGAGGGGCTCGAACCCGGGACCTCGATCCTGCTGGCTCATCCGGACCGGCCGTACTGGATCGATGACTCGGTCTCAGCGGCGGCCAACTTGGCGCTCTGGCCCGAGGTCGACCCCATGAGTGGTGCAAACACCTGGGCCTTCCAGTTCGAGGACGTTCGGGAGGAGGTTCCCGACGGCTGGGGCGCTGGTGTGCGCGGCATTTACTTCGAAGGCGACCCGGATCGGGTGCTCGGCGTGGTTCTACCGGACGAAGGGTGTCTGCGCCTTGTGGATCGGGCACGTGACTACTGGGTCGAGGGCCGGGCACTGGCACCCTACGTCTCTGTCGATCCACAGGATGTCATCGGCGAATCCGACGCCGCTGACCGGGATCTGCCCGCCGTCCTTGGTGGGGCGCTTCCTCATTCGTGGTGCTACTACTTCCAGGCAGCAGATCTCGCGACACAGCGGGGTGATTACGACGCTGCCCTCCGTCTGCTCGAACCGATTGACCAGCAGGGCTTCGGGCCAACGCGACCCGAGGAATGGGCACCCTTCTATGAGGCGGCGTTGTCCGTGCAATCGCCAGCGGCAGGCGAAATCGGGGCCCACATGCGGGAAACCCCTGTCGGTGCAGACGTGGCGGGGCGAGTCGAGCGGTACGTAGCGGCGAGTGGTGGGCGGCCTGCTGAAGCTGACCGGATTGCAGTGCCGTAGGCGAATCGCTCCGGCTACGGGGGCATCCCCTCGCCGAAGTCTTTACCGAGCCCAACCGTCAGTCCCTCACCCAGTCCTGGCAGTGGGGTTCGCGTCGGTGTGGGGTCGATGCTGAGCCAGTTCGGTACGGCGACAGAGGACCGCCAGTCGAGGGTGAGCTCCTCGGCCTCTCCGCTCGGCCGGCCGACGAAACCGATTTCGCCGAGGATCTTGCGCAGCTGGCCGTTGCGGGGTGTCTCCCGGAACTCCAGGCGCAAACCGCCAGCACCGTCGGGTAGCTGCTCCACGAGGTAGCGCGACATGGCCTGCTCGACACCTCTCCCCATGGCGCGACAGCTCAGGGCGAATTCCTCGAGGTCGAGCCACTCGCCGTCGAGGCGTACGACCGCAGCGCCGATGAGCCCGTAGTCGCCGAAGCGATCCTCGAGATTGGCGATGTGGACGGCCACCTCGCCGCGGTCGATCGCAGCGCGCAGCTCGGCGAAGGAGGTCCGGCGGGTCGTGGCGTTGAGCTGGTTCGTGCGTTCGAGCAACTCGGCGACCCTTGCGAGCTCCGCGGGCTGGACGGGACGGAGCTCGAGGCGGAGTTCAAGTGAGTGTAGGAAGGCATCGGCCTGGTCATGGTCGCCGCCAGCCAACGATCGCTCGGCCCGCTTGCGGGCAGCCTGTTCGCGGTATTGCTCGGCCCGCCGCTGCGCCTCACCGGTGATGGTGGGTCCCGGCTCGAACTCGGGCATCGTGAGGCTGGAGAGGATGTCGGCGTCGCTCAGCACCAGCACCTCGGGTGCGTTCATCTCGACCTCGGCCCGCTCGCGGGGATTGTCGTCGAAGAACGCCAGAGAATCGAGACCGATGTTGAGCTCCTCGGCGATCTGACGCAGTCCCTGCGACTTCGGATCCCAGCTCAAGACCGCCGACACGATGGCGCCGTGGAGATCAGCGCCGAGCAGCCCGGGCAGGAGCTCGGCCTCCACCGGGTCGTTCTTGGAGCAGAGGGCGAGCAGCACGCCCCGGGCGGCCAGGTACTTCATGGCCCGTAGGGTGACCGTGCGCACCTGTACGCCTTCGACGCCGTCCTCGCGCAGCACCCCGCTCCACAGGGTGTTGTCGAGGTCGAACACGGCGCACTTGATCTTGCGGCTCCTCCCGTCGAGCGCCCACAGCAGGCGCTCCAGGCGAGCGGCCACGGCAGCGCCACCCTCGCGCGTCAGGTGTTCACCGAGGAGTTCGGTCGCGCCACGCAGCCCGCTGGCAACGCCGTCGTCGGCGAGAGCGAGGCCCAAGTCGAGCACGTAGGTGTCGTCGCGCTCGCGTGCCATGTCGTACACAGCGAGCTCGTAGCGGCGGATGAGTTCGGCGAGCGACAGCGTCTCGCCCAGGGAGCGTTGCTCGAGCAGACCGTAGGTTGGGCGGTGCACGATCGGGTGGGTCATGAGCACGACGGGCACGGCGAGGCGGGCGTGCACGGCGTCTGCGGCCACGCCAAAGGAGCCGACGATGGCGTCGAGATCCGCTTCCTGCTCGGACCGGTCGAGCGATGGGCCGGCCCATTGCAGGCGGTGAAAGAGCCCGCTCGCCACCTGCACCTGTGCAAGCACGACGTAATCGGGCGCGAAGGCCCAGAGGGGGGAGTCTGGATCCGCGGTCTCCGTGAAGGGGTCGCTCGGTCGCTGGTGATCGAACGTGTGGTACGTCACTGCTCCCCGGGCCTCGAAGTACTCCTTGACATAGGTGAGCTCGCACCCGCCGATGAAGTAGAGCCGGCGACCTTCGAGCCACGGGGCGGGGCGGGACCGCGAGGTGGCGGCCTGGCGGGTCTGGTCCGCAGCGTTGACGTGGGTCTGCACGAGGTCGAGAACTCGCCGGCGGTGAGCGGGGTCCCGGGTGAGACGCCAACCCTGTTGCGCAAGTTGTCGTGCCTGGCGGCGTCTCGATGCTGCCAAGATCCACCTCGATTCTGTGCGAGGGGATACTACGTGCTGAACCCCGGTCGACCGGTGGGCGGAGTCGGGTTGTCGCAGGATCCCCGGCCATGGCGCAGCCGGCGTGTCGGGGGGATTCGACTATCCTTGACCGGATGCCGATCCCGCTCTCGGCGCAGATGAACGAGCGAGGGCTCCGCCCCCGCACGGGATCGCCGACTGGTTCATGACGAAGATCAGTTTCTCCGGCGCGCTGACGCTGTCGTCGTCGCTGCTGACCGACCGGATGCTCCTGCATTCGTCGTTTCGATCCGCCTTCGACGACGGGGTCGGGGTGTTCTGGGCCACCTCCTGCACGGACGGTCAGGGCAGGCAGGCCTGGGCGGGGTCAGGTCTGTGTGTCGAACCCATGCCCGGCGTGAGCGAGTTCCCTGCGAAGCCTCACAACCTCGTACGGCGGATGAACGAGTTCGCGTGGGACACGAAGCTCCGTCCACCCAGTCGGGAGAGCATGAACCGCCACGGTCGCCTGGAGCGATCTTTCGGCTGGCACACCCGGGCCATGCGCTACCCGGGCTGGCTGGCGGGCAAGGTGGGGCTCGAAAGCGCCGTCGAGCGGCGCGCCTGGCGGCTGCTCGAGGCGTTCGACCGCAGCCCGGAGGCGACCGACCGGCTCGCTGCGCTGCAGCCGTCGGTGGTCGTGTCGACCAACCCGTTCTGGGCCATCGAGCCGGGTGTGGTCGCGTCGGGTCGTCGTCTCGGCATCCCGAGCGTCGCCTTCGTGCCCTCGTGGGACAACATCACCACCAAGAGCCGCATGCTGTTCGACCACGATGGCTACGTCGTGTGGTCCGAGCAGGCCCGATCCGAGCTGCTCCGCTACTACCCGCACGCCGCGACGAAGCCGATCCGGGTGGTGGGCGCACCGCAGTTCGACGCCTTCCTCGACCCCATCGTTGAGCGCAGCCGCGCCGAGTTCTGGCCCGCGCTCGGGCTCGACCCGTCGAGGCCCGTCGTGGTCTACGCCCTCGGCTCACCCAACTTCCTGGCCGAGCACTACGGCGCACAGGACTTCGCCGTGCGTGTCGCCCGGGGTGAGCTTGGCGACGTGCAGGTGCTGATCCGGCCGCACCCGATCCACGACAGCGACGACCTCGAGCGGCTCTTCGGAGGCTTCGGGCCCGACGTGGTAGTGCAGCGCACCGGCGAGCCGGGTAAGGCGGTCGCCGACCGGGCCCAGTCCGGCGACGACATCGTCGAGTGGGTCAACACGTTCCGCCACGCCGATGTGGTGGTGAACCTGGCCTCCACCGTCACCATCGACGCCGCCATTTTCGACCGCCCGGTGGTGAGCCTGGCCTTCGACCCGGCCCCCGGGCGCCCTCAGGCTGGCCTGATCCGAGATCTCAACGCGGTGTGGAGCCACTGGTCGCCCATCGCCCGTTCGGGTGGTGTGTGGCTGGCCGAGGACTTCGACGACCTGGTGCTCGGGGTTCGTACCTATCTCGACGACCCGGCGCTGCACCGTGCCGGCCGTGCCCGGGCGGTCGAGTGGGTGTGCGGCGAGGTTGACGGCAAGGCGGGAGCGCGCCTGGCCGAGGCGATCCAGGGCTTCTCGACCGACAGCGCCGCCTTGCGTGCAGCGGCCGCGCGACGGTGAGCGACCGGCCCGAACCCCACGTCGTCGCGCTCCTGCCGCGTGGGGAAGCGATCCGCAACTTCGTGCAGAGCGACGCCCTCGACCTGGTGGCAGCCGAGGTCCAGCTCACCGTTCTCAGCGTGCGCCCGAATGACGACGTATGGCACGACCTGGAGCGGCGCTATCCGCGGGTCATCGAGATCGACGACGCTCTGCTCCCCGGGCCGGCCCGCGTGCTGCAGGAGCTGCTCGAACTGGGTCACGGCCGCCGACTGTGGTCCGAGGCCGCGCAGGAGCGGTGGCGTCGTCGCGACGTCGAGGCCGGGAACGCGGGGCTGCGTCGACGTGCCGTCCGTCAGGGCAAGAAGGTTGCTGCAGTGCCGCTGGCGAACGACTCGACGCTGCGAGCGTTGGCCCGTGCCGAGACGAGGCTCGCCGTGCGCGGCGAGGCCGTGCGCGGCGCGGCCCGCCGGCTCGCGGAGCTGCGACCGACGCTGCTGTTCTCGGCCTCGCAGGTGCACGGCCGTCCCGCCATGCCTTTCTTGGAGGCGGCTGCGGCGCTGCGGATCCCCACCGCGACGTTCTGCTTCTCGTGGGACAACCTCACCTCTCAGGGTCGGATCCACCCCCTCCCAGACGAGTTCCTGGTATGGAACGAGCAGATCGGCGCCGACCTGCGACGCATCTACCCGAACCTCGCGCCGTCCCAGGTGCACGTCACGGGCACGCCCCAGTTCGACCGGCACTTCCGCACCGACCGCCGTTACAGCCGCGCCGAGCTGTGCCATCTGGTCGGCCTCGACCCGCAGCGGCCCTTCGTGCTGTACACGACGGGAATGCCCAACCACATGCCTGGCGAACCGGCCCTCGTCGAGCAACTCGCCGACGAGCTCGCAGAGCTGGTCGAACACGGTCCCCCGCAACTCGTGGTGAGGGTTTACGCCAAGGATCGCACGAGTCGTTTCGACGATCTGCGGACTCGACGGTCCGACATCGTGTTCAGCGACCCGATCTGGGACCAGCGGTGGCTGACGCCGCTCGAGGACGACGCGGTGCTGTGGACCGGCCTGCTGGAGCACTGCGCGGCAGGCGTGAACGTGGCGTCCACCGTGACGCTCGAGCTGTGCATGTTCGACAAGCCGGTGATCAACCTCGGCTACAACCCGCCGGGCGTGACGACGGGTGAGATCGACTACGCCCGCTACTACCGCTTCGACCACTACCGCCCGATCGTGGCCAGCGGCGCGCTCGACCTGGTGACCCGACCGGACGCGCTCGGCGCCGCCCTGGCCGACGCACTCGACGACCCGCGGCGGGCGAGCGACGCGAGGGCAGCGCTGCTCACGACGATGTTCGGCGACACGCTCGACGGGAAGAGCGCGCAGCGAGTGGCCGACCAGCTCGTCGTGCTGTCCGGCGGCGGTGATCGGGCGCCCAAGGCACGATCTACCATCTCGGCTTCGTCTGTGAGGGGGCAGCCCGTGGGGCCCACGTCCGTGTCGGACATCAAGAAGCGACTCCGCACCGCGGAACCGGTATGGCGCTACGGGCTCAACCGTCGAGCGTCGCTCGGCTATCTGCGTCAACCGGTGTCGCAGACGCCCCTTCAGCGGCGCCTCGTGGCAGACCTGCGTCGTGACGGGGTAGCCCGCACGTCGGTGGTCGAGCTGCTCGGTTCGGACGCCCTCTTCGAGGAGGTGGCCGCGGACGTGGCCGACGCCGAGGCGCGTGACGCGGACCTCATCGAGGCGGTCCGTCGGTCGTCGGCGAGCTCGCACAACGAGAAGGACTTCATCCACCCGGTGCTCGGCGCCGAGCCGCTACTCGACACGACCAGCTCCTACGCCCGCTTGGCACTCGCTCTGAGGCCGGTGGCCGACGCCTACTACCGCATGACAACCCAGATCCGCTACTACAACGTATGGCGGGCCTTTCGGGCCGAGGGCGAACCGCACGCCTCGCAGCTGTGGCACCGAGACCGCGAAGACCTCGCCATCGTCAAGGCGTTCGTCTACCTCGACGACGTGGACGGGGGGTCGGGGCCGTTCCACTACGTGCCGGGCACCCACCGCTGGGGCAACTTCCATCCCGAGGTGGCCACCTTCGATGAGGACGGGGTGGCGCGGTCAACAGACGCGCAGGTCGCCTTAGCTATCGGCGGTGAGAGCTGGTGGGAGATGACCGGCCCTCGCGGCACGGTGCTGTTCGCCGACACGACCGGGCTGCACAACGGCGGATTCGTGCAGGATGGTGAACGGCTCCTCTACGTGGCGCTGTTCACCTCGCCGGCCTCGGGTGTGCGGGAGTGGTTCGACCGCTCCACGTGGTCGCCGGTCGACGACGGGGAGCGTCGAATATGGGGACGTGGGTGATCGCCCCTGTCACTCCCCGCGCTGGAACCCACCGAGCGCCTTTCGGTGGTCGAAGAGGATCGAGTACGGGGCATGCTGGCGACCGGCGAAGTCGGTGAAGGCGTGGGAGGACTCGGCGTCGTCGCACAGCACGGTCGCTTCGGGGCCCAGCGAAGGCTCGAAGGCCAGGAAGTCGCCGTACTGCCCTTCGTAGTCGTGGCGGGCATCGTGGAACACCAGGTCGAGCGGTTCGAGCGATCGGGAGATGGCCCGGAGCTCGTCACGCGATCTCGTCCCGTCGATGATGCGGAGCTGCCACCGAGCGTCCGACACGACCAGTCCGCCGGCGCCTGGGTCGACGTCGATGCTCACGAGGGTCCCGCTGCCGTTGGCTTCCAGCGCTGCGAGGAGGTAGCAGGTCGACACGCCGTCGGCGACGCCGATCTCGAGGAGTCGCTCAGGCCGGATCGCCCGCGTCAGGAAGTAGAGCGCCCGCCGGGACTCGTCCTCGACGGCGTAGAAGGTCGGAAATCGGTGGCTGAACTCGGTGATGCGCTCGTTCACGGTCTGTTCGGCATGCTCGTACTCCACCTCCCACGCCGGGTCGACGGCTCGCCCCGTCACGGTCTCGACGAACGTTGCCGCGTTTGGGGTCCAGATCTCGGCCTGCTTGTAGAGGCCGAACAGGGACGCAGGCTCGGCAAGCCGCAAAAGGCGGGAGGCGCGCCGGTTGGCCCGCACCTTGGCCATCGCCGTCGCAGCCCACAACCGGGCGTCTTCACGTCCCGGGGTGTCGCCGACGACGTTCAATCGAGAGAGAAGGCGCATGTGGTGGCCCAGGTGGGTCGTCGTGCGGAGGGCGCAACCTACCACCGTGCGGGCGATGGGATCAGGAGCACATACTTGTCGGGTTCGAGAGTGAGGTGCGTGATGTCGGGACTGACGTGCTGAGTGTCTTCGTCGCCGCTGACGTGGCGTTCTCGATGCAACTCGCGGCGCTGATCGCCAGTCTCAGGCGGAGCCAGACCTCGCCGCACGGGGTGTTGATCGCACACGAGGGCTTCTCCGATGCCGACCGGACACGTGTCTCGTCGGCGGCGGGGCCGGACCAGCAGCTCGTGTGGCTCGACGCTGCCCGCCTCGACACGACGGGAGTGGTGCTCCCGGAGTTTCTCAAGCGCCCCACGCTGTTCCGCCTGCTGCTCGACCGACTGGTTCCGAGCGAGGTGGAGCGGCTGGTCTACCTCGATGCCGACATGGTCGTGCGCCGACCGCTCGACGCGGCGTTCCGGATCGAGCTGGGCGACGGCGCGCTCGGCGCCGTCCGAGAAGCCAAGAAGCCGTGGATCGGCGCTCCGCCGCATCTCCCTTTCTCGTCAGTGGGCGTCGACCCCCGGGCGCCGTACTTCAACGCGGGCACCCTTGTCG
>JALOLF010000266.1 GCA_025456085.1 Acidimicrobiales bacterium
TGAGCCGGTGACGTCGTTCCAGCACAGCGCCGTCGTGACCGAGAACGGTGTTGCGCCCATCTGGGGCTACTCGCAGCAGGAACAGGCGCTGAACCTGATCGACCACGCCGCTCATCCGGATGTGCGCGATGAGCTCTACGAGGAGGCTGTTGCTCTCTCGTTGGTCCGCGCCGGATCAGCCTGACGAGCCGGTGGCTCCGGAGGCATCGAGGTCGGAGAGCAGCCACTGCATCACGTCGGCGGCCGACCAACCGTCGGGGAACATCTCCAGCAGGGCGTGCACGGCCTCGAGGTCCTGCCCGAGGGTGAGCAGGGGAGGTTCGGCGCCACCGTCAGGGCGAATCTGCGGGACGCCGGCTGACGACATCAGCCCGTTGCAGAGGCACTTGCGTCCTTCGGTGTCCTCGACAACTCCGCCCTTGCGCACGTACGCGTCGATGGGTTCGGCCGGACAGCGCTGACCGATCGTGCCGTCGTCGCGGCGGTAAGGCGTGCGCAGGTACCCGAGATCACAGATGCGCTCGCGCTTGGTCGAGACGGCTGGGTCAGCGACGGTGCCGGCCATCTGCACGACCTTGAACGGGAACCCCGTCGGGCTGGCTCTGGGGTCGGTGCGCACCTCAGCCGTCCCGGCGTCCAGCGACACGCGCAGCGCGGTGCGCAGTGGCTCGGACAGTCCGGACTCGTGACAGAGCGCGAACACGGTTCCGATCTGCACCCCCTGTGCGCCTGCGGCGCGAGCAGCCACCACGTGCTTCGGCGAGGCCTGCCCGCCGGCGAGCCAGTACGGCAACCCGACCTTGGCCAGCTTGTCGAGGTCGACGACGTCGCGCTCGCCGTAGATCGGCTCGCCGCTCTCATCGAGCTCCATGCGCCGCGGTGGAGCGTTGTGTCCGCCGGCGGTGGGGCCCTCGACGACGAAGCCGTCAGGACGCGTGCTGTCGTCGCGCGCCAGGTACGCGCCGAGGATGTGCGAGGAGATGATCGCGAGGAAGACCGGACGCGGCAGTGTCTGCGGTGCCGGGGGAACGACCTCGTGCGGGGTGAGCGAGATGACCAGCTCGTCGGAGGACTCCGACCCGGCGACGTCGATCGGCAGCGAAACTGGGCGACCGTTGGCGTAGTCGTCGAGGAGGCGAGGGATGTGCGTCGGCAGACCCGCCCCGACCAGGACGGCATCGACACCGGCGAGCATCGCCCCGTAGAGGGTCGCCGGCGTCCAGAGCTGAATCTTTTCGAGCAGGTTGATGCCGACGGGGTTGTCGTGTCCTTGCTTGGCCATCCGCACCTGGACGAAGGCTCCGAGCACCGCGAGGCGAACAGCATCGAGCCGCTGGTGGTGGTCGAGACGGGGGATCGGACGGAAGGGGGCACCGGGCTCGCGTCCGGCGGGGCGGAAGAATCGCTTGAGCGTGGCCGCGACGTAGTCCTGGTCGGGGTACTCGGCCATGGCAGCTCTGACGTGACCCTCGAGGTCGCCGTCCTGGAGCCAGCGGGCGACCAGCAGGTCGGAGGCGACGCCGCTGATGACGCCCAGGCCCCCGTTGTTCGCGACCTGGCGGGCGAGGCGCCAGCTGGAGACGCCAACACCCATGCCGCCTTGGATCACCGGTGGGAGCTGGCGGGCGCGGTCAGCCGGCTCGAGGTCGCGTACGTTCATGATCTGAGAACCTACGGTACCGTAGGTTTGCCCTCCAAGGCCAAACGTCCCTCCACAATGGAGCCCATGCCGGAGATGCCCGAGGTCGAGGCGCTCGCCGGGTTCCTCCGCGAGCGGCTGGTCGGACGCGTCGTGGCCGGTGTCGATGTCGCCAGCATCGCGGTGCTGAAGACCTACGAGCCACCGGTCACCTCGCTCGGCGGCCTGACCATCTCGGGAGTCAACCGTCACGGCAAGTTCCTCGACCTCGACGTCGATGGGCTGCATCTCGTCGTGCACCTGGCCAGGGCCGGGTGGCTCCGCTGGCGGGAGTCGCTGCCGGAGACGCCGTTGAAGCCCGGCAAGGGACCGATCTCGCTGCGCGTGCACCTCGACGATGGGTCTGGGTTCGACCTGACGGAGGCCGGGACGACCAAGAAGCTCGCGGCCTACGTGGTGCGGGAAGCCTCCGAGGTGCCCGGCGTCGCCCGGCTTGGCCCCGATCCGTTGACCCTGGATCGCGCCGGGCTCGACGCGATCCTCGACGAGCACACGCGGACCCAGCTCAAGGGACTGCTGCGCAACCAGTCGGTGATCGCGGGAATCGGGAACGCGTACAGCGACGAGATCCTGCACGTTGCCCGGCTGTCGCCGTTCGCCGCAGCCGGGCGGCTCGACGACGATGGACGCAGTCGACTCCTCGCTGCGATCGGGTCGACGCTGCGGGACGCCGTTGAACGATCGATGGGACTACCGGCGTCCGAGCTGAAGGACGACAAGCGGGCAGCCATGCGCGTCCATGGGCGCACGGGCGAGGAGTGTCCAGCGTGCGGCGACGTCGTCCGCGAGGTGTCGTTTGCCGACTCGTCGCTGCAGTACTGCGCGACGTGCCAGACAGGGGGGAAGCCACTGGCCGACCGCCGACTCTCGCGCCTGCTGAAGTAGACGTGATCGGAGCGCCGCCATCAGTTCCTTGGCCCATCAGGGGCCTCGAAACGATCGCGGCGCTCCGATCGCCAAGCGGGTGGAGGTCAGATGTCGGCGCGTACCGTGGCGGTGCCGAACGGCAGCCCCGCGCTGAACACGGAGGTGTT
>JALOLF010000047.1 GCA_025456085.1 Acidimicrobiales bacterium
GGGTCACGATCCCGAGCTCGTGCAACGCATCGCGCGCCTCATCGACCTCTCGGAGTACAAGCGGCGCCAGGCGCCACCGGGGGTCCGCATCACCACCAAGGCGTTCGGGAAGGACCGACGCCTGCCCATCACCAACGGCTACCGGGGCTGACACGCCGGTCGGCGCCGCCGTCGCGGGGCGTTCGCCGTGGGAGCGGCGCCGGTAACATCCGCCTCCGCGCACCGTCCGGCACGAAAGGGTCCCATGGTCGAACCGACAGCGCCCGATCCGGTGAGGGTGCCGTCGGGGCTGCGCCCCGTCGCCCCGACGACCGCCATCGAGGAGTCCGCCCGGTGGCTGGGTGGTCAGCGATGGATCGAGATGCGCCTGTTCGAGGTGCTGGGTGGTTGGGTGGCCGACATCCCCGAGCTCGAGGTCAAGCTCCGCCTGGCGGAGCACGCCCATCACCACGCCTGGCACGCGGAGCTGCTCCATCGCCTGCTGCCGACCCTGCCCGGTGTGGACGCGGCCAGCGCCACGGTGCCCACCAGCCGGGGGATCGAGGCCTGCGTGGCCGCAGTGGGCGCTGCGGTCGATGCCGGCCAGACGATCGAGAAGCTGGTCGGCGTGTACCGGGTGTTGCTGCCCCGCGTCATCACGGCCTGCAGCAGGCGTCTGGAGGAGGCGAGCCCGGTGGCCGACGGACCGCTCATCCGCGCACTGGGGTTCGTGATCCGAGACGACCAGCAGGACTGGCGCGAAGGTGAGGGGCTGCTGCAGGGGCTGCTCGACTCACCAGAGACCGTCCGGCGCGCCGCGGAGCACCAGGTCCGGCTGGAGGCCCTGCTGGTCGCGGCCGGCGGTCCCGACCCCAGCGAACCCGTCTGGCCTGCGACCCCCGCTCGCCACGCTGGGTGAGTGCCGGGTTCGCGGAAAACCTGCCGATCGGCCCTTGCGCCGGGGCCTTTGCCTACCGATATCTGGCTACAGACGTCCGGCGCCGCATCGCGGTGTCGCGCCGCCTACCACGAAGAACAGTGGAGTGACCACGCAGAGTGTGATCATTCCGCGCCAGGGCAGGTTTTCGATCTTGACCGCACCGGTATCGTAGGAGACGCCCTTCGGCTCCCCCTCGGCCCCGACACCCCCGCCGATCGGTGGTGGGTGCCTCGCACCCCGAACCGATCACCTGCCGGCGCAGCGCATGCGAGCGGCCCCAACCCCTGACAGAGGTGCATCTTGGCGAAAGAGCGCGTGGAACGAGATGAGGAAGACCTCGTCCGCCTCTACCTGACCGACATCGGGCAGTACCCACTGCTGACCAAGGACGACGAGGTCCGGCTCGCCCAGCTCATCGAGAAGGGGGTCGCCGCCCGGGCCGAGCTCGAAGCCGCGACGAACCTGACGCCGGCGCGCAAGCGTGAGCTGCGCAAGGCGGTCAAGGAGGGCGAGGATGCCGAGCGGACCTTCGTGCAGTCCAACCTGCGACTCGTGGTGTCGATCGCCAAGAAGTACCAGGCATCCGGTCTGCCGCTGCTGGACCTCATCCAGGAGGGCAACCTGGGCCTGATGCACGCCGTCGAGAAGTTCGACTGGCGCAAGGGCTTCAAGTTCTCCACCTACGCCACGTGGTGGATCCGCCAGGCCATCACCCGCGGTATCGCCAACACGGGGCGGACCATCCGTCTGCCGGTCCACGCAGGGGACACCCTGGCCAGGCTGCAGAAGGCCCGGGCCCGCCTCGAGCTGAAGCTGGGGCGCCCTGCCACGCTGGCCGAGCTCTCCGCCGAGGTGGAGATGCCCGAGGACAAGGTCACCGAAGCGCTCCGCTTCGCCGCCGAGCCGCTGTCGCTGTCGGAGCCTCTGCGTGAGGACGGTGACGCCGAGCTGGGCGACGTGGTGGAGGACCGCTCCGCCGAGTCGCCCTTCGAGGTGGCGGCCACGGCGCTGCTACCGGAGGAGATCACCCGGCTCCTGAGCCCGCTCGACGAGCGGGAGCGGGAGATCCTCAAGCTCCGCTTCGGACTGGACCGGGGCGAGCCCCGTACGCTCGAAGAGGTGGGCGAGCACTTCAACCTCACCCGGGAGCGGATCCGCCAGATCGAAGCCCGGGCCATGTCGAAGCTGCGCCACCCCTCGAGCGACACCGGCGCCCGGGATCTGCTCGCGGTCTGAGGCCGTCGGGACGACCGGGCGGTTCGGGCGGCGCCGCGTCGCCGGCCGGTGGGTGTCCTAGATTGCCGGGCGGAGGTGTCCGGCGACCTGGTGGCGCCCCCCGCCTTCAAAGCGGGTGGGACGGGCGATCCCCGTCCGGCGGGTTCGATTCCCGTCCACCTCCGCCATCGGTGCCCCGGGACGCCCTCCCGGGGCACCCGCGTCCGACCGGGGCCTGTGCGTCGAGGCGCCGTGGGGACAGGGCCGCCCGACCTGGCTAGAGTCCGACCCCATGAAGAAGGTCATCGTGCTCCTGATCGTTCTCGCCCTCGCTGCGTTCGCGGTGAAGAAGCTGCAGGACGCCTGATCCCCGTCTCCTGACGCCGACGCCACGTCGGCGGGCCCACGCGCCTCCCGACCCGGACGGGTCCTGCTGCTGTCCGACGGCGGTGGCGGGAACCTTCCGTGACCACCTGGGTGCGCCCCACGAGGGTGCGGGCACGCGCGCGGGCCGCTGCCCAGTCGCCTGCCCACCCCGGGGAGGGCGGGGGCGGTGTGGCCGGGCGGCGTGCCACGACCACCCACCACACCGCGCCGGCGACGCCGGCTGCACCCAGCAGGCCGGCGGTGATGAGCACCCGGCGCCGCGGCGGCATGTCGGCCCGGTCCCGCAGGGGCACGGCCTGTTGGAAGCGGCGGACCTCCCAGCTCCGCTCCCGGGCCACCCGAGCCAGGTCCCGGTCGGGGTTGACGACCACGGGGTGCCCCACGGTCTCGAGCATGGGCAGATCGGTGATGGAGTCCGAGTACGCGAACGACGCCTCGAGGTCGATGCCGTGGATCTCGGCCTGCTCGCGGATGGCGTCGGCCTTGAACGGCCCGTAGGAGTAGAACTCCACCTCGCCGGTGTAGCGACCCTCGTCGTCGAGGCACGCCCTGCTGGCGATCGCCTCGTCGACCCCGAGGTAGCGGGCCAGCGGCGCCACGATCTCCTCCGGTGAGGCCGACACGAGGTACACGCGTCGACCCGCCGCTCGATGGTCCCGGATGAGTGCCAGGGCCTCGTCGTAGACGATGGGCTCGATCACGTCGATGAGCGTCTCGCGCACGAGCTGGCTGATGCGCGCCTGCTCCCAGCCCCTCGTGACGCGCAACGCCGACTTGCGGAACTTGGCCATGCGGCGTTCGTCGGCACCCAGGTTGTGGAAGACGAACTGGCTCCACACGGCTCGCAGGACGAGCCAGCGGTTGATCATCCCGGCGTCGTAGAGCGGCTTGCCGAACGCCACCATCGACGCCTTGGCGATGACCGTCTTGTCCAGATCGAAGAAGGCGGCCTGCACGTCGTCGAGCATACGGTGCCCGACCTGGTGCGCCCGGCCGCAGGAACCGGTTGCGGTGTGCCGGCCGGACCGGGATCACCCCTTGTGCGCGTCCGGCGGGGCGTCTACCGTCGTGCGCACTTCCCCCTGATCTTCCCCCCGAGCCGCTGTTCGCCGTGCCCCGGGGAGGGTCCCGATGTTCGTGTCCTGCTGGTCGTCCAAAGGGGGGAGCGGGACGTCCGTCGTCGCCGCGACACTCGCGCTGCTGTCCGGGCGCGAGACCGGCGGCGGCGCGTTGCTGGTCGATCTCGCCGGTGACGCTCCGGCGGTGCTCGGGTTGGCCGAGCCGTCGGGGCCGGGGCTGAGCGACTGGCTCCGGGCGGGCCCGGACGCACCGGTCGACGCACTGGGCCGGCTCGAGCTGGCGGTGTGCGAGGGGATCGCCCTGCTGCCACGTGGCGGCGGCGAGCTGGCGCCGGGTGCGCGCATCGACGTGCTGGCCAGGCTCCTCGCCACCGACCCCCGCCAGGTGGTGGTCGACTGCGGCGTCGTCGACGGCTTCGACGACCCTGCGGCCACCCTGGCCGGAGCGGCGTCCGTCTCCCTGCTGGTCGTACGTGCCTGCTATCTGGCGCTGCGGCGGGCCGTCGCACTGCCCCTGCGACCGTCGGGCGTCGTGCTCGTCGAAGAGCCGGGACGGGCGCTCGACGCCCGTGACGTGCAGGACGTCCTCGGGGTACCCGTGGTCGCCTGTGTGGCCCAGGACCCCGCCGTCGCCCGGGCCGTCGACGCAGGCCTGTTGGCCACAAGGCTGCCCCGAGCCCTTGCCCGGTCCCTCCGCAACGCCGCCTGACGTCGTGGCACTCCCGACCCGTTCCGTGCCCGCCGAGCGAGCCGCCCACCTGGAGCTCGCCGCCGTCGCCCCGCCCGCGGATGACTCGGTGGCGGCCGTGGCGAACCGGGTGTGCGAGCGGATCGACACCGATCGCGGCCTCCCGACCGACGAGCCGACCTTGCGTGCCGTGCTCGAGGAGCTGACCCGTGACGTCGCCCCGCTGGCGGGGCCGACCCTGACGGCTCGTGTGGTCGATGCGGTGGTGGCCGAGCTGCGGGGGCTCGGGCCGCTGCAGACCCTCGCCGACGACCCGACGGTCACCGAGATCATGGTGAACGGTGGCGGGTCGGTCTGGGTGGAACGCCGGGGCCGCCTCGAGCGGGCGCCCCTGCTGCTCGACGAGGCGACGGTGCTCCACCTCATCGAACGGATCGTGGGCCCCCTCGGGCTGCGGGTCGACCGGTCCAGTCCGGTCGTCGACGCCCGCCTACCCGACGGCTCACGCGTGCACGCCGTGGTGCGCCCACTCGCCGTCGACGGCCCGTGTCTCACCATCCGGCGCTTCGCGCTGGTGGCCCACGGTCTGGCCGACTTCTGCGGTCCGGAGGTCGTCGGTCTGCTGCGTCGAGCGGTCGTCGATCGTCGCAACATCGTGGTCAGCGGCGGCACCGGGTCCGGCAAGACGACCCTGCTGAACGCCCTGGCGTCGGCGATCCCCGGCGATGAGCGGGTCGTGTCCATCGAGGACGCGGCGGAGCTCCGCCTGCCGCTCGAGCACGTCGTGCGGCTCGAGGCCCGGCCACCCAACGCCGAGGGCGCGGGGGAGTCGCGGATCCGCGACCTCGTGCGCAGCGCGCTGCGCATGCGGCCTGACCGCATCGTCGTGGGTGAGGTCCGGGGTGGTGAGGCCCTCGACATGCTGCAGGCCATGAACACCGGGCACGAGGGCTCGCTGTCGACCTGTCACGCCAACAGCCCTCGCGACGCCCTCCGCCGCCTGGAGACGATGGTGCTGATGAGCGACGTCGCGCTCCCCTTGGCGGCGGTGCGCGAACAGCTGGTGGCTGCGGTCGATCTCGTGGTGCAGGTGGCCCGACGAGGTGACGGCGCCCGCCGCGTCGTCGCCGTCCACGAGATCGGTCCCGACCTCGACGCGCACGAGCTCCCGATGACAGAGGTCGTGGCCGACGAGCAGGGGCCCGTGGGTTCGCTCGTGCGACCGTCTCGGCGAGGCGCTGCTCCGACTGGAACCCGGTCATGAGCGCGGTGATCGTGGTGGCCGTCGTGGCAGCGGTCGTGACCCTGCGACGACGCGGCGTGACGGCCCGTGTCGTCGCGCTGCCTCGCCGACCGGTGGTCCGCCCGGGTGGTCGCCCGCAGCAGGGGTGGTCCGGGTCGTCGTGGTGGCGTCCACACCGCGACGACCTGCTCCTCGGCGCGGCGGTCTCGGTGGTCGTCGCGGCGGCTGGGGGTGCCCAGCCGGTGGCCGCTGCCGCCGGGATCGTGGTCGGCCTCGCCGTGGTCGCCGGACGCCATCGGACACGGTCCCACCGCAGCGCGGTCGAGGCGGCTGCCGCCGTCCCCGACGTGTTGGACGCCCTCTCCCGCTCGCTGCGCGCCGGTGGGTCCATACGCCAGGCCGTCGCCGATGTGGCGCTGGTGGCGCCGCCGCCCCACGACACCGCGCTGGCCGACGTCGCCGCCGCCGCAGCGTCGGGCCGCTCGCTGTCGAGCGCGCTGAAGCTGTGGCCCGCCCACCTCGCCCTTCCTTCGGTGGTGTTCGCCGTGGCGGTGCTGCACCTGTGCCTCGAGGTGGGAGGTCCGTCGGCGCCCACCATCGATCGGGCGGCCGCCGCCATCCGCGATCGCCTCGCCGTGGACCGCGAGCGCGACGCCCTCACCAGTCAGGCCCGCCTGTCGGCGCTGGTCGTGGTGGCCGCGCCCGTGGCCTTCGGACTGTTGCCCGACGGCGGCGGCGGATCGGTCGCCGGGATCCTGTTCGCCTCCCCACTGGGTTGGAGTTGTCTGGGGTCGGCCCTGGTCCTGGACGCGCTCGGCTGGTGGTGGATGACCCGGCTCACCCGCCCGGCCGTCGATGCCGTGACGCGGGCGGTGCCCCGATGAACGCCGCCGGCGCGGTGGCTGCTGTCGGCGTCCTGGTCGTTGCGTCCGTTTCCGCGCCGGGGCTGCGGGGGCGACGCGTCGCCCGTGCTCCCCACGTCGCACGCGCGGCCGCCGCTGTGGCCGCGGCATCGCGGCCGACGAGGGCGCCGGGGACGACCCGCCCGGCCGACTCCGGCGGTGTGTTGCGTCGTGCCCGGTCAGGCGACGACCGCCCGTCCCGACTCGTCACATCCGGGGAGGCGCTGACCCGCGGGTTGGGCGCTGCGCTGCGCAGCCGGGCCCACCGCCCGGCCGACCCGTCGGCCGACCTCCGCCTCGGTGGGGCCGTCGTCGCCGGGGCTGCCACCGGGCTGCTCCATCCGCTGTTGGGGGTGGTGAGCGCCGGTCTGGTCTGGTGTCTGCCCGCTCTGCGTGCCGCGCAGGCTGCTCGTCGCCGCCGGGCCGCTGTCGTGGACGGGCTCGCGGATGCCGTCGATCTCCTGGCGTTGGGGATTGCGGCCGGGCTCAACGTGCGCCTGGCGCTCGAGGCGGTCACCCGCAACACCCGGGGGCCGGTGGTGGACGTGCTGGGCGAGGTCCTCGACCGGGTGGGCGGAGGGGAGCGCCTGGTCGATGCGCTCGACGCCCTGGACGGCCTCGGCGACGAGGGTCGTCCGTTGCGGGATGCGCTCGTGGCGAGCGAGCGCTACGGGGTGCCCATCTCGGCCGGTCTGGAACGTGTCGCCCTCGAGGTGCGCGACCAGCGGCGCAGATCCGCGGAGGCCGACGCCCGCCGTACCCCCGTGCGGGTGCTGTTCCCCTTGGTCCTGTGCTTCCTGCCGGCGTTCGGCCTGCTCACCGTGGTCCCACTCGTGGCGGGCTCGCTCGTCGCACTCGCGCCCTGATCGGCGCCCCTCCCGGACTGCCGTCCGGCCTGTCCCCGCCCGCGGCGCCCCGTCGCGCGGCGATCCCGTTGCGACCCGGGCGAGATCCCGGGTCGGTGTCCCGAGGAGCCTTCCCATGTCCGTGCGAGAACCCTTCCTGCGCGTCGCCGTCCTGATCGAGGTGCTCACCGTCCGGGCCCTGCCCGACGCCCGACTGCGCGGCGACCGCGGTCAGGCCACGGCCGAGTACGCGCTGGTGCTGCTCGGCGCGGCCGCCATCGCCATGCTGCTCGTGGCTTGGGCCACCCAGACCGATCGGATCGGCAAGCTGTTCGACTGGGTGATGTCCGAGATCATCGGTCGGGCGAAGTGACCCACCGCCCTGCGGACCGGGGTCAGGCGACGGTCGAGACGGTCCTCGTCCTGCCCGTCGTGTGCCTCCTGCTGCTCGGGGTGGTGCAGATCGGGCTGCTGGTGCGGGACCGCATCCTGGTCACGCACGCGGCGCGCGAGGCCGCTCGTGCGGCGGCGGTGAGCTCCGATGCCGCCGCCGCACCGCGCGCTGCGCTCGCCGGTGGCGGTCTCGATCCCGCCCGGACCTCGGTCCAGGTGGGTCCGCGCGGCGCGGTCGGCACCGGCGTGTCCGTGACCGTCAGCTACCGGTCAGCCACCGACGTGGCACTCGTCGGCGTGCTGCTGCCCGACCTGGCGCAGCAGGCGACGGTCACGATGCGCGTCGAGCGCTGACCGACGTGCCCAACAGGTGTCGCAGCAGCGTGGCCGCGCCCTGCCTGGAGAGCGGCTCGTTGCCGTTGCCGCACTTGGGCGACTGGACGCACGACGGGCAGCCGTCCTCGCACGGGCAGGCCGCGACGAGGTCGAGGGTGGCCTGCAGGTGACGGTCGGCCGCGGCGAAGGCCAGGTCGGCGATGCCCGCCCCACCGGGGTGGCCGTCGTGGATGAACACGGTGGGGAGCCCGGTGTCGGCCTGGCGCGCCGTCGACACACCCCCGACGTCCCAACGGTCGCAGATGGTGAACAGCGGGAGGAGGCCGATGGCGGCGTGCTCCATGGCGTGCAGCGCCGCCGGCCACCCCGCCGGTGCGAGCCCGGCGGCCGCCAGCAACTCGGGGGCCATCGTGTACCACACCGCCCGGGTCACCAACTCCGAGGGTGGCAGGTCGAGGGTCTCGACTCCCAGCAGGGTGTTGCGGAACCGGTCGAAGCGGCGGTAGCCGACGACCTGGGTGGTCACGCGCACGGTGCCCAGCGAGAGCCGTGCGTTGCCGACCGGTCGCTCGGTGTCGCAGGTGAGGACGGCGATGTCGGCGGTGCTTCGGGGCTGGGTGTACTCGCCGCCGTCGCACGGGGAGACCACGGCCAGGCGGTCGTCGAGGTCGAGGTCCTCGACACGCCACGCCTCGCCCTGGTGCAGGTACACCGCCCCGGGATGCACGACGCTCGTCGCCCGAGCCCGATCCACGGTGCCGATCAGGTCGCCGTCGTCGGAGACGATGCGGATCTCCCGACCCGCCGCGCCGCGCAGCCCGATCAGACCGGAGGGCCACCCCCGCCCGGTCCACACCGCGACCGGGGCGTCGTGTCGCCGGTCGCGGGCCCGGACCGCCAGCAGGTCGTCGAGCACGAGTCGCCGCACCCCCTCCTCGAGGTGGTCGCCCCACCATCGGTCGTCCTCGGGTCGCAACGGGAGCTCGTGGGCGGCGCAGGCCAGGTGGGGCAGCAGCACGTGGGGGTTGGTCGGGTTGATGACGGCGGGCTCCGCCGGTCGCTCGAAGAGGTCCCACGGGTGGGCCATGTACCACTGGTCGAGCTGGTCGTCGCCGGCCACGAGCACGGCCACGGCAGCCTGCGCGTCCCGACCCGCCCGCCCCGCCTGCTGCCACAGCGAGGCGATGGTGCCGGGGAACCCGTTCAGGACGCAGGCGTCGAGGCCGCCGATGTCCACGCCCAGCTCGAGCGCGGTCGTGGCCACCACCCCACGGAGCTCCCCGGCGAACAGCGCCTCCTCGAGGCTCCGACGCTCGGTCGCCAGGTAGCCGGCCCGGTAGGCCCGCACCGACTCCGTCAGCTCCCGTGGCAACCGACGACGCATGTCGGCGGCCACGAGCTCGGTGGCCTTGCGGCTCCGACAGAAGGTGATGGTGCGGTGGCCGGCCCGAACCAGGTCGGCGCTCAGCGCCGCGGCGGTGCGGTTCGCCGACTCCTGGCGTCCGTCGGCGTCTGCGTCGCCGTTCCACAACACGAACCAGCGCTCCCCCCGGGGCGAGCCGTCGTCGGTGATCTCGGTCACCGGTCGTCCGCACAGCTCCGAGGCCAACCGGCCGGGCTCGCCGATGGTCGCCGACGTGAACACGAAGGTCGGGTCCGAGCCGTAGTGGCCGCACAACCGTTGCAGGCGTCTCAGCACGTGGGCGACATGACTGCCGAAGACCCCACGCAGCAGGTGCAGCTCGTCGACGACGACGAACCGCAGCCGCTTGAGGAAGGTCGCCCAGCGGTGGTGGTGAGGAAGGATGCCGTAGTGGAGCATCTCGGGATTGGTGAGCACCACGTTGGCGTGGTGCCGTACCCACGATCGGTCGTCGGGGAGCGTGTCGCCGTCGTAGGTGGCCGGTACCACCCGGCGGTCCGCCAGGTCGGCGAAGGAGCGGAGCTGGTCCTGGGCGAGGGCCTTGGTGGGGAACACCGCCAGCGCCGTGGCCGGCCTTGAACCCCCGTTGCCGGCCTCTGCGATGGGGATCTGGTAGCACAGCGACTTGCCGGACGCGGTGCCGGTGGCGATGGCCACCGACGTGTCGTTGCGCAGCAGGTCGATGGCCTGCGCCTGGTGGGTCCAGAGCCGGGCCACGCCGAGGCGCTCGAGCAGCGCCGGATCCACCGCCACGACCGGGTCGCCGTAGCGGGCGGGCCGTGCCGGTTGGTGCTCCACGTGCACGACGCGGGAATCGCCGGTCCAGCCGGTGAGCAGGGACGGCAGCTCGGAGGGCATCGCCATGGGAGGGTCCTGGGGTGCTCGGCCCGTGTCACCCCGCCGCAGCGGCCGACACGCGTGCCCGCCGTGCTTCGGGGCGGGCGAGCGCAGCGAGTGTACGCCGCCCCGCCGGTCGTTTCACAGGGGCGTAATTACACAGCTGTGAACAACCCTGTGGGGACTGTGGAGATCGTGAGCGGGTGGCCGCGGTACGGTGGGCTACGGCGGTCGGTGCCGACGGCACTCGCCCCCGCCCTCCTCGACCCGCAGAGGTGCCGAGACGGTGCTGTTCGACGTCCAGGTGCGACCCCACGGCGAGTGGACCGTGGTCTCGGTGGTCGGCGACGTCGATCTCGCATCGACCCCGCGGTTGCGGTCCACGATCGCTGCCGTCGTGAGGTCGCGTTCGCCCCGCGTGGTGCTCGACTTCGGCGGCGTCGACTTCCTGGACTCGAGCGGCCTGGGTGTGCTGCTGGGGGCGCTGCGCCGTGTGCGCGCCGCCGACGGGGTGCTCCGGGTCGTGGTGGCTGCTCCCCACGTCCGGCGCGTGTTCGAGCTCACCGGCCTGGACACGATCTTCGAGCTCTACGGCGACCTGGAGGCCGCGCTCGTCGAACCCCTGCAGGCCGCGCCGGGTGCCGCGCCGGGGGCGACGAGCGAGGTCGAGGCGGGGGCGTGACCCGGGAGATCGTGCTCGAGATCCCGGCCCGGGCGGACTACCTCGGGCTGGCGCGCCAGGTGGTGGCCGCAGCGGCCGCCATCCAGCCCCGCGTGCGTGACGAGCGCATCGAGGACCTGCGCATCGCCGTCTCGGAGGCGACGACCAACGCCATCGAGGCCCACGCCCACCTGGGCAGCGACGAGCGCATCCTCATCCGGTGCAACCTGGGCGACGACCGCATCGACGTCGAGGTGCTGGACCGGGGCGGCGGGTTCGATCCCGGTGAGGTCGAGTCGGCTCCGGCCGCCGAGGATCCCGACCGCCTCGAGTGGGAGCGGGGGCTGGGGCTCCCGCTCATGCTGGGCCTCGCCGACGAGACCAGCATCGAAGCCACCGACGGCGGCACCGCGGTGCGGCTCACCGTCTTCCGGCCCGGACCCGCCCACTGAGCGACCCCGTTCGGCAGGCGCCGATCCGCCCGCGTGGGCCAGCAGGCCGGCAGGCCGGTTGCCCAGCAGGCGGCAGGTGGGTACCGGGCGGCGGTTGCGGTGTGCCGTCCCGGCCACCAACCTGGGGGCATGGACGAACCCCGGCCCGCGCTGCCCAAGCCCGACGAGTTGCTGGCGCTGCACGAGGTCGCCGAGGGGCTCTTCGACCTGTTGCGGTCGTGGTTCGCCGTGCCGTCCCACGTCACGCTCGACCTGACCGATGTCGACAGCGCTGTGGTCGAGATGGGCGATCCGACGCTGATCGCCGCCATGGCCATGCGCAAGTTGCAGGCGCTGCGCCTGTTGGCCACGCCCGGCGTGCTGACCACGACCGACGTGGTCGTGGCCATCATCCAGGACCTGCAGCGGGCCTTGCTCCAGGCGCCCGCCATGCGCCTGAAGGTCCGGGCCGCGGCCACCGACTGGGACGCAGAGCTCGAACAGCTCGAACGGGGTGTGCCCGTGGCCGAGGTCGGCGATCACGCCCCGGCCGGTGCCGACGACGCGGATCCGGAAGCGGAGCGCTTCGTGGCCCTGCACCAGCTCGTGCAGGTCGCCATGTTCGCCGTGCTGGAGGCGTCGGAGGGCGAGATCCGCGTCTTCGTCTGAGCCGGTCGCCCCCGGTGTCGACGCGCCGGGTCAGCGCGCCACGCCCAGATCCCCGGAGGTGGGTCCCGGGTCCGCAGCGCCATCGGCGCCCTCGTGCTTGCGCAGCTCCCGGCGTGCGATGACCATCTTGTGCACCTCGTCGGGCCCGTCGGCCAGGCGCAGCGTGCGGATGCCGGCGTACATGGCGGCCAGGGGGAAGTCGTCCGAGACCCCGCCGCCGCCGTGGGTCTGGATGGCCCGGTCGATCACCTTCAGCGCCACGCTGGGTGCCACCACCTTGATGGCCGAGATCTCCGTGCGGGCGCCCTTGACCCCGGCGGTGTCCATGAGCCAGGCGGCGTACATGGTGAGCAGCCGGGCCTGGTCGATCTCGATGCGCGACTCGGCGATCCAGTTCTGCACCACACCCTGCTCGGCGATGGTCTTGCCGAACGCCACGCGCGAGCGGGCTCGCCTGGCCATGAGCCCGAGGGCCCGTTCGGCGGCGCCGATGCATCGCATGCAGTGGTGGATGCGGCCCGGACCGAGGCGGGCCTGGGCGATGGCGAAGCCGCCGCCCTCCTCGCCCAGCAGGTTGCCGGCAGGCACCCTGACGTCCTCGAAGAGGATCTCGCAGTGGCCCTCCCGGTCGGTGTAGCCGAACACCGGGAGGTTGCGCACGACCGTCACTCCGGGCGTGTCGATGGGCACCAGCACCATCGACTGCTGGCGGTGGGTGGGCCCGTCGGGGTCGGTCTTGCCCATCACGATGAGGATCCGACACCGCGAGCTGGCCGCGCCCGAGATCCACCACTTGCGGCCGTTGATCACGTACTCGTCGCCCTCGCGTCGGATCGAGGTGCGGATGTTGGTGGCGTCGCTGGATGCCACCTCGGGCTCGGTCATGGCGAAGGCCGAGCGGATCTCGCCCGCGAGCAGGGGCATGAGCCACTGCTCCTGTTGTTCGGGCGTGCCGAACATGGCCAGGACCTCCATGTTGCCCGTGTCGGGCGCGGAGCAGTTCATGGCCTCGGGGGCCAACGACGGGCTGCGGCCCATGATCTCGGCGAGGGGGGCGTAGTCGACGTTGGACACCCCTTCGGTCCACGGCGTGGCGTGGGGCATGAAGAGGTTCCACAGGCCCCGCGAGCGGGCCTCCGCCTTGAGCTCCTCGATCACGGGCGGATGCGAGTGCGGGCCGCCCTCGGCGAGCTGGGCCGCGTACACCGGCTCGGCGGGCAGGACGTGGCTGTCCATGAAGTCGAGCAGCTTGTCGCGCAGCTCCCGTCCACGTGGGCTGAGCTCGAAGTCCATGTGTTCCCCCTTGTGCGACGGGTGACCGGCGCCCCGGTCGGGCAGCGCCGCGTTCGGCTCACACCTTCGCAGATCCGGGACGGCAGAAAAAATCTCCCCCTACTACGTAGGGGGAACGGCGAAGGTGGATTGACAAGTCGGCGATCTGCCCTCAAACCTTTCCGGCGATGTCGAAGGCACTGATCATCGTCGAGTCGCCCGCCAAGGCCCGCACCATCGGTGGGTTCCTGGCCCAGGCCCCGGAGCTCTTCGGGGGCGAGAAGGCCACCGCAGCGGCTGCTCCCGTGGTGAAGGCGAGCATCGGCCACGTCCGCGATCTGCCTCGCAACAACAAGGAGGCGCCCGAGTCGTCCCGCGGGCTGCGGGTGACGGGTGTGGACGTCGAGAACGACTTCAAACCGGTCTACGTGGTCACCCCCGGCAAGCAGGACGTCATCCGGGACCTGCGCCGGGAGCTGAAGGGCGTCGACGAGCTCTACCTCGCCACGGACGAGGATCGCGAGGGCGAGGCCATCGCCTGGCACCTGCTCGAGGTGCTGAATCCCCCGTCGTCCATGCCGGTGCGGCGCATGGTGTTCCACGAGATCACCCCCGAAGCCATCCGCCACGCGGTCGAGAACCCCCGCGACCTCGATCGCCGTCTCGTGGACGCCCAGGAGACCCGCCGTCTGCTCGACCGCCTCGTGGGCTGGGAGGTGGCGCCCGTGCTGTGGCGCAAGATCGCCCCGGCCCTGTCGGCGGGACGGGTGCAGAGCGTCGGGGTGCGCCTCGTGGTGGAGCGCGAGCGGGAGCGCATGCGCTTCCGTGCCGCGGGCTACTGGGACATCGAGGGTGTCTTCGCGTCCGATGGCGGCCGGTCCTTCCCGGCCACGCTGGTGGCGCTCGACAGCCGTCGACTGGCCACCGGCCGCGACTTCGACGAGAGCGGCCAGGTGAGCAGACCCGACCTGGTGGTGCTGGACGAAGTCGGCGCCACGACCCTGGCCGACGAGCTCGCGTCGCGGCCCTTCGCCGTGCGCTCGGTGGAGCGCAAGCCCTACAAGCGCAGCCCGGCGCGACCCTTCACCACGTCCACCCTCCAGCAGGAGGCGGGTCGGAAGCTGCGATTCACCTCGGCGGCCACCATGCGAGCCGCGCAGGGTCTGTACGAGAACGGCTACATCACGTACATGCGCACCGACTCGACCACCCTGTCGGACACGGCGCTGAGCGCCGCCCGAGCCGTGGTGGCCGAGCGCTACGGACGCCAGTACCTGCCCGACGAGCCGCGGCGCTACGCCAACAAGACCAAGAACGCCCAGGAGGCACACGAGGCCATCCGGCCGGCCGGTGAGTCCTTCCGCTCGCCCGAGGCCGTCGCCCGGGAGGTCAACTCGGATCAGGCCCGCCTGTACGAGCTCATCTGGAAGCGCACCGTCGCCTCGCAGATGACCGACGCCGTGGGGGAGACCGTCACCGTGCGCCTCGGCGCCACCACGATCGCCGGGCGCGACGCCGAGTTCTCGACCAGCGGCACCATCATCACCCACCAGGGGTTCCGGCTGGTCTACATCGAGGACGTCGACGAGCGCAGCGACGGCGACGCCACCGAGCGCCAGCTCCCACCCCTGGTGGAGGGCGACCCGCTGCGGGCCGAGGAGCTCACCCCACAGGGCCACCAGACCCAACCGCCGGCCCGGTTCACGGAGGCCTCGCTGGTCAAGCGGCTCGAAGAGCTCGGCGTCGGCCGTCCCTCCACCTACGCCAGCATCATCCAGACCATCCAGGAGCGGGGCTACGTCTGGAAGAAGGGCGCGGCGCTGGTGCCGTCCTTCACCGCCTTCGCGGTCACCAACCTGCTCGAGCAGAAGTTCGATGACGTCGTGGACTACGCCTTCACCGCCCGGCTGGAGGACGACCTCGACGCCATCGCCCGGGGGGACCAGGAGTCCGTGCCGTGGCTCGCCCGCTTCTACTGGGGCCACGGCGACGAGGCGGGCCTGCGGTCCCGGGTGGACGACATCGACGACATCGACGCCCGTGCCGTCAACTCCATCCCCATCGGGCTGGACCCCGACGGGGTGCTCGTCGAAGCCCGCGCCGGTCGGTACGGCCCGTTCCTGAGCCGAGGCGAGGACACCGCCAGCATCCCCGACGACCTGCCGCCCGACGAGCTCACCGTCGAGCGGGCCCTCGAGCTGCTCGCCGCTCCCAAGGGCGATCGGGAGGTCGGCGTCGATCCCGAGACCGGCCGCACCGTGTATGCCCGGGCGGGCCGATTCGGGCCCTATGTGCAGCTCGGCGAGGTGGAGGAGGGCTCCAAGGTCAAGCCGCCGACGGCGTCGTTGTTCAAGACCATGTCGGCGGAGGCCGTCACGCTGGAGGAGGCCCTGCGGTTGCTGTCCCTGCCCCGGATCGTGGGCGTCGACCCCGCCGACGGCACGGAGATCACGGCCCAGAACGGGCGCTACGGCCCCTACATCAAGAAGGGCTCCGACAGCCGCAGCCTCGAGACGGAGGAGCAGCTCTTCACGATCACCCTCGAGGAGTGCCTCAAGGTGCTGGCCGAGCCCAAGCGCCGGCGCGGTCAGACCACGGCCGCGCCGCTGCGGGAGCTCGGCGAAGACCCCTCGACGGGCCGGCCCATGGTGATCAAGGACGGTCGATTCGGCCCCTATGTCACGGATGGTGAGACCAACGCCTCTCTGCGCAAGGGTGACGAGGTCGAGACCCTGACGGTGGAGCGGGGGTCCGAGCTGCTGGCCGACCGGCGAAGCCGTGGCCCGGTCACGCGCAAGCGCGGTGCCAAGAAGGCGGCGACGAAGAAGGCGCCCGCCAAGAAGGCGGCGGCGAAGAGGTCGGCCAAGAAGGCGTCGGCCAAGAAGGCGGCGGCGAAGAAGGCGCCCGCCGGTAGGTCGGCGAAGAAGGCCGTGCCGCCCGGCGACGCCTGAAGGGGCGATGGCGAGGTCCACCCCGGATGGCGCTCTAACGTCTGTTGACGTGGGGCCCTTCCGCCGTCAGGCACCCGACCCTGATCCGGCAGGACCGGACGACGACCCGGCGCCGACCGAGCCCGTGGCCGCGCCCCGGAACGTGCGTCGGATGGGCCCCGCCGAGGCGGCGGCCGCGGCGGCGGCCGAGGTCGCGGCGGGGCTCCCCTCCGGTCACCCGGTCGAGGACCCGGCGCTCGACGACACGGGGACCACCTTCCCGCCGACGTCGACCGATCGGCCCGGCTGGCACGTCCGCCTCTTCGGCTCGGCCGAGTTCTTCCGGCTGTGGATCGTCCAGGTCGTGTCGGCGACCGGCGACTGGCTGGCCTTCTCGGCGATCCTGCTCCTGGTGACCGACATCTACGAGGGCAACGCCAGCGCCAGCGCCGGCGCCATCTCCCTGGTCATCTCCGTCCGCCTCATCCCCGGCTTCTTCTTCGCGCCGGTCGCCGGGGTCCTGGTCGACCGCTTCGACCGCAAGAAGGTGATGGTGACCTGCGACCTGGGTCGTGCCGCGGTCGTCGCCGTGCTGCCCTTCGTGCGCAACCTGCTCGGCCTGGTCCTGCTCTCCCTGCTGCTGGAGGTCCTGACCCTGTTGTGGTCCCCGGCCAAGGAGGCCTCGGTGCCCAACCTGGTGCCCCAGGACCACCTGACCACGGCCAACTCGCTCTCGCTGGCCGCCGCCTACGGGACCTGGCCCGTCGCCCAACTCCTGTTCGCCGCCCTCGCCGGCCTCTCGGCCTGGCTGGGCGGGTTCGACGTCCTCAGCTTCTTCGGCACGAGCCAGATGGCGCTGGCGTTCTACGTCGACGCGCTGACCTTCCTGCTCGCCGCGTACCTCGTGTGGGGGTTGCCCATCGGCCGCGCCCGTCACCGTGGCGAGCGCGGCGGCCGACGGGTGGACATGGGTCAGACCTTCCACGAGCTGAAGGAGGGCTGGCACTACATCTTCATCAACCCGACGGTCCGGGCGGTGAACCTGGGCCTCGCCACCGGGCTCGTCGGGGGCGGCATGCTGATCCCGCTCGGGGCCGTGTTCTCCACCGAGGTCCTGGGCGAGGGGGCCACCGGATACGGCCTGTTCACGACGGCACTGGGCTTCGGCGTCGCCCTCGGGGTGGTGGGTGTCTCCGCCCTCCAGAAGAAGCTCCCCGCCACCGAGGTGTTCACCGCCTCGCTGTTCGTCGCCGGCACCGCGCTGGTCCTCGGCGCCTCGTTCGGTCGGCTGGCCTTCTCGGCGGTGTGCGTGTTCGTGATGGGCGTCTCGGTCGGACCCATCTACGTGCTGGGGTTCTCCATCCTCCAGTCCGAGGTCGACGACGAGCTGCGGGGGCGTGTCTTCGCGGCGCTGAACACCCTCGTGCGGTTCTGCGTGCTGGTGTCGTTGACCCTGGGGCCTCTGCTCGCGGCCTTCCTGGGCAGCATCTCGGACAGCCTCGTCGGGGGCGAGATCGGCGTCGGCACCTTCGTGATCGAGGTCCCCGGGGTCCGCCTCACCCTGTGGACGGCCGGGATCATCATCATCATGGCGGGGGTCATGGCCCGGCACTCGATCCGGGCCGGGTTGCGCGACCTGGACCGCACCGTCGCCCAGCACCCGACGAACCGCGCGCTGGGCGAAGCCGATGGACCGAACGCCCCGTCGACCTCATGAGCGCGGTGTTCATCGCGCTCGAAGGTGGTGAGGGGTGCGGGAAGTCCACCCAGGCTCGCCTGCTGGCAGCGGCGATCGACGCGGTGGCGACCTTCGAGCCCGGTGACACCCCGGCCGGCCGGCGCCTCCGGGACCTGCTCCTGTCGCCCGACACGGGCGCGCTCGACGCTCGCACCGAGGCGCTGTTGATGGCCGCCGACCGGGCCCAGCACGTGGCGGAGGTCGTGCGACCGGCTCTCGCGGCCGGTCGCCACGTGGTGACGGACCGCTACGTGGGCTCGTCGATGGCCTACCAGGGTGCCGGGCGCGGTCTGCCCGTGGCGGAGGTCCGGGCGTTGTCCGCCTGGGCCACGGGGGGGCTGTGGCCGGACCTGACCGTGCTGCTCGATGTGCCGACCGCACTCGCGGCAGCGCGACTCGGCGTCGAGCGTGACCGCTTCGAGTCGGAGGGCGACCACTTCCACGAGCGGGTGGCCGAGGGGTTCCGGTCCCTCGCCGCCACCGCACCGGAGCCGTGGGTGGTCATCGACGGCGCGCGCCCGGTCGACGAGGTGGCGGCGTCGGTGCGCGTCGTGGTCCGCGAGCGGCTACAACTCACGATGTGACCACAGCGGTGGCGAGCGAGGAGCCCGGCGAGCTCGAGGCGCTGTGGGCTCGGGTCATCGGCCAGGAGCGCGCCGTCGCCGAGCTGCGTGCCTCGGTCGAGCACCCGGTGCACGCCTACCTGTTGGTGGGTCCCCGTGGCTGCGGCAAGCGGGCGTTGGCCCGGGCCTTCGCGGCGTCGCTGCTGAGCGCGGGGTGCACCGCCGAGGACGTGGATCGTCACGCCCGCCACGTGTCGACCGAGCAGCACCCGGACCTGCTCGTGACCGAACGGGTCGGTGCCGCCATCAGCGCCGAACAGGCCGACGACGTCGTGCGGGCGGCGCAGCGCAGCCCGGTCGAGGGCGACCGCAAGGTGCTGCTCCTCGACGAGTTCCACCTCGTGGCCCCGACCGTGGCGCCGAAGCTGCTGAAGACCATCGAGGAGGCGCCGGCGGGGACGTTCTTCCTGGTGCTCGCCGAGGAGGTGCCCCCGGAGTTGGAGACGATCGCCTCCCGGTGCGTGCGCGTCGAGCTGGGACCCGTTCCGCCCGAGGCCGTCCGGGCCGCGTTGGCGGCCGACGGGGTGCCGCCCGAGGTCGCCGACGAGGCGGCGCTGGCGGCGGCCGGGGATCTGCGCCGGGCGCGGGTGCTGGCCACCGACCCGCAGCTCGTGCGGCGTCGACGGGCGTGGTTCGACGTGGCCGCCGACCTCGACGGCACGGGAGCGACCGTGGTCCGGCTGGTCGACGAGGTGCTCGTGCTGATCGACGAGGCGGCCGAACCGCTCAAGGTCCGCCAGACCGCGGAGTCGGCCGAGCTCGAGGACCGGGTGAAGGAGCTCGGCGAGCGGGGGTCGGGTCGCAAGGCCCTCGAGGATCGGCACCGGCGTGAGCTGCGCCGGCATCGGGTGGACGAGCTGCGCTTCGGTCTGGCGGTGCTCGCCCGTCGCTACCGCGACGCCATGGCCGCCAGCGAACGCCCCGGGCCCTACGTGGACGCCCTGGCCGCCGTGCAGGCCACCGCCGAGGGCCTCGTGCGCAACCCGAACGAGCGCCTGCAGCTCCAGGCCCTGTTGCTCCAGCTGCCCGCTCTCCCTCCGACGCACGGCTGACTGGGAGCGCCCGGGCGCCGACCCGACGTCAGACCCGGTCGTCGACGTCGGTCCCGGCCCACGGCTGTGTGGCGAGGAGCTCGGTCATGGCCTCCGCCGGGACCGGTCGGGTGAAGAGGAAGCCCTGGGCGAGATCACAGCCCAGTCGGCGCAGCCCCGCGACCTGGGCGGGGGTCTCCACGCCCTCGGCGGTGATCGACAGGCCGAAGGCCTCCGCCATGTGCACCACGGCGCTCGCCACGGGGGCACCGCTCCCGTCGGCGGCCAGGTCGTCGAGGAACGAGCGGTCGATCTTCACCCAGTCCACCGGGAAGCGGTGCAGGTAGCGCAGGGCGGCGAAGCCGGTGCCGAAGTCGTCGATCGCGATCTGGACCCCCAGCCGCCGCAGCTCCTCGAGCGTGCCTCGGGTGGCGTCCTCGGCCAGCACGCTTTCGGTGAGCTCCAGGATCAGATCGCCGGCGGGCCAGGAGAACCGGGCCAACTCGGCGGCGATGGTGTGGACGAGCCCGGGCTGCGTGAGCTGGCGGGCCGACAGGTTGACGGCCACGAAGAACCCGGCGGGCAGCCCGGTGACGCCGTCGACCCACCGGCGGGCCTGGGCGAGGGCTTCGCTGAGGACGAAGCGCCCCAGGGGCACGATCAGTCCGTTCTCCTCGGCCAGCCCGATGAACTGGTCGGGAGGCACGAGCCCTCGCTCCTCGTGTGGCCACCGCACGAGCGCCTCCACGCCGACGATGACCCCCGTGGCCAGATCGAGCTCGGGCTGGTAGTGGACCGTCAGCCCGGCGTGGGTCACGGCGCGGCGCAGCTCGCCTTCCATGCGCAGGCGTTCCACGGCCCGCTGCTGGAGCGCCTCGTCGAACACGGCGACCTGGTTCCTGCCGAGCTGCTTGGCCCGGTCCATGGCGATGTCGGCGTGCTGGACGAGCGTCCCGGCGCTCAACACGCCCCGCTCGGCCACCGCCACGCCGATGCTGGCCGAGAGGTGGACCGGCCCCACGTTCGTGTCGAAGCGATCGCTCAGCACGTGTCGGTACTCGCCGGCCCGGGCGGCGGCGGCGTCGGCATCGATGAGCCGCTCGAGGACGACGACGAACTCGTCGGCATCGAAGTGCCCGACGTACTCGTCGGCGCTGCTGGCGTCGGTGAGCCGCCCCGCGATCTCGCCCAGCAGCGCGTCGCCGGTCACGTGGCCGAGGCTGTCGTTGACGGTCTTGAACCGGTCCAGGTCGATGTACAGCACCGCCACGTGGTGCTCCTCGCGGCGGGCTCGGTCCAACGCCCGGTGCAGCGCGGCCATGACCGCGGCCCGGTTGGGGAGATCGCTCACCGGGTGGAAGCGGGCACGCCGCACGAGTCGCTCCCGGGCGTCGGCACGGTCGATCGCCACTGCGGCCAGGTCGGCGGCCAGCCGGATCACGTGGTGGCCGTGCTCGTCGAGACGGCGGGCGTGGGGATGCACCCCGCCCACACAGCCCAGGAGCCGCCCACTGCTGCGGTCGGTGATGGGCACGCTCCAGCCGCTGCCGAAGTTCCGCAACTCGTCGGGCCACAGCGGTCCCCGGAGCCGTCGATCGGTGGCGAAGTCCACCAACTCGACGAAGCTCGACAGGTCGAGCCCCTGCACGGCCAGCAGGTCACCCACCGGCGCCCCGTCGACGGCACGCGCGAACACGGTGGCTCCCGGTCCGTGTCCCACGACCTCGAGGCGGCCCTCCCCGTCGACGGTGAACACCCCGACACCGCCACCGCAGTGCTCCTCGGCCAGCGAGCAGACCGCGGCGACGACCTGCTCGAGTGGCGCATCCTCGGCGATGAGCTCCAGCACCTCGGCCTCGGCGGCCGCCAGTCGTGTCACGGCGTGATCGCGCGTGACGTTGCGCGAGCTGAGGAGGATGCCTCCCACGCCGGGGTCGCCGAGGAGGTTCGTCGCCGTGTACTCGATGTGCTCGAAGTGGCCGTCGGCGTGGCGGGTGCGAACCACCCGCCGCCGTTCCTGCCCCGGGTGCTCCAGCACGTGGGCGAAGTCGGCCAGTGCGATGGCCAGGTCGTCCTCGTGAAGGAGCTCGAAGCCGGAGCGCCCGAGCCATGACTCGTCGTCGTAACCCAGGACGTCCTGGTTGCCGTCGAGGCCGGCGGTCGTCTCGAGGATCGTGCCCTCGGAGCTGAGCACGGTGACGGTGTCGGCGACACGGCCGGCCACGACCCTCCAGTGGTGCTCGGCCTCCCGGAGCGCCCGGGTCTGTCGGTTCTCGTCGGTCGCGTCCCGGGCGAAGCACAGCAGCGCCAGGGGCAGGCCGGCGTCGTCGTTCACCAGGGTGATCGACTGGCGCACGTCGACGAGGTGCCCGTCGGCGTGGCGGTGGGTGACCTCGACCTCCTCGACCGATCCCCGGTCGAGCAGCTCCTCGAGGATGCCGAAGAGGGGTTCGGCCTGCAGCTCCGCGATCCCGGGGAACAGCTCGCCCAGCACCCGGTCGCCGGGCCAGCCGAACAGCGTCTCGGCGGCTGCGTTCCAGAAGCACACCCGACCGAAGACGTCGACGGCGTAGACCGCCACGGGTGCTGCTGCGAGCACCGGGAGACACGGGGTGGCAGCCCCGTCCACCGCGTCGGACGCCTCCGGGGGTGTCAACGCCGCGCTCCGAGGGTGAGCAGATCGCGGATGCCGGCGTCGCGCAACGGCGTGCTCATCAGGAATCCCTGGGCCCGGTCGGCGCCCACGGCTCGGACGCCGGCGAGCTGCTCGACCGTCTCGACGCCCTCCGCCGACGCCTGGAGCCCCAGGTCGTGGGCGACGCGCACGATGGCGTCCACGACCGGTGAGCCGGCACCGTCGCCGTCGAGGAGTTGGACGAAGGTGTGGTCGATCTTGACCACGTCGAGCGGGAACCGGTGCAGGTACGACAACGAGCCGTAGCCGGTGCCGAAGTCGTCGAGCGCGAGCTGCACGCCGAGTCCCCGCAGCGCGGCGAGCGTCGGCCCGGCGATCTGGGCGTCGTCGATGAGGGTGCTCTCGGTCAGCTCGATGGTGAGCCGGTCGGGCGGCCAGGCGTGCTCGGCCAGTGCCCGCGCCACGCGCGTGACCAGGGACGGGTCGGCGAACTGCCGCGCCGAGAGGTTGATGCTGATCCCGAGCCCGTCGGCGATGCCCTCGACGGCCCACCGCTTGGCCGATCTCAGTGCCTCGTCGAGCACCCAGTACCCGACGGGCAGGATCAACCCGGAGGACTCCGCCTGGTCGAGGAAGGCGTCGGGGTGCAGCTCACCCCGCTCGGGGTGGATCCAGCGCAGGAGCGCTTCGACCTGGACGATCCGCCCGGAGGCGATGTCGATCTCGGGCAGGAAGGCCAGCTCGAGCTCGTCGCGTTCGAGCGCACGCCGCAGGCCCTGCTCCGTGCGGAGGCGTCGCAGGCTGGGCACGCGCAGCTCGTCGCTGAAGACCTCCATGCGGGCCCGGCCCCGCGCCTTGGCCCGGAACATCGCGGTGTCGGCCTGCTCGATCAGCAGGTCGGCCGACTGGGCCCCGTCGGCCGAGAACGCCGCGCCGATGCTGGCCGAGAGGAACACCTCGTGCCCGTCGAAGCCGAACGGCTCGCTGAGCGCGAGGTGCAGCCGGTCGGCCAGCTGGTGGACCTCGGCCGGGTCCTCGAAGTGGCACAGCACCACGAACTCGTCCGCGCCGACGTGGCCGACCACGTTCTCGGGACCGGCGACGTCGCGCAGCCGTCCGCCGAAGCGCCGCAGCAGGTGGTCGCCGACCGCGTGACCGAGGCTGTCGTTGACGACCTTGAAGCGATCCAGGTCGATGAGCAACACGGCCAACGGGTGACCGGCGCGCTGCGTCTCCGTCCGTGCCCGCTCGAGGGCAGCGACGGTGGTGGTCCGGTTCGGCAGCCCACTCAGGTGGTGATGCGCGGCCTGGAAGCGCAGGGCGCGGTGGTTCCGGTCGCGCTCGATGGCGATGGCCGCCAGGCGGGCGGCGTTGGTGAGGATCCTGCGCTCGTCGTCGGTCGGGCCGCGGCGTACGGGGGTGAGCACGGCCAACAGGCCCAGCGGGGCCGCCGCCCGGCGGGGCTGGACGGGGACGGTCCACAGCGCGCGGATCCCCTCCCCGCGCAGGGAGTCCCACAGGTCGTGGAGTCGTCCGCCCGCCGGGTCGTCGAGGATGGTTTGGGGCTCGGCGAGGGGGAGCGCGCCTCCGGACACGTCGAACGAGCGTCCACGGGCCAGCAGTTGGGCGAGGTGGCCGGGCACCGACCCCGAGGCCGTGAGCTGCAGGCGCCGGCGAAGCTGGTCGAGCACGAGTGCGGCACAGCTGGCGTCGTCTGTGGCGTGCTCGACGAGCGCCGCCACCTCCGCCAGCGTGACGGTCAGCGGCTCGTCGTTCGCGATCAGGCCCAGCACCGCGGCCTCGGCCCTGGTCGCCACCGCGACGCGGTGCTGGGCGGTGACGTTTCGGCTGGTTATGACCAGGCCGTTGATCAGGGGGTCGTGGCCGAGGTTGACGCCGTGGTACTCGATGACCTCGTAGTGACCGTCGCGGTGGCGGGTCCGCAGCACGGTGCGTCCCTGGCGGTCCGGCTCGGACAGCAGGTCGTTGAGCGTGTCGTGCGCGCGCTCCAGGTCGTCGGGATGGATCAGCTCGAACCCGGCGTGACCCACGAGGTCGTCGCGACCGAAGCCCAGCACCGGCGACGACTCGACGGTCGTCTCCAGCACGCGGCCGTCGGGATCGACGATGGTCACCGTGTCCGTGATGGCCTGCATCAGGCGTCGCCAGCGGTTGCGGGCCCGGTCCACGTCGGCGCGTGCCCGCCGCCGTCGATGCTCGTCGTCGAGGAAGACCAGCAGTCGTTCGGCCCGCCCGTCGGCGAGGCGCAGCACGCCCACCGATGCCGACGCGTCGACCGACTCGCCCGTCGGTGTCCGTCCGGCCACGTCGAGCAGGTCGGTCCCACCAGTGGCGCGCACCCGGGCCAGTACCGCAGGCCAGGTGCTGTCGGTCGGCTGCACGGGAGCAGGACGACCCACGACGTCGGTCGCGCCGCGGCCGGTGAGGGTCTCGGCCGCCCGGTTCCAGGTCAGCACCGTGCCGTCGGCGCCGATGGTGGCGATGGCCACGGGAGCGCCCACCAGCAGCCCGTCGTCGAGGCAGACCTGCCCCAGCGCCCGCTGCACGAGCTCCACGAGGCCGGCGCGGTCCTCGGTGTCGCGCGTCGAGGTGGGCCGCCCCGTCAGCCGGGCGACCTCCGCTTCCACCTCCGGCTGAAGTCGCATGCCCACGCTCCCTGGTCCACCGCAGCGTGATCCCTTCGGCGCCTGCAGCATCGTAGGCCCGGTGGCGCAGACGTGTGGCCGTGGTGTCCGGCGCTGCTAGGGTTCGGCTGTTTCGCCCGGGTAGCTCAGTCGGCAGAGCGGCTCACTCGTAATGAGCAGGTCAGGAGTTCGATTCTCCTCTCGGGCTCCACAAAGCCGCAGGTCGCAGAGTTGGGCTTCGGCGGCTGCGCCCCGTGATCGGGCCCCGTGCTAACAGATTGCTAACAGGAGCGCCGGTACGCGTCGGCACACGACGTCCCGCAGCCGTACGCGGCGGCACTCGACGACACGACGGTCGGGTGGCGGTCAGCCGGTCTCGTCGTCGACCAGGA
>JALOLF010000267.1 GCA_025456085.1 Acidimicrobiales bacterium
GGTCCCCACTCGACCCCGAGACGGCGGGAGAGCTGCCAGCGCAGCTCGGCCTCGTACAGGTATCCGGCGGTCTTGGCCCACCCGAGCAACGGCCGCGCGTCCAGCGCGGACCAGCGGCCGTCGTCGGGCGAGTGGACGAGATTGGCGATCACCACATGGGTGTGCAGGTGCGGGTCGCCCTCCCGGGACGTGCGGTGACGAAACGCAGCAGCCACGAACCCGTCCCCGTCGACCTGGGTCAACCCGCCCTTCCCGCGGCGAGCGCGACTGCCGACCGATTCGAGGAACGCCAGACTGGAAGCGACCGCAGCATCATGTGCGTTGCGGACCTCGTTGGAGACCTCCGGGGACCCGAGGGCGAACAACAGCGACACCGATTTCGGGGCGTTGAACGTGGCGTCGAACCCCGGCACCTTCGGCGCACCCTGCGCCCGCGTCAACCGCTCCCCCGACGCCGGGTCCAACGAGGCGAGCACGGCACCCAACTCGACGCCGTCGACCTGCCCCTCCAACCCGAGCCGGGCAGAGGCCGCCCCCACCCACTGGCCGGGCGCTTCGCCGGCGCCGGCGTAGTAGTCCTCCAGCCCCGACGCCACCGTCGACAGGTAGTACTCCTGACGGCCGGGCTTGAGCACCCCCACGCTCAGCACGGCCCCACCCCCCACCTCCGGCCCGGGCCGGCAGGGCACCGCACCCCAGGTGCATGTGCGTCGTGATTTGCCCGTCGGTCCCGGGATGGATGGGAAGCGGGCATGGTCAGCTCGCGAAGGGGAGGCCGGCCTGGCCGGTCCCGGTGGACCGTGACCGACGACGGTTCGCGGGTGTGGTGCGCGTCGACGCGGAGGTCGGTGCAGGAGCAGCGCGGTCGGCGGGGATGGTGAAGGATCCGCCGACCAAGTCCTCCAGCGCCGCTCGCGGGACGCGCAGGAGCCGGCCGACCCGGACAACGCGGAGCCCCTCACTGCCGCCGGCGGCGAGGTCACGGCGGGCCAGCGCGTACGCGGCAGTGCGGCCGATGCGCAGCACCCGGGCCGCCTCCTCGACCGTCAACAACACCGGCACCTCGTCTGCCTGATTCCGTGGATCACTCAACACACGCGCAGACTACCGAGCGGCCACTCCGATAGCAACGGATACGTTGATGACTCAACCTCAGCTTGGTATGGTCCGGTGATGCCGAAGCTGCGCAACCCGTTCCGTCGCACCTACAGCCCCAACCAGATCGTGGCCCTCAACGTCGGCCGGGCGCGCGCCCTGCGAGGCTGGACCCAAGAGCAAGCCGCCGAAGCGCTCGCCCCCTACCTCGGCACGAAATGGTCCAACGCCAGCTTCTCCGCCGTCGAACGCTCCATCGCCGGCACCCGCGTCAAGCAGTTCTCCGCCGACGAGCTCGTCGCCCTCTCCCGCGGCTTCGACCTCCCCCTCGGCTGGTTCTTCACCCCACCACCACCCTCCGAAGACGCGGGCGTCGCCGTTCCCGACGCCGGGATGCTCAACGGCACCGACCCCAAACTCCTCCTCGACGTCGTCCTCGGCACCGACGACAACCGTGAGCCGTGGCACAGGGCGCTGCTCGACTACGCCTCCGAGACCGCTGCCCGCGAAGGAACCACGCGGAACGCTCCGCCGCCATCTGGCAAGGTTGACACCGGCATCGACGGTCTCGCCGAACTACGAGCCGCCGCCGAGCTCCGCCAGGCCTTCGGGGACGTGGCCGAAGCACGAAACGTCCTCCTGCGATTCGCCGACCTGCTCGCTCGCCTCGACCAGCCGGACGCCCCGGCACGAGCCGATACGAACAGGTCCCGCCGCCGACGCACGACCTGACCATGGCGCCGGCGGCTGTCGACCACGGGAGGCCCCGATGGCCAAGTTGAAGGACGGCATCATCAAGCGTGGCTCGACGTGGAGCTACGTGCTTCGCGTGCCCGACCCCAAGAGCGGCACGACCAAGCCGAAGTGGTTCGGGGGGTTCGCCACCGCCCGCGAGGCCAAGGAGGCTCGCGACAAAGCACGGGCCCGCCTCGGCGACGGCCTTTGGGTCGAGCCGTCGAAGGTCACCGTCGCCGACTACCTGCGCGACCGGTGGCTGCCAGCCATGGAGGCCACCGGCAAGCGGGCCACGACGATGCGCAGCTACCACATGCACGTCGACCAGCACATCGCTCCCCGCATCGGTAGCCAACGCCTGCAGGCCGTGTCAGGCGACATGCTCAACGCCCTCTACGCCGAGCTGCTCGCCACCGGCCGGTCCGACGGCCGAGGCGGGCTCAGCCCGGCGACCGTGCGACGCGTCCATGCGGTCATGACCAAGGCGCTCTCCGACGCCGTGCGGTGGAGCCTGCTCGTACGCAACCCCGCGAAGGCGGCCGACCCGCCCAAGGCCAAGGGATCAGGCAACGGCGGCCACGACACCTGGACTGCCGACCAGCTCGCGACGTTCCTGCGGTTCGTTGCCGAAGATCGACTGTCCCCGCTGTGGCGGCTGCTCGCCACCACCGGCATGCGCCGCGGCGAAGCTGTCGGGCTGCGTTGGGACGACGTCGACCTCTCGAGCGCCCGCGTCGCCATCCGCCAGTCCATCGTCGCCGTCGGCTACGAGCCGCAGCTCTCGGGACCGAAGACCGCCCGTGGGCGCCGGTCGGTCGCCCTCGACCGAAAGACGGTCGCATCGTTGCGAGCGTGGCGAGCCCAGCAGGCCCGCGAACGGCTCGCGC
>JALOLF010000170.1 GCA_025456085.1 Acidimicrobiales bacterium
CGGCGTGGCGCGATGCGGCTCGATCCGATCGCCGGGTGGAAGCGCCTGGCGACGTGGTCGTCCCGCTCTGGGCCGGCCCGGTGCTCGGTGCGAGGATGGCTGTGCTGCAGTCGGTGGGTCCCGACGGGGTAGCGCGCGTGGCCCACGTCAGTGACATGCTCTACGGCTGGCTTCAGCCTCGACTGCGATTGCTGGCCACGGCCAGGGTGGACGCCGAGCCGGAGTTCCTCGTCTTTCCCTTCGTCGGCCCGGACGATCGTCGTGGCCAGCTCGACCCCGACGTGCTGGCCACGTTCCAGATGCTGCCCGGGCCACTCGTTCGCGATGGTGAGCGGCGCGTCCTGCGCCTGGAGGGCCGTCGACTCGTCCCCGTGGAGGTGCGCAGCGATGGGCTGAGCGAGCCCTGGGCATACGGTCGGTGGTGGATACGGGAGGACCCAGCGGTCGCGGCGCTGGCCCGGGGCGATGACGGCTCCCTCATCTCCGTCGTGCGACTCGCCCCGGACTCACTGCTTCCAGCCACGCCTCCCTTCGAGCTCGCGGCGCCGTCGTGGGGCATGGACCTTCCGTACGAGCCCGAGGACTACGTCGTGGCGGTTGCGGCACTGGAGTCGGTGGGGTCGACCTCCGGCGTGGCCTCGGTACTGGGATCGACCTCCACCCCGGCTGGACAGGTGTCCCTGGTCGGGGTGCAGCCTTCGGGTTGGGCGCGTCCGAGCGCGGTCGTCGTGGTCGAGACCGACGAGGGTGTGAAGGTTTCGGCTGCGAGACCGCTGGACACCGAGGCAGAGGTCGCCATCGGTGCTGTCCGCACGCAGGAGGGCGCTCTGATCGTCGTGGCTGCCGCATCGCCGCGCACCAGGCTTCTGACGATCGACGTCGACGGGGAGGCGCTGGACACCCTCGACCGTGCTCAGGCGATCGTGCTTCCCCCCGATGCCGACGTCGACGTCGTGGAGGCTCGCGCCTTTCTTGGTGACGACACGCAGCCGGCGAAGACACGCGTCGTTCTCGCCGACGTCGGCCACCAGTGACGGCTCGGTCGCAGCGGGCACCACCCGCGCCGGCACCCCCTGACACCTGAGTGCGATCGTGAGCGTCGGCACGTGCCCGAGGCCGGCTTCGACCCGGTTTCGGGATGGCGGTGGGGTAACGCTCCCAGCCGGCGGCCTCCGCGAGTGGGCATCCTGCGCGCTGGAGCCAGGCGGGGGCGGCGCCGGCCGGACACCGGGGAGCCCCCGGCCCTCTACGCTCCACAGGCGACCCCAGGAGGAACCGTGAAGCTCTTGCTGACCTCGGGCGGCGTGACGAACAGCAGCATCAACTCGGCGCTCGTCGAGCTGCTGGGCAAGCCCGTCGCCGAGTGCCACGCCCTCGTCGTCCCGACTGCGCAATGGGGCCACCCGATGTGCGGTCCGGCATCGGTACGTGGCCTGGTGGCCGCAGAGCCCTCGTGGCGCCACCTCACGGGCCTGGGCTGGGGGTCGATGGGCCTGCTCGAGCTCACGGCACTGCCCACCATCGGCGCGGAGCGATGGGAGCCGTGGGTGCGGCAAGCCGACGTCCTGCTCGTCGACGGCGGCGACGCGACGTACCTGTGCCACTGGATGCGGGAGTCCGGGCTGGCCGCCCTGCTGCCGTCGCTGCCGGACACGGTCTGGCTGGGCGTCAGTGCCGGAAGCATGGTGATGACGCCTCGGATCGGCGACTACTTCGTCGAGTGGCCAGCCGCCGCGGACGACCGCACCCTGGGGGTCGTCGACTTCTCGATCTTCCCGCACCTCAACCTGTTCGAGACCAACACCGCCACCCACGCCGAGCGATGGGCCGCCGACATCGGCGTCCCGGCGTTCGCCATCGACGAGCAGACGGCCATCCAGGTGGTCGACGGCCGTGTCGAGGTGGTCTCCGAGGGCGAGTGGATGGAGTTCCGCTCGTAGATCGCAGAGACCCTGCCTGCCTCCCCGTGCGATGCCTTCTCGTCCGAACGGGGTGATGTCCGAACCGGCCAGATGCGGAAGTGTGGGGCTGACCCGGGGTGGGCCCCGTGGACCTGCCCGAGGTCACCGATCGAGCGAGGAGGCGGAGAACGTGGCCGATGAGTTCGCGGGCACAATCGCGTTGGACATCCGGGACGCCGTTCCGGACTGGGCACCGTACCTGGCTCCCAAAGCGCCGGCCGGGGCCCCGAACGTCGTGTTCATCGTGTGGGACGACGTGGGCTACGGGACCATGGACTGCTTCGGCGGACCCGTCCGCACACCCACGATGAGCCGGATCGCCGACATGGGCGTCCGGTACTCCAACTTCCACACCACGGCCCTGTGCTCCCCCACTCGCGCCTCGCTCCTCACGGGACGCAACGCGACATCGAACGGTATGGCGACCATCGCCGAGTTCAGCTCCGGCTTCCCCGGCATATCAACGCGTATCCCCTTCGAGAACGGGTTCATCTCCGAAGTCCTGCTCGAGCATGGCTACAACACGTATTGCGTCGGGAAGTGGCACCTCACCCCCGGCGAGGAGACCGGCATGGCCGCGTGGAAGAAGCGTTGGCCGCTGGGCCGGGGCTTCGAGCGCTTCTACGGCTTCCTCGGCGGGGAGTCGAGCTCGTGGTACCCGGACCTCATTCACGACAACCACCCCACCGAGCCACCGGCGACGCCCGCCGACGGGTACCACATCGCGAAGGACCTGTCGGACAAGGCGATTCGCTTCATCAGAGACGCCAAGGTCATCGAGCCGGAGAAGCCGTTCTTCCTCTACTTCTCCCTCGATGCCGCGCACGCGCCGCACCACGTGTTCACAGAGTGGGCCGACCGGTACAGGGGCACGTTCGACGACGGCTACGAGGCCATTCGCGAGAGGATCCTCGCCCGCCAGAAGGAGCTCGGGCTTCTGCCCGACGACACCCAGCTGAGCAGCATCAATCCGCACGGCGAACCGGCAGCCGCCGGACCAGGCGGACAGCCGTGGCCCCTGCTCGACACGGTGCGGCCCTGGGAGTCGCTGAGCGCCGACGAGAAGCGGCTGTTCGTCCGGATGGCCGAGGTGTTCGCGGGCTACGTCGAGTACACCGACGACCAGGTCGGGCGGGTCATCGACTTTCTCGAGTCGTCGGGCGAGCTCGACAACACCATCACCGTCGTCGTCTCCGACAACGGTGCCAGCGGCGAGGGCGGCCCGAACGGCACCTTCAACGAGTGGCGCTTCTTCAACGGGGTTCCCACCCCCACCGAGCTCACCCTCGAGCACATCGACGAGCTGGGCAGTCCTGCCTCGTACAACCACTACAACACCGGGTGGGCGTGGGCCTTCGACACCCCGTTCCCGTACTGGAAGCGCTGGGCAGGCTACGAGGGCGGCATCGCCGACATGTGCCTGGTCGCGTGGCCCGCCACCATCCCCGCCGACGCCCGGGTGCGCTCCCAGTACGTCCACGCGGTCGACGTCGTGCCGACGATCTACGACCTGATCGGCATCACCCCGCCATCCACGCTGAACGGCTACGAGCAGCGTCCGATCGAGGGCGAGAGCTTCGCGGCATCGCTGACCCGGCCCGATGCACCCGCCAAGCGCACCCAGTTCTACGCGATGCTCGGTCAGCGGGCCCTCTACGAGGACGGTTGGCTGGCGTGCACCATGCACCCGCCGCTGAGCGGCTGGGGCCAGTTCGACCAGGACGTGTGGGAGCTCTACCACGTCGACGTCGACAGGTCCCAGTCCACGAATCTTGCCGACGCGGAGCCCGAGCGGGTGCAGGCCATGGTGGCCCGGTGGTTCGAGCTCGCCGAGGAGTTCAACGGGCTCCCGCTGGACGACCGCACGGCGCTCGAGCAGACCCTCGCCGAACGGCCGAGTGGCTCGTCGAAGCGCGACCGTTACACCTACTACCCGGACTGTGCCGCCGTACCCGAGCAGTCCGCTGTGCTCATCAGCGGTCGCTCGTACACCATCTCGGCCGGCGTCCACGTCGCGTCAGGTGACGCCGAGGGGGTCATCTTCGCCCACGGCGGCGTTGCGGGAGGACACAGCCTCTTCGTCCAGGACCACCGATTGACCTACGTCTTCAACTGGGTTGGGACCCACCTGCAGACGGTGACGGCCGACCGGCCTCTCGAGCCCGGTTCCCACGTGGTCACCGCCGAGTTCGTGGCCGAGGGCCGCAGCGACGACCCGATGATGGCCGGCGCGCGCGGCCCGCTCACCCTCTACGTCGACGGCGAGGCGGTCGGTAGCTCGGCGATCGTCACTCAGCCGGGACTCTTCTGCGCCGTCGGTGACGGGCTCTGCGTGGGCCGTGACGACGCCTCCCCCGTGACACCCGCGTACACCGCGCCGTTCACGTTCACCGGTGGCACCATCGACAAGGTGGTCATCGACGTGTCCGGCACGCGCTACGTCGACCACGAGGCCGAGGTCCGTGGCTGGTTCATGCTCGACTGACGTCCCGCTCGGCCCGCCGGCGTGATGCGGGCCCGACGAAGGAAGGCTCCGTGATGACGGCACTGACCGCACCGCGGGCGTTCCACGTGATGTCCAAGCCCACTGGGGCGGTCTGCAACCTCGACTGCCAGTACTGCTTCTTCCTCTCCAAGGACGGGCTCTACCCCGGAAGCGACTTCCGGATGTCGCCCGATGTGCACGAGGCCTACATCACGCAGCTGCTCGCCGCCCAACGTGGCGTCGACGAGGTCGTCGTGGCCTTCCAGGGCGGTGAGCCGACCCTGATGGGCCTCGACTTCTTCCGGCGCACTCTCGAGATCGAGAAGCGGGTCGCGCCGCCGGGGCAGCGCATCCTCAACACGGTGCAGACCAACGCGACCCTGCTCGACGACGAGTGGTGCCACTTCTTCAAGCAGAACGACTTTCTCGTCGGGGTCTCGATCGACGGACCTCGCCAGATGCACGACGCCTACCGAGTCGACAAGGGCGGCAAGCCCACCTTCGATCGGGTCATCCGTGGCCTCGACGCCCTGAAGCGGCACGGCGTCGACTGGAACGCGCTGACGACCGTCAATGCCGCAAACGGCGATCATGGGCGCGAGGTCTACACGTTCCTGCGTGACGAGCTCGGCGCCACCTTCGTTCAGCTGATCCCCATCGTGGAGCGGGTGACCGCCGAGCTGCTACCCCTCGCGGAATCGGGCTGGGGGACGAGATCCGGCGACCGCCCGCTCTACCGGCAGCAGGGCGACGTCGTCACCCACCGCACCGTGGGGGCGCGGCAGTACGGTCAGTTCCTCGTCGACGTCTTCGAGGAGTGGGCCCGCCACGACGTCGGCGACGTGTTCGTCTCGATGTTCGACACGGCGTTGGCCCACTGGCTGGGCATGGACCAGGTCGGGCTGTGCGTGCACGCCCGCACCTGCGGGGACGCCCTCGCGCTGGAGCACAACGGCGACCTGTACTCATGCGACCACTACGTCGAGCCCGGCTACCTGCTGGGCAACATCACCGAGGGCCGCACCATGCTCGAGCTGGTGAACCTGCCCCAGCAGAGAGCCTTCGGTCAGGCGAAGCTGGACCGCCTGCCGCAGTACTGCCGCGGCTGCGACGTCCGGTTTGCGTGCAACGGCGGCTGCCCCAAGGACCGCTTCATCCACACGCCCGACGGGGAACCGGGACTCCACTACCTCTGCGAGGGGTACCAGTTGTTCTTCCGTCACGTCGACACGCCGATGCGGGTCATGGCCGGGCTGCTCCGACAAGGCCAGGACGCCACCGGATTGCGCGACTGGTACGCAGCCCGCGACGTCAGACGGGCACCGGACGCCCCGTGTACCTGCGCCGGCGGCCGGCAGTGGGGTGACTGCCACGGACCGAGTCGCGACGTCGCCCCCTGACCAACCATGCGGCGACGTTGCCCGGCGCCTTCGAGCAGGTGTGGCCGACGCAGGTCGGCTGGCACCGCGGCGGCTGGTACACCCCGCCGGGTCGACCGTCCCCCTGGGTCGACCCCCCTAGCGTCCCGGCCCCGGCATCGCGGGGGCCTTCCCACGGACGGGGACGCCTGCGGCGCCCGGTCCTATCGTGGACGGGACAGACACGAGGAGGGACAGCGTGCCCACAATCACCCTCAGCCTCATCAAGGTCGGTGCCCTGGCCGGGACGCGGGCCGCGCTCGGCGCCGGGGTCGGACTGCTCGTCGCCGATCGTCTCGAACCCTGCACGCGCAGGGCGGTCGGCACCGCGCTGCTGGCCGTCGGGGTCGTATCGACCGCTCCCCTGGTCATCTCGATCGTGCACGGGATTGCGTCATCAGGCGCCTCGCCGGCCTGATCATCGTGCGGCCCTAGGTCGTCCAACGTGGCGGGAGCTCGAACGCCAGCCGCCGCGCACGGCGTGGTGCGGGCATGACGTCGGCCTGGTCCGACCCGGACGTGCAGCGCCGGCTCGCGGCCGTGCAGCTGTGCGTCCTGGACGTCGACGGGACGCTGCTGAACAGCCGGCACGAGGTCACGGGGCAGACTCGCGCCGCGGTGCATGCCGCCCGGTCGGCCGGCCTCGAGGTCTTGCTCGCCACCTCCCGCGGGCCTGCCGCAGTCAGGCCCGTGCTCGACGGGCTTCGCGCCCCCGCCGGCGCCCCTTTCGTCGCGTCGCAGGGTGCCCTGCTGGGCAGCTTCGGCGCGGACGGGCGGCTCGAGGTATGGGCCCACCGGCCGGCGCCGCTCGACGAGTCCCTCGCCGCCGCCCGCCTCGCCGGCAGCCTCGGCCTGAGCGTGAGCTGGTACGCGCGCTCACGATGGCTGGTGGAGGTGGTCGATGCCGCCATCGAGCGCGAGGCCGCGATCACCCGCAGCAGGCCGACGGTCGCCGACCTGGGCCAGCAGTCCGACGGCCCCGACAAGCTCATGGTCATCGCACGACACGACCAGCTCGACCTGATGCATCACGTCAGGCACCGGCTGGGGCCCGGGCTGCGCGGCGAGATCTCCAACCCGACCTACCTCGAGGTCACCGCGGCGGACGTGGACAAGTCATCGACGGTGCTGCGCTGGAGCAGTGCCCGGGGGTACGGGCCGGCGCAGGTGATGGTCATGGGCGACGGCCCCAACGACCTCGGCACGTTCGCCGTCGCCGGCCTCAGCGTGGCGCCGGCGAATGCGCGTCCCCAGGTACTGGCAGCCGCTGACCTGATCAGCCCCTCCAACGACGAGGACGGCGTCGCGTACGTGGTGACGAGGGTGCTCGAGACACGGCCGAGAAGCCGCCCCCGCTGACGGGGGATCGCCCGGGTCGCCCACCCCGGGGCAGCCAGACATGACTTGCGGCCGCTCAGATCTGCAGCGCGCGGCGCCAGGCACTGAAGCTGGTCACGGGCCCGCCTCCTGGACGCGTCAGCCATGGGTAGGGATGCAGCTCGGCGGGCTGCAGCCGATCCGCGCGACGCACGAATCCCGGCACGGGCGCGTACGTGACGGCGGCGTCCCGCTGCCGCAGCACCTGCACCGGGTCGCCGCGGTGCACCTCCAGGCGGCGTGACTCCGCGAGCTCCGCGAGCGTCTCGGCGAGAAACACCAGCCGCTTGCCCGAGAGTCGCAGCCGAGCCAGCAGGGGCACGTCGAAGACGAACACCGCGGGCAGCTGAGGGTGCGAGCGGCTCGCCGGATCGTCGGCATCGAGGGACTCGGCCGTCACCCACACCGCGCGTGGCGCGCGATGCCGCAGGGGTGCGCTCGGGCCTGCCGTGGCCTGCGGGTCGGGGTCGGATCGCAGCCGATGCTCGCGGTCGACCGCCGCCCCGGGCACGGCGTCCGGCCAGTCCTCGATCGGGCACGACGCGCGCAGCCCGCACCGGTCGCACAGCCCGGGGGCACGGCGGCGCACCTGGTGGCGGCTGAACCCGTACGGGCGTCCCGTGCCGGTGCCGACCGTCCACTGCCACCCGAGGCGGTTGGCTGCGCGTGAGCCGTCGAGCAGGTGGGTCACGAATGCGTCCTCGCCCGCGCGCCAGTCCCAGCCGGAGCGCACCGTCCACTGCGACGCGAGCCACATGCGAGCCTGGTTCACCAGCCAGCCGTCCCGCTCGAGCTCACCGACGGCGAGGTCGACGCAGGCCATCGACCGGTCCCATGGCAGTGCGGTGGATTGGGGCGTGCGTTGCGCGGGCTGCGGGGGCAGGTGTCGCAGCGGAGTGGCGGTGCGGGGTCCCAGCCGGGCGTACAGGTGGCGCGCGTACTCCTGCCAGAGCAGCTCGTCGCGGAACCGGGAGACGTCGTGGCTCGGCCCCGCTGCGACGTGGTCCCACACCCGGCGCAGGGGCAGCAGCCCGTGTCGGATGTACGGCGACAGCCTGCTGGCCCCACGACGGTCGACCGGCCAGAC
>JALOLF010000048.1 GCA_025456085.1 Acidimicrobiales bacterium
CCCGGCCCCGCAGGGGGTGCAGGCGCTGATGGTGGACACCGAGCCGGAGCGGTTCTTCGTGCCGCCCTACGTCGGTCACCGGGGGTGGCTCGGCGTGCGCCTCGACGTCGATCCCGACTGGGGCGAGATCGCAGCCGTGCTCGGCGAGGCCTATCGCACGGTGGCGCCGCGGCGACTCGTGGCCCTCCTCGACGAGACGGACGCGTAGCCGCCACGGCCCGCGGCGCCTCCCGGAGGGTGGGGGTCAGCCCGTCGGCGGTTCGCCGCCGTCGAAGGCCTGCCACGACGGCAGGTTCCACGGGAGGGTGCCGCGCCCGGCGTTGCTGGCCGGCCAGTTCGCGTCGGGCTGGTCGTAGGGATCGAGCGCCGTCTCGACGCCGAAGAACAGCTCGTGGCGGCGCGTCACGAACAGCCAGCGACCGCCGCGCTCCTCGTAGGTGTCGAAGTAGACGATGGCCTGGTCGATGACCCGACCCGCTTCCTGGACCAGTCCCCGGCAGTAGACCACGCCGCGGGCACGGGTCGGGTCGTCGAAGTCGACGACGTGGTTGCCGACCTGCAGCACCGTCACGCCCAGGGCCCGCAGGGTGCGATCCCAGAAGTGGCGGAAGGCGGCAGGTCCCCACTCGTCTCGGGAGACGCGCACGTCGGGCACGTAGAGCGACACCAGGGTGTCGACGTCGCGGCTGTCGAGCGCCCAGGCGTAGCGGAAGGCGAGCTGTCGGATCTCGTCCCGGGCCACGGATCGCTCGATGGGGGTGAGGCCGTCGGGGCCCCGTCGGGTGAGGTCCATGGTCAGGGCCAACCCGGCACCAGGGCCCGCTCCCGGGCGAAGGGTTGGGCGTGCACGGTCCTGCCCCGGAAGGCCGCGGCCTCCGCGTCGGTGGCGAGCCACAACGCCACCCGGGCGGGGACCTCCGGTGGCGCGGCGCCGAGGGCCTGCTCCAGGGCGCCGTCGTCGCCGAGCGCGGCCGACAGGGACTCGGTGCGCACGATGCCGGGCTGCAGGTTCACCGGCAGGACCGTGTCGGGCAGCTCGACGGCCAGCACCCCCACCAGCCGTTGCAGCGCACCCTTCGATGCGCCGTAGGCGAAGCTCCAACCGCCGGCGTCGACGGGAAGCGGTGGGTCGTGGGACCCGGCGTCGGAGGTGAGCACGATGATGACGGCCCGCTCCCGTTCGAGCAGGTGGGGGAGCAGCGACCGGGTCAGCGTCAGGGGACCCACGACGTTGGCGCGCAGCACCGTGGTGAGGTCGTCCTCGGTGGCGTCGAGCACCCGTTGCAGCACGGCCTCGCCGTGATAGGTGGCGTTGTGGACCACGACGTCGACACGTCCCCGGAAGGCGACCGCCTGCTCGGCGACCTGCTGCAGGGCGACCGCGTCGAGCAGGTCCATGGCCACCGCGTGCGCCTCGGCCCCCGCCTCGCGCACCGCGGCGACCGTGCTCTCGAGGCTACCGGCGAGCGGGGCGCCGGTGGCGGTGGTCAGCATCTGCTCGTGGTGCTGGCCCTCGACGAGGGTCCGCCCGGCGGCCACGACGTCGAACCCGGCCCGGGCGAAGGCCACGGCGGTGGCACGGCCGATGCCCCGACTGGCGCCGGTGACGAGCACGACCGGGCGGTCCGGCGCTGTGGTGGGGTCGCCCATGGTCCGGCCTCCCGTCTGGTCGCCGGCATCGTACCGGCGCGTCGCGGTCGCCGCGACGAGACGGGGCCCCATCGCCGGCGGTCCGTCGGGACTGGCTAGGGTCGCCCCCCGTGGCCTCCGACGACCGTGCCGCCTACGTCACCGCTGCGGCCACCGTCATCACGTGGTCCTCGGCCTTCGCTGCCATCCGGGCGGCGCTCGACGGCTATGGCGCCGTGCACCTGTCGTTCCTGCGCCTGGCGGTCTCCTCGGTGGGGTTCGTGCTCGTGGCGCCGCTGCTCCACGTGCGGCTCCCCGGCCGCGAGGACCTGGCTCGGGTCCTCGCCCTCGGCGTGCTCGGCATGGCCGCCTACCACACGTTGCTCAACCGCGGCGAGGAGCAGGTCACGGCGGCGACGGCCAGCCTGATCATCGCCACGGTCCCGATCTTCACCCTGCTGCTCGCCGTGCCGCTGCTCGGCGAGCGCCTGTCGGGCCGACGCGTGGCGGGCATCGCGGTGGCGGCGACCGGCATCGCGGTGGTCGCGTTCGGCGGCGACGGCGACGTCAGGCTGGAACCGGCCGCGCTGCTCGTGCTCGGCGCTGCGATGTGTGCTGCCGGCTACACGGTGCTGCAGAAGCCGTTGCTGACGAGGGTCCGGGCGGTGGATCTCACGGCGTGGGCGACATGGACGGGGACGCTGCTGCTGGTGCCGTTGGCGCTGCCCGGGCTCGCCGGAGCGGTACGGGACGCGCCGACCGAGGCCACCGTCGCGGTCGTCTGGCTGGGGCTGGTCCCCTCGACCCTCGGCTACGCCTTCTACGCCGCCACGCTGGCTCGCCTCGAGGCATCGGTCGCTGCTGCGTTCCTGTACCTCGTGCCGCCGGTCGCCACCGTGATCGCGTGGGTGTGGTTGGGCGAGGTGCCGGGGCCGGTCACGGTGGTCGGCGGCGCCCTGTGCCTGACCGGTGTGGTGATCGCCACCCGCCTGACGCTCCGCCGCGGCGCGCCGTCAGGTCGTGCGAACGACGACGTCACGGGCCACCTCGCCGAGCCGGTCGAGCAGGAGCGGGTCCTGCCGCCAGGCGGCGCCGGCGCTGTAGAGCACGATCCGTGACGCCACACCCTCGAAGCGGGCCACGAGGCGGTCGGACAGCTCGTCCCAGGTGCCCTCGACCACGAAGTGCGACAGGACCTCGTCGCTGACGACCCCGGCCATCGCCGCCAGGTCGCCCGCCTTCTGGTGCGCTCGCAGCCGCGCGGTGGTGCCCTCGGCGCCGATCTGGTCGAAGACGAAGGCGTAGTTCGGGGTGGAGCCGTAGAAGGCGATCTGCCAGCGGGCCGCCTCCCGCCAGGGTGCCCGCTCCTCTTCGGTGTCGCCCATCACCGTGAAGCACGGCACCAGGAGCTCGAGGTCGTCGGCGTCCCGGCCGGCGCGGGCGGCGCCGTCGGCCAGCGCGGGCCGCACCGTGGTCGCCAGGTAGGTGGGCGTGTTGAGCGGGTGGATGTGGACCCCGTCGGCGACCTCGCCCGCCATGCGCAGCATCCACGGGTTCACCGCCGCCACGTCGATCGGGGGCGCCGGCACCTCCAGGGGGCCCGGCGACCACTCCCGGGGCAGGAGGGAGAACTGCCAGTAGCGGCCCTGGAAGTCCAGTCGCTCGGTGCCGGCGAAGGCCCGGAAGATGGCGCGCACGGCCTCGACGTACTCGCGCAGGCGAGGGCCCGGCGGGTCGAAGCTCGAGGCGTAGCGGCGCACGACGTGGGCGCGGACCTGCGTGCCCAGGCCCAGCCGGAACCGGCCTCCCGTGAGGTCGGCGAGCTCCCAGGCCGACGACGCGGTCACCATGGGGCTGCGGGCGAACGCCACGGCCACGCCGGTCGCGAGGTGGAGATCGGCGGCGAGGGCGGCGGCGGCACAGGACAGATAGGCGGTGCGCCCCGCTTCGGTGACCACCAGGCCCGAGAAGCCCGCCCGCTCGGCGTCACGGGCGAGGTTCTGCATGGTGCGCAGCGGCGCCGCGTTGGTGAGCACGTCGACCTGCATGTCCCTTCCTAGCACGCCCGGATTCGTGCGGGCCGGGGGGTCCGGCGCGCCGTCGCCTGCCGTAGAGTGAGGGCGATCCGGGGGTGTGGGATCCGGTGGGTGTGACGTCGAGGAGGCCGAGGACGTGTATGCGGGCAGCGACGATCTAGGCGCGGCTGCGCAGGCGTTGGCGCTGCGCCTGCCGGAGCCACTACGACCCCTCGCCCGCGTGGCCTACGACTACGGCTGGTCCTGGACGCCGGGCGGGCCGGAGGTGTTCGCCGACCTGCACCCCGGGCGTTGGCGCCAGTGCGGGTGGAACCCCGTGCGGCTGCTGCAGGAGGTGGCCCCCCGGGTGTTGCAGCGGGCCGCTGCGGACCCGGCCTTCGTGGAGCGGGTCGATCGCCTGGCCGGATCGTTGGCCGCCGAGCGGCGCCGACCGCCCTACGACGGCGTCCTCACCCCGGCCCACCCCGCCGCCTTCTTCTGCGCCGAGTTCGGCGTGCACTCCTCGCTGCCCATCTACTCCGGTGGCCTCGGGGCTCTGGCGGGCGACATCCTCAAGGAGTCCTCCGACCTGGCGTTGCCCGTGGTGGGCGTCGGGCTCCTCTACCGCACCGGCTACTTCCACCAGCGGCTCGACCCGAGCGGGTGGCAGCAGGAGTACTGGCTCGACACCGACCCCGAGCGGGTGCCGGCGGCGCTGGTGACCGACGACGACGGCAGCCCGCTCACGGTGACGGTGCCCCTCTGGGACGACACCGTCGAGGTGCAGGTGTGGCGGGTCGACGTGGGACGCGTGCCGCTGTACCTGCTCGACACCGACCTCTACACGTCCGATCCCGTGCAGCGCTGGATCACCTCCCGGCTGTACGAGGGCAACCGGGCCCTGCGCATCGCCCAGTACGCGGTGCTGGGCGTCGGCGGTGCCCGGGCGCTGCGGGCCATGGGCATCGACCCTGCGGTGTACCACTTCAACGAGGGGCATCCCGCGCTGGCCGCCTTCGAGCTCCACACCCACCTGCGCGGCGTCGGCCTGGATTGGGACGAGGCGTGGGAGCAGATGCGGCGTCGGGTGGTGTTCACGACCCACACGCCGGTGCCCGCGGGCAACGAGACCTACGAGCGCGACGAGATCATCCCGGTCCTCGGCCAGGTCGCGCGCCTCACGGGCGACCTGGAGCGGTGCCTGGCGGTCGGGCGGCTTCGGCCCGAGTACGCGGCGGAGCCCTCGGGGCTGACGGCGCTGGCCCTGCGGGCCAGTCGCACGCGCAACGCCGTGAGCAGGCGCCACGGCGAGGTCGCCCGCGACATGTGGCAGCCGCTGTTCGAGGTCGATCGAGTCGAGGACGTCCCCATCACCCACGTCACCAACGGGGTGCACCTGCCCAGCTGGCTGTCGCCCACGATGCGCCGCCTCCTCGACCAGCACCTCGGGCAGGGGTGGCTGCGTCACGCCGACGACCCGGCGACCTGGGACGCGGTGCAGGACATCCCGGCCGAGGACCTCTGGGCGGCGCGCAACGAGGACCGCCACGTCCTCATCGAGTACGCCCGCAAGCACGCTGTGCGGGATCGGCTCCGGAGGGGCGAGTCCCTCGACTACGTGCAGGCTGCCGAGCGCACGCTCGACGACGGAGCCCTGACGATCGGCTTCGCCCGCCGTATCGCCACCTACAAGCGGCTCCACCTGCTGACGCTCGTGCCCGAACGGGCCGTGCGGGTGCTCGACGGCGAGCAGAAGCTGCAGTTCATCGCCGCCGGCAAGGCCCATCCCAGCGACGAGGGTGCCAAGCGCATCGTCCAGCGCCTGTTCGGCATGAAGCACTACGAGCAGGTGGCCAGCCAGGTCGCCTTCCTCGAGGACCACGATCTGTCCATGGCCGCCATGCTCGTGCGGGGCTGCGACGTGTGGGTGAACCTGCCCCGTCCACCGCTCGAGGCGAGCGGCACCAGTGGCATGAAGGCGGCGGCCAACGGCGCGCTGAACCTGAGCGTGCTCGACGGGTGGTGGGCCGAGGCCTACGACGGCGACAACGGCTGGGCCATCGACGGCGACGTCTCCGACGACGACGAGGAGCAGGACCGCCGCCACGCCGAGGCGCTGTTCGACCTGCTCGAGCACGAGGTCAAGCCGCTCTTCTACGACCGTGACGAGGCCGGGGTCCCCCAGGGGTGGGTGCGCAAGGTGAAGCACTCGCTGCGCACCATCGGGCCCTGCTTCAGCGCCACCCGGATGGTCCGCGACTACGCGACCCGCGTCTACCCCGCCGACGCGACCTGAGCGCCGACGGGCTCGAGGACCCGGCAGCGAGCCCGCACCGGGCCACGCTGCCCGGCGCACGGGGCCCGTCGGCCGCCGGTGTCAGCGCCCGCTGGTGATGTACTCGTGCAGGGCGCCGTTCTCGGCCTGCAACTCGTGCAGGCGTGACTTGACGACGTCGCCGATGCTCACGATGCCCCGGAGGCTCCCGTCCTCGACCACCGGCACGTGTCGGATGCGTTGCTCGGTCATGAGTGCCATGAGGCCGTCGACCGTGTCGCGGTCCGTGCAGGTCACGACCTCGCCGGTCATCACGTCGCTCACCGCCAGCGCCAGCGCGGGCGCGCCGTGTCGGGCGAGCGCCCGGGCGAGATCCCGCTCCGACACGATGCCGTCGATCGTGGAGCCGTCACCGGACACCACGAGGGCGCCGATGCCGTGCTCGGCCAACGCCGTGGCGGCGTCGAGCAGGCTGGCCCCCGGCTGGATCGTCGCCACGGACGAGCCCTTGGAACGCAGGATCGGACCGATCTGCATGCTGCACCCCCTTCGCGCGCCGTTCGTCGTGGGAGGCCCCCCGGTCGCCCACCAGCGCGTGTCGAGGCCGAGGGTAGCGCCTGGCCGCCTCGGGGTGCGGGACAGCGCCCGTGCCGGGTCGAGGACCGCGTCGAGTGGCGGGTGCGGCGCCCGACGGGGGCTGCCGCGGCGGGCCGGAGCACGCTGCGGCCTTGGTACAGTCACGCCATGTCCGTGCTCGCCGGCCCTGTGTTCGCGCTCGCCGGCCTGCTGGGCGCAGCCGGCGTGTTGAAGCTGGCCCGGCCCGATGGCACCCGCAAGGCGCTGCGGGCCGCGGGCCTGCCCGACCCGGTGGCGGGCGTCTGGGTGCTCGCCCTGGCCGAGATCGTGCTCGCCGTCGCTGCGGTGGTGTACGGCAACCGCCTCACCTCCACCCTGCTGACCGTGGCCTACCTGGGCTTCGCCGTCTTCGCCGCCCGACTGGTGCAGAAGGCCGGCGCCGCGGCGTCCTGTGGCTGCTTCGGGATCGAGACCGCGCCCGCCACCTCGCTGCACGTGGGGGTGAACGTCGTGGCGGCGGCGGTGTGCGGGGCCAGCGTCGCCGCTCCCACGGGCGGGATCGCCGACGTCCTCGGCGCACAGCCGCTCGCCGGCGTGCCCTTCCTGGTCCTCACCGCGCTGTGCGGTTGGCTCGTCTACGCCCTGCTCACGCTCGTGCCGGACCTCCAGCTCGCCATCGCCGAGCTCGACGGGGCCGACGACGAGGCCGGAGGACGCTCGTGAGCGTGGTCGCGGTCGAGGCGGTGACGGTGCTGGTGGCGATCGAGACCGTGGTGCTCGTGCTGTTGGTGCTCGTCGTCGCCGGGCTGCTGCGGAGCCACGCCCTGATCCTGCGCAAGCTCCACGACCTCGGCGCCGGGATCGGCGACCCGTCCTCGTCGGGGCGTGCCGTGACGACCCCCGTGGCCGACCCGGTGCCGTTCCGCACCTTTCCCGAGGTGCCGGCGCCCGAGCCGGGCGACGACTTCGTGCCCGCAGCCGACGTGTCGGGCACCGGTCTGCGCGACGACGTCGTGGCGGTGCGGGTCGTCGGCGTCGAGCACCCGACGCTGCTCGCGTTCCTGTCCACGGGCTGCAGCACCTGTGCCCGGTTCTGGGAGGCCTTCGGTCGTCCCCGCGAGCTGAACCTGCCCGAGGGGACCCGTCTGGTCATCGTGGCCAAGAGCATCGACGAGGAGAGCCCCCTGCGCATCGCCGAGCTGGCGCCGGCGGGCGTGACCCTGGTGGCCTCCAGCCAGGCCTGGGCCGACTACCGGGTGCCGGGCTCCCCCTACTTCGTCTTCGTGGACGGTCCCACCGGTCGGGTGCGGGGGGAGGGGACGGGCCTGGACTGGAACCAGGTGGCGAACCTGCTGGCCCAGGCCACCGGGGATCTCACCTTCACCGCCGGACCCGACGCCGCCCGTCGTCACAAGGCCACGAGCGACGCCGAACGGGAGCAGGCCATCGACGCGCAGCTCATGGCTGCGGGCCTGTTCCCGGGCGACCCGAGCCTGCACCAGGCACCGGGCGGTGACGAGGCACCGGAGCGGCCCGCCCCATGACCACCGTCGCGCCGCAGGCCGCCCGCGCCTCGGCCGCTCCCGGATGACCGTGCCGGCCGACGCCCTGCCCGTCCTCCTGCTCGGGGTCCCGCTCGCGGTGCTCGCCGCGCTCGAGGGCCTCTGGTCGCCCTGAGGGGAGTCGATGCTGGCGAGCATCACCCCGCTCGGGGAGCGGGGACGGCAGAACCGATGGGGTGCGACCATGGCGGCGTTCGTCGCGGGCTCGGTCGTGGGCGGCGCGCTGGTGGGGGGCCTGCTGGGCCTGCTGGGTCAGGCGTTGGCCGGCCTCTCCGGGGGGGTGTCCCCGGGGGGGGCGCTCGTGGTGCTGGCCGTCGCCGCGGTCGTGGGCCTGCTCGCGGACTTCCACGTCGGTGGCGCCCGTGTGCCCACGGTGCATCGCCAGGTCGACGAGCGCTGGCTCGACACCTACCGGGGGTGGGTCTACGGCTTCGGGTTCGGCTTCCAGCTCGGCACCGGCGTGCTCACCATCGTGAGTGGCTCGATCCAGTACGTCGTCTGGCTGGCCGCCTTCCTCACCGGATCGTGGGCGGCGGGCCTGCTGCTCGGGGTGGTGTTCGGCCTGGCCCGGGCGCTGCCTCAACTGGCCGCCCGAGGGGCGGTGCACCCGGAAGGGGTGCGCGATCTGGTACAAGGTGCTCTTCGTTGGAAGTCGCCCGTGACGCGCGCGGCCCGGATCGCCCAAGGGGCGGCCGCCGGGATCGCCGTCGTCCTCGCCTCGGGGGTGGTCTGAACTGGAACTCAGTGGCTTCGGCATCTCGACGGACCTCCCGGTCGGCTGGGAGGGACGCATCAGCAAGCGGGACGAAGCGCCGGCTCCCACGCCGACGGACGACGTCCCCGGTGCCCGTCCCGCCGCGGTGGAGCGCACCTTCCCCGTGGTGCACCTGGCCAACTTCGGCCTCCCCGAGACCAGGGGCGACTTCGGCGCCGGGGCGGTGGAGCTCATGGGCCCGCAGAACCTGCTCGTCGTGCTCTTCGAGTACGGCGAGGAGTCGCTCGGCATGCCCCTGTTCGCGCAGCAGGGTCTGCCCCGTGTGCTCACGCCCGAGCTCTTCGGCCCCAACCAGCTGCAGCGCGGCATCGAGGGCCAGGCGGGCTACCAGGTCTTTTTCACCGAGGGCGACCGGCCCTTCTGCCTCTACGTCGTGCTCGGGGCCCAGACCATGGCTCGACGACTCGTCCCCCAGGCCAACCAGGTCCTCACGGCCACGACCATCACTCCGAGGTGACCATGCTCGTGCAACAACCCACCGAGGGCGTCGTGGACGGCGACCCGGCGCGTGGCGCCACTGGAGCGCTCGACACGCCGGCGGCGTCGAGGACCCTCGACCCGGGGTCGGTGCTGGGACGCCGGGTCACGTTGTCCCAGCGCATCGTGCGCCGGCTCACCAACTCCCTCGACGGCAGGACGAACCGACGCGGCTTCCTGACCCGGGTGGCGGTGGTGGCCTCGGCGCTGAGCGTCGATCCGTTCGGGTTCGTGTTCCGACCTCGGACCGCCTACGCCAGCGTGTGCGGACCGGCCTCGACGTGCGGTGAGGGGTGGTCGGTGTTCTGCTGCACCATCAACGCCGGCCGCAACGAGTGCCCGCCGGGCAGCTTCATCGCCGGCTGGTGGAAGGCCGACAGCTCGTCGTGGTGCGGTGGCCGGGCCCGCTACTACGTCGACTGCAACGCCTCCTGCTCGAGCCCCTGCACCTGCTACTGCCCGACCGGCACGTGCGACAACCGCCGCACCTGCTGCAACCAGTTCCGCTACGGGCAGTGCAACCAACAGATCGCCTGCTACGGCCCGGTCGTGTGCCGCCTCGTGAGCTGCACGGCGCCCTACCTGTGGGACGCCTCGTGCACGACCACGCTGGCCGTCTCCAACGCCACCGCCGAGCACTCGGCGCCGTGCGTGGCCGAGCCGCCCCAGGTCAACCCGCCGCCGCCACCGCCGCCGCCCAGCATCCTGTTCGGCCCGGGCGTGGGCAACAACGCCGACGGTCGTCTCGAGGTGTTCATGACGGGCGCCGACAAGCGGCTCTCCCACACGTGGCAGAACTCGCCGAACGGCGGTTGGGCGTCGTGGCGGTCCTTCGACGGTTGGGCGGTTGGTTCACCCGGCGTCGCCGCCAACGCCGACGGCCGCCTGGAGGTGTTCTACGTAGGCACCGACTTCCGCATCTGGCACCACTGGCAGGTCACCGCAGGCGGTGCCTGGTCGGCGTCCTCGGCCCTCGACCGCAACCGGACCTGGCCCGACCGGGGTGCGGTCGCCGCGGCCCGCAACGCCGACGGCCGTCTCGAGGTGTTCTGCGTCGGCCGGGACAAGTTGCTGTGGCACTGCTATCAGTACGTGCCCAACGGCAACTGGTCGCCGTGGATCCCGCTGGGGTCGGGCAGCTGGCAGTCCAGCGCGGCGCTGGGCGTCAACGCGGATGGCCGCCTCGAGGTCTTCGTGATCGGCGAGGACGGCCGCCTGTGGCACTCCTGGCAGGTCGTGCCCAACGGCGACTGGTCCGGGTTCCTGCCCCTCGGCAGCCGCACCTGGCCCGCGGGTACCACGCCCTCGGTCACCCGCAACAAGAGCGGACGGCTCGAGGTCTTCCTCACCGGGGCGGACCGCCAGCTCTGGCACATCTGGCAGGTGGCGCCCAACAGCGACTGGTCGGGGTGGCTGGCCTTCGGCGGCGGCTGGCGGGGCACCCCCGCGGCCGGCGCCAACGCCGACGGTCGCCTGGAGGTCTTCATCGAGGACGACGACAAGGCCATCTGGCACGCCTGGCAGGTCCGCCCCGACGGCACGTGGTCGAGCTTCGCCTCGCTCGGCGGGAACTTCGCCTGACAGGAGGGGCTCCGTGTTCGGCGTCGCCCGACCCTGTCGGCAGTCGCTCGGTCCGGCCGGGCACCGCGCCTGGATGGCGCACCTGTGCGGACTGTGCCTGCAACTGCGTGACCGTGGCGGCCAACCCGCCCGGTTGACCACCAACGTCGACGCCGTGGTCCTGTCGGTGCTGGTGGACGCCCTGCGGGCCGAGCCGCTCGCCACCCGTACCGCCGGGCCCTGTGTGCTGCGCGGGTTGCGCCGTGCCGAGGTGGTCGCCCCGGAGCAGCCGGCGGTGCTCCACGCCGCCGCCGTGTCGCTCACCATGGCGGGGGTGAAGATCGCCGACCACGTCGCCGACGGCGACGGCCTGTTGGCGCACGTGCCGGCGCCGGCCCGATCCGTGGGCGATCGGTGGCGGGAGCTGGGCGACGCCCTGGGTGAGGCCGCCGCCTCGCCGTCGGGCGAGCTCGCCGCGGCCGTGGCCCGCTCCACGCGCCGGGAGCGCCTCGGCGTGCCGGACGGTGTGCTCGACGGCGCGGCACGCTTCGGGTGGTTCGCCGAGCCCACCGAGGATGCTGCGGCGACGGCGTTCGCGCACACCGCGGTGCTGGCCGGCCGCCCCGACGACGAGGTCGCCCTGGGGCGACTGGGCCGGGCCTTCGGGCGCATCGTCTACCTGCTCGACGCCGTGGAGGACGAGAGCGACGACCTGGCCGCAGAGCGCTTCAACGCGCTCGTGGCCTCGTTCCCGTCGCACGAGCGCGCCGCTGGTGCCGCCGCGTTGTTCCGAGCGGCGCACGGAGAGCTGCGGGCCGGCTTCGAGGCGATCGCCTGGGAGCGGGCGGACCTGGCACGCGGCGTCGTGGTCGAGGCGCTGTGGCGGGCCGGTCGCCACCGGTTCGGACCCGACCGCCTCGGGGGCCCGTCGGCCGAGGACACGGCCGGGTCGTCGTGCCGCTCCGGCGCTGCGCTCGTCGGTTCGGCGGCGATCGTGACGCTGCTGCCCCTCGACGGCTTCGGTCGGCGCCGCCTGCGTCGCCGTCGCCGCCGCCACGACGACGACGGCGTGCTCTGCGGGTTCTGCTGCTGCGACTGCGACTGCTGCGACTGCGACTGCGACTGCTGCGACTGCGACTGCTGCGACTGCGACTGAGGCGGTGGCGGCCGAGCGCACCACCGGCTCCAGGCCGCCGTGACCCATGGCACGCCGCCGGGGCGAAACCCCGGCGAGGTGGGCAGCGTCTGGAGTCGTGCCGCAGCCGATGCGCGCGCTGCCGGGCGGAGGTGCCCCCGATCGTGTCCGTCTCACCCGTATCATCGCCCTGGTCGCCCACCGCACCCGGTGGCGGCCCTTTGCTGATGGCCAACGACGACCCGACCGACGCCGCCCCGCCTCCCACGCCGCCTGACGTTGCGCAGGACAGGTGGGCGCGCCTCCAGCAGCTCCCCAGCCAGCAGGAGGCGCCGCTGCACTGGGACCATCGGGCCGGCGGCTTCGTCGAGTCCGCGCCGCCGGCGCGGCCCGCGTCGCCTGCGCCGCCGATGGGTCCTCCGGTGCGGCCGGCCCGAGCCCGCTCCGCGCCGGTGTTCGCCGATCAGGACCCCACGATGGTCATGGCCCGGCCCACCATGGTGGCAGGCGCCGTGCCGCCGGCCCCCGCCCGAGCGCCGCACCCGGCGCCTCACCAGGCAGCGCACCAGGCGCCCCCCGTCGTCCCCGGCCATGCGCCGGTGCAGCGCGGGTACCCACCCGCCGCCCCGCCCCCGCCCGTGGTCCGGCCGCCGGCGGCTCGCCCCGCTGCGCCGCCGCCGGTCCCTCCCGCACGCATCGCCCCGGCGCGTCCGCGACGCCGGCGACGCTGGGGCCGGTGGGTGGCGCTGCTCGTGATCGCCCTGCCCCTGCTGCTCGTCGTCGGCGGGCTGGCGTTCGCCTGGCAGAAGTTCGAGCAGATCGAGCGTGTCGAGGTCGCCGACGTGCTCTCCCCGGCCTCGGGTCCCGGCACGAACTACCTCATCGTGGGGACCGACTCCCGCGAGGGCATCGACCCGGACGACCCCAACGCCGGCGCCTTCCTCGGCGACACCACCACGGGATCGCGCACCGACACCATCATGGTGCTGCGGGTCGAGGGCGACCGCCAGCAGCTCCTGTCGGTGCCCCGAGACCTGTGGGTGGCCAACCCCGTCACCGGTGAGATGGGTCGCATCAACAGCGTCTACGCCTCGGGACCGGCGGCGCTCGTGCAGGCGGTGCAGGGCCTGGGCATCCCGGTGCACCGGTACCTCGAGATCGACTTCGTGAGCTTCGCCGGCCTGGTCGACGCCGTCGGCGGGGTGACCATCGAGTTCCCGAACCCGGCCAAGGACGACATGTCGGGGCTCTACGTGGAGCAGACCGGACCGGTGCGCCTCGACGGCGAGCAGTCCCTGGCCTACGTGCGGTCACGCACCTACACCGAGCTGATCGACGGCCAGTGGCAGACCGACCCGACCGCCGACCTGGGACGAACGGAGCGGCAACGGGCCTTCCTGTCGGCGTTGTTCGCCGAGATCGGCGGTGTCCGAAACCCGGTCGAACTGGCCGATGTGGCCGACTCCCTCAGCGTCGGGGTGCGCATCGACGACGGCCTCGACTTCTTCGACGCCCTCGGGTTGGCCTGGGACCTGCGCAACTTCGCGCCCGAGTCGGTCGCCCTGCCCGTCTACGGTCGCACCACCAGCGGCGGCGCCGCCGTCCTGGAGCTCCAGCAGCCCGACGCCGACGCAGTGCTCGCGCAGTTCGGCTGAGCGGCCCGGTCAGTACTCCGGGGTGAGCTTGATGAGCTCGATGGCCGACAGCGGTCCGTAGTAGTCGTCGTGGTTCTCGGTGCGGAACTGGTAGGCCTTCACCTCCAGCGGGCCGTGCAGCGGGTTCCCGTCGTCGTCGGTGAACTGCATGTCGACGATGCGGAAGCTCCCAGGCTCGACCGAGATCCAGTTGCCGCCGATGATCACCTTCGAGACGCGGTTCGCCCTGATCGACATGGTGCCTCCTCGCTGCGGGGCCCGGACCACCCGGGGAACCCGACAGGAATGTACCGGTGCGGCGCTGCGGGCCGGGGCGGGACCCGTCGGGACGGCCCTCGGTGTGGCCCACGGCCCCGTCTACGATGGCGACGTGGAGCTCCCCGAGCTGTGTCTGGTCCTGCTCGTGGGCCCCACCTCGGCCGGCAAGAGCACGTTCGCGGCGCGCCACTTCGCCGCCACCGAGATCGTGTCCGACGAAGCGTGTCGAGCCCTGGTGTGCGACGACCCGGCCGACCGCACCGCCGACGCCGCGGCGCTCGAGGTGCTGCACCTGGTGGTGGACAAGCGACTCGCCGCCGGCCGCCTCACCGTGGTCGACGCCGACCACCTGACCCGGCCCGCGCGCAGCGGTCTGGTGGCGCTCGCCCGACGCCACCACGTGCCCGCCGTGGCGGTGGTCTTCGACCTCCCCGCCGACGTCGTGGCGGCGCGCCACCGCCTCCGCGGCGGTCCCGTCCTGCGCCACCGTGCCCTGCGCGCCCAGACCGAGCACGTCCGGCGGGCCCTGGAGACGCTGGGGCGCGAGGGGTTCGCACAGGTGGAGGTGCTGTCCGACCCGTCCGCCGCACCGGACGAGGCCGTGCGGCGGGTGCGCCCCGACGGGGACCGGCGCGAGCTGACCGGCCCCTTCGACTGCATCGGCGACGTCCACGGCTGCCACGACGAGCTGCTCGTGCTGCTCGGCGCGCTGGGCTGGCCCGTGGACGCCGCCGGGCGGGTGGGCGACCATCCCGACGGCCGTCTGGCGGTGTTCGTCGGCGATCTCGTGGACCGGGGTCCGGCGATCCCGGCGGTGGTGCGCACGGTGATGGACCTCGTGGAACGGGGCCGGGCGCTGTGTGTGCTCGGCAACCACGACGACAAGCTGGTTCGTGCCCTCGTCGGGCGCCCCGTGCAGGTGGCGCACGGCCTGGCCGAGTCGCTGGAGCAGTTGGCGGGGGAGTCCGAGGACTTTCGGGAGCAGGCGGCGGCGTTCCTGCGCCGGCTCCCGTTGCAGCTCGTGCTCGACGACGGCCGTCTCGTGGTGGCCCACGCCGGCCTGCCCGAGACCATGCACAATCGGACCTCGTCGGCGGTGCGGGCCTTCGCCCTGTTCGGCCAGACGACGGGCGAGCTCGACGAGCTGGGCCGACCGGTTCGCCATCCCTGGGCCGCCGACTACCGGGGCGACGCCCTCGTGGTCTACGGCCACACCCCGGCCGACGCCGTGGTGTTCGAGCACAACACCGCGTGCGTCGACACCGGCTGCGTGTTCGGCGGGCGGCTCAGCGCGCTGCGCTACCCGGAGCGCACGGTGGTGTCGGTGCCCGCCACCGGTCGGCCCTGGCGTCCGACGCCGGCGTCGACCACCCCGACGGGATCGCGCCCGTGACCGTGCTGGTCGACCAGGCGGTGTGGCCGTGGCGGGGTCGGCGATGGGCGCACCTGGTGAGCGACCACAGCTACGAGGAGTTGCACGCCTTCGCCGAGCGGCTGGGCGTGCCCCGGCGCGCCTTCCAGGGCGATCACTACGACCTGCCCGCGGACGACCGGGAGCGGGCCGTCGAGCTGGGTGCGCAGCCCGTCGACGCGCGGGAGCTGGTGCGACGGTTGCGCGCTGCGGGGCTGCGTCGGCCGCGACCCGCCCGGGCCCCGGAGGTGCGCGATCAGGGCAACCCGGCGTCCAGCGCCTGATCGGCGGCCCGGCGACCGGCGGCCACGGCGTCGTCGAGCCGGTCGAAGTCGAACAGGGCGATGTGGCCCACCTCCGGGGTGATCACGACGTCGGCGCGTCGGCGGTTCTGGTCGGCTCGGGCCCGACCACCGAGTGCGAGGGAGCGGCCCAGGACCGCCACGATGCCGGGACCGGCCGGCTCCGCGGTGGCGGGTGCCCGCCGACGTCGGGTTCGGGGCGTGCGGGCCACCGGGCCGTCCCGCATGACGTCGACGCCGATCACCGGACCCTCGCCGTCGCCCGCCATCACGTCCACGGGGAAGTTGTCCAACAGGCCTCCGTCGACCAGCAGGCGCGTCCCCAGTGGTACCGGCGGGGCGTAGCCCGGGATGGCCATGCTGGCCCCCACCGCGAGCCAGACCGGCCCTCGCCGGTGCACCACCAGCTCGCCGCTCACGAGATCGGCGCTGACCGAGAACCAGGGCGTGGCCAGCTCCTCGACCCGGGCGTCGCCGAAGAGCCGCTCCAGCATGGACCGCGCCCGCCGACCCCGGATGAGCCCGTCGCGGGGAACCGTGAAGTCGGCGAAGGGTCGGTGCGCCACCAGCTCGTGACGGCAGGTGGCGACCAGCTCCTCGTCGGTGAGGCCCAGGGCCCACAGCGCCGACACCAGGGCGCCCGCGCTGCAGCCCCCGATCCGGTCCACCGGGACGCCGGCCTCCCGTAGGCGGGCCAGCACGCCGAGGTGGGCCATGCCCCGGGCCCCGCCACCGGACAGCACCACGCCGAGGGCGTGACCGCTGAGCCGGCGGGCGACACGGGCCGAGGCGTCGGCGAAGCCCGCCCCCGGGCGCAGGTGGTGCACGGCCCGGGGGCGCAGCGCCTCCAGGAGTGGGGCGAGGGCGTCGGCCCGGGGGGCGTCGGAGAGCACCGACAGGTCGGGTCGGTGCGGGGCGAGGAGCTGCACCGCCCAGGGTGGGGGGGTCTCCTGGTGGGTCAGGGCAACCACCCGGTCGGCCGATCGCACGCAGAACGCGGCCCAGTCGGGCGAGCCGGTGGGGTCGGTGGCGGCGAGGACCACGAGGGCGTGACTGCGTTCGGCGCGGTCGGCCAGCGCAGCCCAGCGACCAGGGGCGGGAGCCGGGCCCGGGGGGCGGTCCACCACTGCCACGGGCCCCCAGGGCTGCAGGGCGCGGACCAGCTCGTCCACGAACCGGGCGGTCGGCAGCCGGGACGCGAGGGGCACGACGGCGAAGGTCGTCGGTGGGCTGGCCGGCTGCGTGGCGGCCGGCCGGGACTGGAGCTCACCGGCCAGCAGGCGCGCCACGTCCAGGACGAGCTCGGGCTGCCGGGACAGCAGCGCCTGGAACGAGCGGGCCGTGATGACCAGCAGCTCGCTGTCCCGGCGGGCGCGCACCGTGGCAGCGCGGGGTCGCCCGGTGAGCAGGGACAGCTCGCCCACCCAGGCGCCCCGACCCAACGTGGCCACCACCCGGGTGCCACCCCCGTGGGCGTGCTGCGCCTCCAGGCGTCCCGACCACACCACGGCCAGCGAGTCCCCGGGGTCACCGGCGTGGAACACGACCGCACCCGCCGGAACGTGGCGCCAGGTGGCCGACGCGGCGAGGTGGTCGCGTGCCCCGGCGGGCAGCGCCGCGAACAGTGGGATCTGGGCCAGGAACGTGGCGGGATCGTGGTCCGCCTGATCGTGTGCGTCACCGCTGCCGGTCACCACGTCCCTCCTCGTGGCACGCGCGGGGCAGGACCGTCCCGGGCCGGCACCCCCTCGCCGCCGCAGCGGAGCCTAACGGGCTCCGTGGTCGGGCCTGCGGCTCCTGTCGTCGCCGCGCGGGCAGCGGCGGTCTAGCGTTGAGCGGTGCGGCGACAGCGGGAACGGGGCGCGGTCGAGCGCATCAGCCCTCTGTGGCTCGCGCACCACTACCCCGAGGACTACGACCGTTGCGTGCGCATCCGCCGCACCCACGTGTGCCGCCGATGCCTCGTGCTGTACCCGCTGGCCTCCGTGGTCCTGGTGCTCAGCTTCGGCGCGTCGCCGCCGGCGTGGGTGGACGTGGTGGCGTTGGTCGTGCTGCCCCTGCCGGCGCTCGTCGAGCTGGTGGGCGAGCAGCTCGGTCGGTGGCGCTACCGGCCGACCCGCCAGATGGCGGTGACCGTGCCCTTGGCCGTCGGGTTGGGTCGGGGCTTCGCCCGCTACCTCGACGACCAAGCCGACCCCTTGTTCTGGGGCGTCGTGGTGGGCTACACCACGATCGCGCTGGCGGCGCTGTGGTGGCGGTGGCGACACCCCGGCGGGCGGACCCGGGACGCCTCGGTATGATCCCGCCATGGCCGACATCGTGTTGTTCCACAACCCTGGCTGAGGGAAGTCCCGGGCCGCGCTCGAGCTCCTGCGCGGCCTCGACGTCGAGTTCGACGTCGTCCCCTACCTGAAGCAGCCCCCGGACCGCGCCACGCTGGAGCGCATCGTCGACGGCATGCCCGACCCGCCGGTGGCCCTCGTGCGGTTGACGGACCGCAGGTTCACCGGGCTGGGTGTCGACCCGGCAACGCTGACGACGCGCGACGCGGTCGTCGACCTGCTGATCGAGCACCCCGAGGTGATGGAGCGTCCCGTCGTGCTGCGCGGCGACGAAGCGGTCATCGGCCGCCCCACCGAACGGATCGGCGACCTGCTGGCCTGAACCCGGTGGGTCCGTGCTCCGGGCCGCGGAGGACCTCCCGGGTCAGTCGCGGGGCCAGACCTGCACGACCAGCTTGCCCATGTTCTCGCCGGTGAAGAGCCGGTCGAAGGCGCGGGGCGCCACCTCGATGCCGCCCGTGACGACCTCCTCGCGGTGGCGAAGCCGCCCCTCGGCCACCCACACCGCCAGCTGCAATGCCGCCTCCGGGAACCGGTCGAGGTAGTCGAGCACCAGGAACCCCTCCATGCGCGCCCGCTGCACGACGAGCTGCATGAGGTTGCGGGGGCCGGGTGCCGGTTCGGCGTCGTTGTAGCCGGAGATGGCGCCGCACAGCACCACCCGGGCGCCGAGCGCCAGGTGGTTCAGCGCCGCCTCGAGGGTGTCGCCTCCCACGTTGTCGAAGAACACGTCCACCCCGTCGGGGCACAGCTCACCGATGCGGGCGTCGATGTCCTCGGTGCGGTAGTTGACGGCGGCGTCGAAGCCCAGCTCCCCGGTGATCCAGGCGCACTTGGCATCGGTGCCGGCGATGCCCACCACCCGGCCCGCGCCGAGGATCCGGGCGATCTGGCCCGCGACCGAACCGGTGCCGCCGGCGGCGCCCGACACCAGCACGGTGTCGCCCTCCTGCACGTCGGCCACCTGGGTCATCCCCGCCCAGGCGGTGATGCCGGTGGTGCCGTACACGCCGAGTGCCTCGACGGGATCGAGGTCCGGCGGCAGGGGGCTGCCCATCAGGTCGGCGTCGGCGACGACGTACTCCTGCCAGTTGGTCATGGCGAAGTAGCGCGACCCCACGGCGAAGGCGTCGTTGCGACTGGCGATGACCTCCGCCACGCCGCCGCTGCGGATGGGGTCGCCGATCGGGATGGCCGGCAGATAGGTGTCGGACTCCATCCATCCCCGGATGGTGGGGTCGAGCGACACGTACAGCACCCGCAGCAGCGCCTGACCGTCCTGCAGGGGTGGCAGCGGGGTCTGCGCGTGCTCGAAGCACTCGGGCGCAACCGGCCCGTGGGGTCGCTGCGCCAGCAGCACCTGGCGGTTCACGGTCGGGAGCGGGGTGGCGTCGTCCATCGGGCGAGCCTACGCCGGGTGTCGCCGGTGGCGCGGGCCCCGACGCGCCGGTCTGGACCGCCGCCCCGGAACGGGGGAGCATGGGCGGTCCGTGCCGGCCGGCACGGGTGTCCCCGGGGAGGAACAGCGATGGCCAGCACGAGCGTGGGACACGGCGGAGGCGGCGCCGTCGACGCCGCAGAGGGGATCGACACGGCCGGGATCGACGTGGTCGACCCGCGGACCAACACCACCATCGGGCGGGTGCCGGACCTGTCCCCCGAGGAGGTGCGGGCAGCGGTCGAGCGCGCCCGGGCGGCCTTCGGACCGTGGAGCGCCCTGCCCTACCGGGAGCGCGCCGAGCACGTCCTGGCCGTGCGCGACGGGCTGCTCGACCGGGTCGACCACCTGGTGGACACCATCGTGAGCGAGACCGGCAAGCTGCCCGCCGAGGCGCTGTTCACCGAGCTGATGACGGCGTGCGAGACGATCCAGTACTACGCCCGCCGCGGCGAGCGGTTCCTGCGGCCGCAGCGGGTCAGCTCGGGTCTGATGGGCCACAAGCGGGCCGTGCGCTACTTCGAGCCCATGGGGGTGGTCGGGGTGATCAGCCCCTGGAACTACCCCTTCATCCTGGGCATGACGCCCATCATCTCGGCGTTGTTCGCCGGCAACACGGTCGTGTTGAAGCCGTCCGAGGTGACGCCGCTCACCGGTCGGGCCATCGGCGAGCTGTTCGCCGGGACCGGTTCCTTCCCCGACATCGTGCAGGTGGTCACCGGTGCCGGTCCCACCGGCGAGGCGCTGGTGCGCTCGGGTGTGCAGAAGGTCTGCTTCACCGGTTCGGTGCGCACCGGCAAGCGGGTCATGGCCGCCGCGGCCGACACCCTCACCCCCGTGCTGCTCGAGCTGGGCGGCAAGGACCCGATGATCGTGTGCGAGGACGCCGACCTCGACCGGGCCGCTCGAGGCGCGGTGTGGGGGGCGTTCCAGAACTCCGGTCAGACGTGCATGAGCGTGGAGCGGGTCTACGTGCACGAGCACGTCTACGACCGTTTCGTGGCCAAGGTCGTGGCCAACACCCGGGCGATCCGCCAGGGGGTGGGGGAGGGCCACGACATCGGGTCCATGACCTTCCCGCCGCAGGTCGAGATCGTGGAGAAGCACCTCGCCGACGCAGCCGAGAAGGGCGCCACGGTGCTCACCGGGGGCGGGCGGGTGCCGGGACGTGACGGGTTGTGGTTCGAGCCGACCGTCCTCGTCGACGTGGACCACGACATGGCCATCATGCGCGACGAGACCTTCGGGCCGGTCCTGCCCATCATGAAGGTCCGCGACGAGGACGAGGCCATCGCGCTGGCCAACGACTCGCCCTACGGGCTGAACTCCTCGGTGTGGACCCGTGACGCCGCCCGCGGGGAGGTCCTCGCGCAGCGGATCGAAGCCGGCAACGTCTGCGTCAACGACGTGATCGTGTCCTACGGCGTGCCCGACCTGCCCTTCGGCGGGGTGAAGGAGTCGGGCCTGGGCAGGGTCCACGGCCCCGAGGGCCTGCGGGAGTTCGTGGCCGCCAAGTCCGTGCTCTACGACCGGTTCGGCCTGAGTCGAGAGGCGTGGTGGTTCCCCGCCCCGAAGGCGCTCACCCCCATGGGCAAGCGGATGCTGCGACTGCGCTACCGCCGGGGGCTCGGCGCCAAGCTGCGCGGCCTGTTGGGCTGATCAGGGGGAGGGCGCGACCGGCAGGCCGCTGAGTCGCCAGGCCCGGAACCCCCCGATCACGTCGGTGGCCGTGTCGAGACCCATCGTCACCAGCGTCGCCGCGGCGAGGCTCGACTGGTAGCCCTCGTCGCACAGCAGGATCACCCGTCGGTGGGGGCCGTCGAGTGCGGGGTGCTGCCACGGGCACGTCGGGTCCAGGCGCCACTCGAGCACGTTGCGGTCGACGAGGTGCGCGCCGGGCACCAGTCCGTCGGCGCGCCGCTGCTCGTAGGGGCGGATGTCCACCAGGAGGGAGCCGGCATCGCACTCGTGGTGGGCCTGGGCCGGGGTGAGGCGGTCGCCGAGCCGGGCCCGGGCGGCGGCGAGCAGTTCGTGCGAGGATCGGCGGACCTCGTGGCGTCGGGTTCCGGCGGCCGTGGCTGCGTCGTTCGGCGCGTCGTGGCGCTCGAACCGGTCGATGTCCGCGATCACCTCGAGCAGTCGCTCGGTGGCCCGGCGTCGCGCCGCGGGGTCCTCCAGCACCTGCGGGTCGTCGTGCACGAGCACCTCGAGCTCGTCGGCCACGGCCAAGAGCTCGAGGAGGCGGTCCGTCCAGGCGGTCCGGTGAACGGGGCTCAGGACACCGTGGCGATGCCGGGGGTGCCCGCCTCGACGGTGAACGTGGCGAGCGTGGAGATCTCGGCGTCGGTGGACTCGATGGTGGACACCGCCTCGAAGACCGTCGTGCAGCCGTCGGGCGTGAGCTCGACCACCGCGTAGCCGTGCGCCCGGGGATCGTCGAAGACCACGTTGGGCTGCGCCGACATGGCCTCGTCGGCGATGGCGGCGAGGGTCTCGCCGCCGAACTCGGAGGTGATGGACGTGGTCACGAACTCCGCGGCCACCGAGGCCCCGGCGGGGTCGGCGGGGTCGCGGGGCACGTCGCCGGCCGCGAAGGCGTGGATGTCGCCCGACACGAACACGGGGTTGCGCTCCGGCTGGGCCGCCAACGCCTCGACGATCACGGCCCGTTCGGCCGGGTAGCCGTCCCACTGGTCGAGGTTCGTCGCCGGGCCGAGGGGGAGGGGCATGAACACCGTGCCCGAGGCGATGACGGTCCAGGTCTGCTCGCTGGTCTCGATCCCGTCGAGCAGCCAGGCGAGCTGCTCGGCGCCCAGCATGGTGCGCGACGGGTCGTCCACCTCGGCACAGGTGCCGAAGTCGAGCGGCGCCCCGCAGGCCTGGTCGTCACGGTGCTGGCGGGTGTCCAGCAGGAACAGCCGGGCCAGCGAACCCCACGCCAGGTCCCGGTACAGGGCCAGGTTGGGCCCCTGGGGCGGTTCGACGCGCAACGGCAGGTGTTCGTAGAACGCCTGGTACGCGGCGGCTCGCCGCTCCAGGAAGGCGTCGGTGGGGCCGTTGAACTGGTCGATGGCGCCGGCGTAGTTGTTGGCCACCTCGTGGTCGTCCCAGATGACCACCCACGGGCACGCGGCGTGTGCGGCCTGCAGGTCGGTGTCGGTCTTGTAGAGGGCGTAGCGGTTCCGGTAGTCCTGCAGCGTCAGCACCTCGGGGGTCCCGTGCTCGCGGACGTCCTGGAGGGTGCCGTACTCGTAGATGTAGTCCCCGAGGAAGGCCAGCAGGTCGAGGTCGGCCCCGGCGGCCGAGGCGTAGGGCGTGAAGTAGCCGTTCTGGTACTCCTGGCACGAGGCCAGGCCGAGGCGGAGGCGCCCCGAGGCGGGCAGGGAGTCGGGGGCCGGCGCGGTGCGCGTGCGGCCGACCGGGCTGGTGTGGGTCCCGACCCGGAAGCGGTAGTGGTACGCGGTGTCCGCATCCAGGCCGGAGGCGTCGACGTGGACCGAGTGGGCCAGCGCGGGAACCGCCGTGGCGACGCCGGTGGCGACGATGGTCGAGAACGACTCGTCGGTCGCCACCTCCCACACGACGTCCACGTCCTGGTCGGGCATCCCGCCGCCGGTCACGGGCTCGGGCGCCAGGCGGGTCCAGAGGATGACCGAGTCCGCGAGCGGGTCGCCCGAGGCGACGCCGAGGGTGAAGGGGTCGGTGGCCAGCTCGGGCGGGGGGGTGGTGGACGGGGCTGTCGGCGCCGTGGCGGTGGTGCCGGAGCCGCCCTCGGTGTCACCGTCGTCGGAGCAGGCGGTGGCCACCGCGCCGGCGGCGACGAGAGCGAGGAACTCCCTGCGGTTCAGCTGCATCCGAGGACCTTACCCACCGGTGAACGGCCGATGGCGGGAGGGTGAACGTGACCCGTCTCGAGGCACGGCGCCGTGCCGGGACGCGGCGGTGGCCGGCTCCCGATCGGGAACCGGCCACCGTCGTCCCCCGGTGTCGTTCGTGGCGGTGGGTGTGCGTCGGGCCGATCCGGCCTGACGTCACGCCCGCAGCGTGTCCTTGAAGGGTACGTCTTTGTCGGTTCGGGGCTCGGAGGGCAGTCCCAGCACCCGCTCGCCGATGATGTTGCGCTGGATCTCGTCGGTGCCACCGTAGATGGAGGGCGCCGGCGAGAACAGCGCCATCTCGGTGACCATCGGGGCGAAGGGGTTGCCGGTGGCGTCGTGGAGGGCGCCGCGGCCTGCGTCGTCGTAGGCGTGGAGCGTGGCGTACGGGCCCAGGATGCGCAGGCCCAGGTCCCGGGTGAGACGCACGATCTGGCTCATGGCCAGCTTGGCGGTGTTGCCCTCCGGGCCGGGGGCCCGGCCCTGGGCCTTGGCCGCCTTCAGCCGCAGGTTCGTGAACCGGGCGATCTCGTTCATCGTGTGCAGGCGCATCAGGTCCTGGCGCACCGACGGATCGTCGATGGCACCGTTGCCGCGGGCCAGCTCGACGAGCAGCTTGTGCGTGGCCCCGAACATGCCTGCGCCTCCGCTGGCCCCGCCGCGGGCGCGTCCCGGGGTCGACACGAAGTCGCCGGCGCGCCGCTCGAGGTGGCCCATCACCGTGCCCGGCACAGCCGCCGACGCCGCCGCGTGCCCGCCCCCGGCGCCGAGTCCGGCGCGCTCGTTGGCAAGCGTCGTGTTGGCCACGGCCCAGCCGTTGTTGCGCCCGCCCAGGATGGCGTCGTCGGTCGCCACGGCGTCGGTGAGGAAGACCTCGTTGAACAGCGCCCGTCCGGTCATCTCGGTCAGGGGGCGCACGTCGACGCCGGGTTGGTGCATGTCGAGGGCGAAGTAGGTGATGCCCCGGTGCTTGGGGACGTCGGGGTCGGTGCGGGCGATCAGCATGCCCAGATCAGCGATGTGGCCCGCCGAGGTCCACACCTTCTGGCCGTTGACGATCCACTCGTCGCCGTCGGCCACGGCGCGGCACTGCAGGCCGGCGAGGTCCGAGCCGGCGCCGGGCTCGCTGAACAGCTGGCACCAGGCGCGCTGACCCGTGACGATGTCGCGCAGGTAGCGCGCCTTCTGCTCGTCGGTGCCGTGGGCGACGATGGTGGGTCCGGCCAGGAGCAGACCGAGTCCGCCCGGTGCACCCAGGGCGCCGTGGGCGGCGATGGCCTGCTGCACCTTGACGGTGTCGTCGCGGCTCAGGCCCCGGCCGTACCACTCCACGGGCCAGCCCGGGGCCGCCCAGCCGCTGGTGCCCAGCCGCTCCCACCACTCGCCGACGGTGAGATCGGGGTCCCAGTTGTCCCGGAGCCAGGCCTGAAGGTCGTCGAGGATGTCCTCGGAGGTCCTGGTGGCGGTGTCCGTCATGGTTCCTCCTTCGCTCGGGCCCGCGACCCACCATGCAACCTGTACTTGACCGATCGGTCAAGTACGGCGTCGGTGGGTCGTCACCGTGGCGCCAGCACGAGGACCCGGTCACCGGCACGCGATGCCGTCGTGAGGGCCTCGAAGGCGTCCTCCACGAGGGGCACCAGGTGCTGGGCCCGGCGGAACACCCGGGGGTTCATGGCACGGAACCGTGCCAGCAGGTCCACGACGTCGTCCTGGGACAGCCACCCCTTGTACCCGAAGCGCATCACATGACCGAGCGCCGCGGCGCCGGACTCGTCGCCGTGGGTCTCCGCCAGGGACAGCAGCTCACGGCCCCAGGCCAGACGGCGGGAGTCCTCGGGGGTGTGGACGCGCTGGGACTCGATGAACTCCCGCAGGACGGGATCGTGGGAGTGCCAGAGGTGGCTGACCCGGCCCCGGAAGGGGATCAGGCCGTCGTCGTCGGTCAGCCCCGCGAACAGCGTGTCGAACTCGGCGTGGAGCGCGACCGGATCGAGCAGCCAGGCGCGCCCGGTCTCGGGCCGGGTGGCGGCGCGAGGTGTGGCACCCGCGTCCGGCCGGGGGATCAGCTGCATGCTCACGCCACCAGCTTGGTGGGCGGGAACACGCCGGTGGGTGATGGTCGCGCCGGGGTGGGTGGTCGCCGGCGGTGGCCCCGGCGACCGAGCCGTTCAGTCGCCGCGCGCCACGGCCGCCAGCTCCTCGGCGAGTGCCACGACCACCGGCCGCAGCGACGGCGTGGGCGCCGCCTCGATGGACTCCATGGTGCAGAAGACCTCGGTGTGCATCGCCCGTCCCTGCAGGGTCATGAGCACCGAGCAGCTCGGGCCGCCCTCGAAGCGCACGATGATCTCGAGCAGGCCGAGGTGACGGTCGTAGTACGAGACCTCGCCCACGCGGCCTGCCGCCTCGTACAGCCAGGCGTAGGTGAGGTCGGCGGGGGCGGCCACGGCCAGGGTCTCGCCGTCGAGGGCAGCCACCGCTGCGTCGGCGTCGGGTGTACCCGGCGCGGCCGGCGGCGGCGTCGGTGGGGCTGGTGGCGCGGCGTCGATGCGCTCGGCGCCGGCGCGGACCGCCTCGCGCTGCACCACCCGCCAGGCTTCGTTGAGGCGGGCCGTGGCGCCGGTGCGCGCCGAGCGCTCGGCCGCCAGCGGCGTCGGCGCCGCCGGTGCGGCGAGGTCGGGGTGACGCTGCCGGACGAGTCGGCGATAGGCGGTGCGTGCCTCCCCCAGGGTGGTGGGCGAGGCGAGGCCCAGCACCTCGAGCGCCTCGGGCAGCTCCATCCTCAGCCGCCGGTCACCACGGCCACGGAGCGCAGCGTGGTGCCGCCGGTGGCGTCCAGCGCCACGAGCACGAGCGTGTGCCCGCGGCCGTCGCAGGGCACGGCCGCGTCGACGGCGCCCGACGGCCCGAGGTCCCCCGGTTGTTGCACCCCGTCGACCAGCAGCGCGACCCGGTCGGCGCCGGTGGTGCGGTACGAGACGGCGATCGACGTCGTCGTGCCGTCGACGCAGGCCACCGTGGCCGGCGCCTGCAACTCGTCGATGGTGGCGGTGCCGTCGCCGGAACCGGCGGTGTCCCCGGCGTCGCCCGGCGCCGTGGAGCCCACCGTGACGGTCGTGCCGGGCGAGCCGAGCGCGCCGCCGTGGCCGGGTACGGAGACCTCGGACTCGGGGGCCAGCGTGTCCCGACGCAGCTCGGGGTCGTCGCCGTCGCTGCCGCAGCCGGCCAGCACCGGGCCCACCACCACGAGCGTGGCGACGACGAGGCCCGCCTGCCGCCAGCGTCGGCGCGGACGGTCGATGGCGGTGGTGGGACGACGACGGGTCGGCACAGGGGTCACCTCCCCAGCCCACCAACTTCGGTGGCACGGGGGCAACCCGGGCGCCGCATCGGCCTCGCTAACCTGCCCCACCGTGCTCCTCGACGTGGTTGCCGCCCGCCCCGACGACCTGGCCCTCGACGACCTGACCCGCCGGCGCACGTGGGCCGAGGAGCTCGACCGGGCCACCCGGGTGGGACACCTGCTGCGCGACGAGGCCGGCATCGCCGTCGGTGGTCACGCCGCCATGCTGGTCGGCAACCGGGTGGAGTTCGTCGAGCTCGCCCTGGGCGCTCTGCTGGGTGGGGCGTGGATCACGCCGGTCAACTGGCACCTCACGCCCGACGAGGTGGCCTTCGTGTTGGAGGACTCGGGTTCGCGCGTGCTGTTCGTCGACCCCGACCACGAGGCGGTGGGGCGTGCCGCGGCGGCGCAGGTCGGGGGGGTGCCGGTGATCGTCGTCGGCGACGAGCTCGACGGACTGCTGGCCGACAGCGGTGACGGGCCGTTCCCGCTCGACGGTCCGCCCGGAGGGACCATGGTCTACACGTCGGGTACGACGGGGCGTCCCAAGGGTGTCAAGCGCGGCACCCAGCCCACGCTCGGAGACCAACTCGCCTTCATCGTGCGCAGCGGGCAGGTGCTCGGCCTCGACGGCGCCGGCCCGCACCTGGTGACCGGGCCCCTGTACCACGCGGCCCCGGTCGGCTTCGCGGTCATGGACCACCACCAGGGGGCGCCGATGGTGGTGATGCCCCGGTGGGACCCGGCCCGGACCCTGCACCTGGTCGAGGAGCGCGGTGTGCGCGACACCCACCTCGTCCCCACGATGTTCGTGCGCCTGTTGCGGCTCGACGACGACGTGCGGGCGCGGTTCGACCCGTCGTCGTTGCACACCGTCCTGCACGGCGCGGCGCCCATCTCGACGGCGGTGAAGCGCTCGATGATCGAGTGGTGGGGCGAGGTGCTCGTCGAGTACTGGGGCGGCAGCGAGGGCGGGGTGGTGACGGTGGCCTCGACCGCGGACTGGCTCGCCCACCCGGGCACGGTCGGCCGCGCCGTGCCCGCCTACGAGGTGCTGGCCGTCGACGCCGACACCCACGAGCCGGTGGCACCCGGCACGGACGGCGTCCTGTACTGCCGGCACCGCCACACCGACACGGTCTTCGAGTACCACAACGATCCGGTCAAGACCGCTGGAGCCCACCTCGGGCCGGGCACGTACACCCTGGGCGACGTGGGCTCCGTCGACGCCGAGGGCTACGTGTACCTGGCCGACCGGGCGTCCAACATGATCATCTCGGGCGGGGTCAACATCTACCCGGCGGAGATCGAGCAGGTGCTGGCCGAGCACCCCGCGGTGGCGGACGTGGCCGTGTTCGGCATCCCCGACGAGGAGTGGGGGGAGCAGGTGAAGGCCGCGGTCGAGCTCGCCGACGGGGTGGAGGCCTCGCCGGCACTGGTCGACGAGCTGCTGGCCTTCGCCCGGGGCCGCCTCGCCGGCTACAAGGTGCCCCGGTCGGTGGACGTCGAGGCCGAGCTGCCCCGCTACCCGACCGGCAAGCTGCACACCCGCGTGCTGCGCGAGCGCTACTGGCGCGACCACGACCGACGGATCTGATCGTCGGCGGGGGGCGCCCGGCGGGATCAGGGGTCGTGGGGGCGGTTGGTCCAGCTGCGCGGCCCGTGGGAGGTGCGGTACCAGCCGCCGGCGGCGTACGTGCCGCCGTCGCAGTGGATCGTGGTGCCGGTGACGAACGCCGACAGGTCCGAGGCCAGGAACACGGCCACGCCGGCCGGGTCCGCGGGTTCGCCCAGGCGCCCGAGCGGCACCCAGCTCGGGATGCGGGCCTCGTCCTCGGGTGTGAGCCAGCGCTCGTAGGGGAGCTGACGGGACCGGGTCACGTCGGGGGCGATGTCGTTGACCCGGATGCCGTGCTCGGACAGGTCCAGGGCCAGGCTCTTGGAGAACTGCACGACCCCCGCCTTCATGGCCGCGTACACCGGGTGGTGGGGGATGCCGCGGAACGCCTCGACGGTGGTCAGGTTCACGATGCTGCCGCCGTCGCCCTGGCGGATCATCGCCGGCAGCACGGCGTGGGTCACCCGCAGCACCTGCTCCAGGTTGACGCGGTAGAGCGCGCTCCAGTCCTGCGGCGTGGAGTCCACGAAGGGCCCACCGCCGCCGAGGTAGTGCCCGACGTTGTTCACCAGCACGTCGATGCGGCCGAAGGCCTCGAGGGTGGCGGTCACCAGCGCCGCGACCTTGGCCTCCTCGCACACGTCCGCGGTCACCGCCAGCGCCTCACCGCCGGCGTCCGTGACGGACCCGGCCACCGCAGCGGCCCGCGCCCCGTCCACGTCGACGACGACCACTCGGGCCCCGTGGCGGGCGAAGGCCCGCGCGATGCCCGCCCCGATGCCGGCGCCGGCTCCGGTGACGATCGCCGCGCGGCCGGTGAGCAACTCGCCGACGGGGACCTCTCGATCGGTGCCCGGGTGTTCCATCTCCCCGACGGTAGTGCCGGGTCCGCGACGGCCGTCCCGTAACCTGCGCGCCCGTGGACACCGCCGCCTTCGACTACGACCTGCCGAGCGAGCTGATCGCCCAGCTCCCGGTCGAGCCCCGCGACGCGGCGCGCCTGTTGGTCGACCGGGGCTCGGCGAGCGGACCCGAGCACCGCCGGGTGCACGACCTGCCCGAGCTGCTCGAGGAGGGCGACGTGCTCGTCGTCAACGAGACCCGGGTGCTGCCCGCACGGCTGGCGCTGCGGCGCGCCACCGGCGGCGCCGCCGAGGTGCTGCTGCTGGAGCCCCTGCCCGGGGACCGATGGGAGGCGCTGGTGCGCCCCAGCCGACGGCTGCGACCGGGCGAACGTCTCCGTCCGGCCGCGGCCGAGGCACTGACGGGCACGGCGGCGGCCGACCTCGAGGTGGCCGTGCTCGACGACCTCGGCGAGGGACGACGCATCGTCGAGCTGCTGGGTGTCGACGACCTGGACGCGGCGCTGGAGGCCGCCGGCCAGGTGCCCCTGCCGCCCTACATCACCGAGCCGCTCGCCGACCCCGAGCGGTACCAGACGGTGTACGCCCGTGTACCCGGCTCGGTGGCCGCCCCCACCGCCGGCCTGCACCTCACCCCCGAGCTGCTCACCCGCTGCCGGCGACGGGGGGTGGAGGTCGCCGTCGTCGACCTCCAGGTGGGCCTGGGCACGTTCCGGCCCATCGCCGCCGACGCGGTCGAGGCCCACGTCATGCACCGCGAGCGGTACCGGGTGCCGGTGGGCACGCTCGAGGCGTGCGCCCGGGCCCGCCGTGTGGTGGCCGTGGGCACGACCGTCGTGCGGGCGCTCGAGAGCGCCGCGGCCACCGGCACCGGGACCGGCAGCACCGACCTGTTCATCCACGGCGACTACCCGTTCCGGGTCGTCGACGTGCTGCTGACCAACTTCCACCTGCCCCGCTCGAGCCTGTTGGTGCTGGTCGACGCCTTCGTCGGGCCGCGCTGGCGGCTGCTCTACGAGACCGCCATCGCGCAGCGGTACCGGTTCTTCTCCTTCGGCGACGCCATGCTGCTCACCCGGGACCGTGGCTGATGGGCGGCCTGGGCGACCCGGTGGTCCGCATCGACGTCGAGGCCTCGGACGGCGCGGCCCGCGCCGGACGCGTCCACACGGCGCGAGGCTCCTTCGCCACCCCGTGCTTCATGCCGGTGGGCACCCGGGCCGCGGTGCGGGCGCTGTCGTCGGCGGACCTCGAGGCGCTCGGCGCCGAGGTGGTGCTCGCCAACACGTATCACCTCATGCTGCGCCCCGGCGCGGACGTGGTGGCCGAGCTGGGTCACCTCCACGGCTTCATGGGCTGGGACGGGCACGTGCTCACCGACTCGGGTGGCTACCAGGTGTTCTCGCTCGACCCGAAGGTCGACGACCACGGCGCCACGTTCCGGTCCACCTACGACGGCAGCACCCACGTGCTCACGCCCGAGGGCGCGGTGCGGGTGCAGCAGCTGCTCGGCGCCGACATCCAGATGGTGCTCGACGTCTGCCCGTCGCTGCCGTCGCCGCCCGAGGTGGTGCGCCAGGCGGTGGAGCGCACCGCGGCGTGGGCGGCCCGGGCGGTCGAGGCCCACCGCCCCTCTCGGGAGGCGGGCGGAACCCAGGCCCTGTTCGGGATCGTGCAGGGCGGCGTCGACGCCACCCTTCGGGCCGAGAGCGCCCAGCGCACCGTGGCCCTCGGCTTCGATGGCTACGGCATCGGCGGGTTGTCGGTGGGCGAGCCCCGCCACGAGCTGCTGCCCGCCCTGGAGGCGGCCCTGGCCGAGCTGCCCCCGGACCGACCCCGCTACCTGATGGGGGTGGGTGACCCGGTCGGGCTCGTGGAGGCCGTGGCCCGGGGCGTGGACCTGTTCGACTGCGTGCTGCCGACCCGTCTGGCCCGACACGGCACCATCCTCACCGGTGCGGGCCGTCTCAACCTGCGCAACGCGGTGCACGCCCGGGATCCCGGGCCGCTCGACCCCGACTGCACCTGCACCGTGTGCGCCCGCTGGTCGCGGGCCTACCTGCGGCATCTGCTGATGGTGCAGGAGCCGAGCGTGCTGCGCCTCGCCACCCTCCACAACGTGCACTGGATCCTGCGACTCGTGGAGCGGGTGCGCTGCGCCATCGGCGACGGCGACCTGGCCCGGGTCCGCGCCGAGGTGGCCGCCGTGTACCCCTGAGCGGACCCTGCGGCCGGTGATGTGGTGCCGCGAGGCCGCTCGGCTAAGGTGCTCCGGCTCCACCTGGATCAGCTCATCATGCGACACCGCAAGGCCCTCGTCTCCCTTCTCTCCGTCTGCCTGTTGGCAGTGTTCGGGCTCGTCTACACCTTCGTCTCGGGCAACGAGCCGCTCCTCGGCCTCGACCTGCAGGGCGGTGTGTCGGTCGTGCTGGCGCCAGAAGGCGACTTCGACGAGAACTCCCTGGATGTCGCCAAGGACATCATCACGTCGCGCATCGACGCGCTGGGGGTGGCCGAGCCCGAGGTGACCCGCCAGGGCGACAACATCCTGGTGCAGCTCCCCGGCATCGAGGACCGCGACCGGGCCATCGAACTGGTGGGCCTGACCGCCGAGCTGCGGTTCCGGCCCGTGATCAGCGTGCTGCCCGCCGGCGCTTCGCTCTCCCCCGGGGACACGTCCACGACCGTGGCGGGGGAGACGTCGACCACCGTGGCGGGCGAGACGTCGACGACGGTGGCGGGCGACACGTCGACCACGGTGACCGACAGCGTCGTCACCTCGTCCACGACGACCCCGCCGGCCACCGGCGAGCAGGGCCTCGGGCTGACGCCGGGGGAGTCGGCCGCCGGTGCCCAGGACACGACCACGCCGTCGACGGTCAGCGACACCGTCGCTCCGGCCAGCACCGACACGACCGTCGCCGGCGCCACCGACACCACCGTGGCGCCGACCACCGACTCCACCATCGATCCCGCCCTGCTGTCCCAGCTCACCGGATCGGCCCAGTGTCCGACGGAGCCCACCTCCCGCGCCGAGGACACGCCGGAGGCGACGGTGCTGCTCCCCGACGAGGACGGGAACCTCTACTGCCTGGGTCCGGCGACGGTCACCGGCGCCGCCCTCGAGGGCGCAGGCGCCCGGCTCCAGGGCACGGTCTGGGTGGTGGGGCTCGACTTCAAGGGCGGCGACCAGGGGATCGACCAGTTCAACACCCTGGCCGCCTCCTGCTTCACCCAGACGCCCGAGTGCCCGACCGGGCAGGCCGCGGTGGTGCTCGACGGGATCGTGGTGTCCGCGCCCAACATCCAGGCGGCCAGCTACGAGGCCGACAACGTCGTCATCCAGGGATCCGACGTCCAGCCCTTCACCCAGGGTGAGGCCGAGGACCTGTCCACCGTGCTCCAGTACGGCGCGCTGCCGGTCACCCTGGTGCAACAGGAGGTCAAGAGCGTCTCGGCCACCATCGGACGTGACGCGCTCGACGCCGGCATCGTGGCGGGCATCGTGGGCTTCGTCCTCGTGACGCTGTACATGCTGGTCTTCTACCGCCTCCTCGGCCTGCTGGCCGTGGTCAAGCTGTTCATCGAGGGCGCCCTGCTGTGGACCCTCATCGCGTGGCTGGGTGAGACCCAGGGACTGGCCCTGACGCTGGCGGGCGTGACCGGCATCATCGTGTCCATCGGCGTGTCGCTCGACTCCAACGTCGTGTACTACGAGCACCTCCGTGAGGAGGTCCGCAACGGCCGTTCCATCCGTTCGGCCACCGAGAAGGGCTTCCAGGGGGCGTTCAGCACCATCGTGAAGGCCGACGGCGTCTCGGTCATCGGCGCGGTGCTGCTGTACATGCTGGCCATCGGACCGGTGCGGGGCTTCGCCTTCTACCTCGGTCTGTCCACCGTGCTGGACCTGATCACCTCCTACTTCTACATGCGCCCTGCGGTGAGCCTGGCCACCGGCACGAAGCTGTGCGCCCGCCGACCGACCTGGTTCGGTCTGCCCCCCGAGACGGTGGCCACCCCCGGGTCGACCCGCACCGCCAAGCCAGCTCGGCGCATGATCGAGAGCTCCGAGGAGCCGACCCTCGAGTTCGAGTCGGACACCGACGATGCCGGTGCCGACGCCACCGACGGACGCACGGAGCCGGCCCGATGAATGCCGTCGTGCGGCTCTACCGCGGCGAGAACGACATCGACTTCGTGAAGTGGTGGCCCCGCTTCCTGGTGGTGTCGGCGGTGGTGGTGGTGCTCAGCATCGGTTCGCTGTTCGTGCGCGGCCTGAACCTGGGCATCGACTTCGAGGGCGGCAACTCCTGGGAGGTCCAGACCTCCGAGGTGAGCGTCGGCGCCGCACGCGACGTGCTGCGGCCCCTCGGGGCGGGTGACGCCAAGATCCAGATCGTGGGCACCGACATCCTGCGGGTGCAGGCCAAGGTCGAGTCGGCCGAGACCCAGACCGAGGTCCGTGACGCGTTGGCCGAGCTGGCGGGCGTCGACCCGGCCGAGGTGGCCTTCAGCACGGTCGGTCCCTCCTGGGGCGACCAGATCACGAGGTCGGCCATCACCGCGCTGGTCGTGTTCTTCCTCGCCATCCTGCTCTACCTGACGCTGCGCCTCGAGCTGCGCATGGCCGTGGGCGCCATCGTGGCGGTCGTGCACGACATCGTCATCGCGGTGGGCGTGTACTCGATCTTCCAGTTCGAGGTCACCCCGGCGACGGTCATCTCCTTCCTGACCATCCTCGGCTTCTCGATCTACGACACGGTGGTCGTGTTCGACAAGGTGCGCGAGAACCAGGCCCGCCCCGGGCTCACCGGTCGGCTCACCTACACCGAGCTCATGAGCCTGTCCATGAACCAGGTGCTGCTGCGCTCGATCAACACCTCGGTGGTCGGCCTGCTGCCGGTGCTGTCGATGCTGCTCATCGGCGCCCTGTTGCTCGGTGCCGTGACCCTGCTCGAGTTCGGCATCGCCCTGTTCGTCGGCCTGCTCATCGGCGCCTACTCGTCGGTGTTCATCGCCGCACCCGTGACGGCCTGGCTCAAGGAGCACGAACCGCAGAACCGCCGGCTGCGCGAGCGCCTCGAGGCGAACCGGGCGCTGGCCGACCAGCGCACGGGCGCCACCGAGGGCGGCGACGTGGTCAGCGCGCCGGCGCCCGAGCGCCCCCGGTCCACCACGACCCGTACCGCCACCGCGTCGCCGGCGGTGTCGACCAACATCCCGCCCCGGCCGCGCAAGAAGGGCAAGAAGCGCTGAGCGGCCCGGCGCCCGGCATCGGCACCGCGTAGCCACGCACTACCGTGGGGCCATGCCCCCCGACGTCGAGCACCTCGCCGGCCTCGTCCGCGACATACCCGACTGGCCCAAGCCCGGCGTGGTGTTCAAGGACATCACCCCGCTGCTGATCGACGTCGAGGCCTTCCGGGCCACCGTCGACGGCATCGCCGAGCACTTCGCCGGCACCCACATCGACCGGGTGCTGGGGGTCGAGGCCCGTGGGTTCATCTTCGGCGCACCGGTCGCGTACCGCTTCGGCGCCGGCTTCGTGCCGGTGCGCAAGGCGGGCAAGCTGCCCTGGGAGATCGAGCAGCAGGAGTACGCCCTCGAGTACGGCACCGACCTGCTCGAGATACACCGTGACGGTGTCCACCCCGGCCAGCGGGTCCTCGTCGTCGACGACGTGCTGGCCACCGGCGGCACCGCCTCGGCCACGGCCCGGCTGGCCGAGCGTCTCGGCGCCGAGGTCGTGGGTCTGGCCTTCGTGATCGAGCTGGGCTTCCTGGGTGGTCGGGAACAGCTCGAGGGCTACGACGTGTTGTCGCTGGTGACCTATCCCTGACCGGACCGAGGAGCTTCGTTGGCGACCGTCGATCGAGTCCTTCCGTGGAGGCGGCACTCGGCGCCGCCCTCGGAGGAGGTCGCGCCGCTCGTCGCGTTGTACCGCTCCCGCCACCCCCGCGCCTCGAGCGCCCTGATCAGCCGGGCCTACGAGCACGCCGCCGCGGCCCACCGGGGCCAGACCCGACGGTCCGGTGACCCCTACATCACCCACCCCGTGGCCGTGGCCAAGATCGTGGCCGAGCTGGGCCTCGACGACGTGACGATCGCCGCGGCGCTGCTGCACGACGCGGTCGAGGACACGGGCATGACCCTGCCCGAGGTGGCCGTCGAGTTCGGCGACGACGTGGCCCGCATCGTCGACGGCGTCACGAAGCTGGACCGGATCAAGTTCGACTCGAAGGAGGCCCAGCAGGCGGCGACCATGCGCAAGATGCTCGTGGCGATGGCCAAGGACCTGCGGGTGCTCATCATCAAGCTGGCCGACCGGCTCCACAACATGCGCACCATCGCCGCCATGCCGGCCTGGAAGCAGGAGCGCACCGCCCAGGAGACCCTCGACATCTACGCCGGGCTGGCCCACCGACTGGGCATGCAGGAGCTCAAGCAGCAGCTCGAGGACCTGGCCTTCGCCGCCCTGCACCCCAAGCGCTACGCCGAGATCGACCACATGGTGGCCACCCGCACCCCCGAGCGCGAGATCTACCTGGCCCAGGTGCTGGCCGAGGTCGACGAGCGGCTCAAGGAGCTGCGCATCACCGCTGAGGTCACCGGCCGCCCCAAGCACCTGTGGAGCATCTACGAGAAGATGGTCGTCAAGGGCAAGGAGTTCGACGACATCTTCGACCTGGTCGGCATCCGGGTCGTGGTCGACACCGTCAAGGACTGCTACGCCGCGCTGGGCTCCATCCACGCCATGTGGAAGCCCGTGCAGGGGCGGTTCAAGGACTACATCGCCATGCCCAAGTTCAACCTCTACCAGTCGCTGCACACCACGGTGATCGGGCCCCAGGGCAAGCCACTCGAGGTGCAGATCCGCACCTGGGAGATGCACCAGCGGGCCGAGTTCGGCGTGGCCGCGCACTGGAACTACAAGGACAGCCACGGCTCCAGCGCCGATCTGACCTGGCTGAGCCGCATCGTGGACTGGCAGTCCGAGACGTCGGACCCCACGGAGTTCATGGCCAAGCTGAAGGTCGACCTCGAACAGGACGAGGTGTTCGTGTTCACGCCCAAGGGCAAGGTCGTGACCCTGCCGGTGAAGGCCACGCCGGTCGACTTCGCGTACGCCATCCACACCGAGGTGGGCCACGCCTGCATCGGCGCCCGACTGAACGGCAAGCTCGTGCCGCTCGACACCCAGCTCCAGTCGGGCGACACCGTCGAGGTGTTCACCTCCAAGATCGAGGGTGCCGGTCCGTCACGGGACTGGCTGCAGTTCGTCGCCACGCACCGCGCGGCCAACAAGATCCGCCACTGGTACTCGCGGGAGCGTCGTGAGGACGCCATCGAGACCGGCAACGAGGACCTCGTCAAGGCCCTGCGCCGGGCGGGGCTGCCCGTGCAGCGCATCCAGCAGACCGGCACGCTGGAGGAGGTCGCCCGCAGCCTCAACTACGCCGACCTGAACGCCCTCAAGGCCGCGGTGGGCGAGCACCACGTCTCGGCCAAGTCCATCGCCGAGCGGGTGAAGCGCTACCTGCAGGACCTCGACGTCGACCGCGAGGAGCAGCTGCCGATCACGGTGCAGGAGCCCCGTCGGCGCAACCGGCGCACCTCCGACAACGCCGGGGTGCACGTCGAGGGACTCGACGACGTCATGGTTCGGCTGTCGCGGTGCTGCACCCCCGTGCCCGGCGACGAGATCATGGGCTTCGTGACGCGGGGTCGCGGGGTGTCGGTGCACCGCACCGACTGCGCCAACGCCGTGTCCCTCGCCGTGGGTCAGACCGACCGGCTCATCGAGGTGGACTGGGACAGCGAGCGCACCGGCACCTTCGTGGCCTCCATCGAGGTCAAGGCGCTGGACCGCTCCCGGCTGCTGCGCGACGTCTCGTCGTCACTGGCCGACGCGCACGTCAACATCATCGCCTGCAACACCGTGACCGGCAACGACCGCATCTCCACCATGCGCTTCGACTTCGAGCTGGGCGATCCGTCGCATCTCGACTCGCTGCTGTCGAGCATCAAGCAGATCGACTCCATCTACGACGCCTATCGCGTGCTGCCCGGCAAGGGCGGCTGACGCGCCCCGGACACGCGCCACTCGGCGACGCGCGGGAACTTCCGTGCCGCTCGCGCGCTCTGACAGGCACCGTCACGTCGAAGGAGACGCCGATGAACCCGCCCCCGCAGTACCCGGCCCCGCAGTACGCCCCACAGCAGTACTTCACCTCCGCCGCCACGGGTGGTCGGGCCGGCTGGGCACCGCCCGCGCCGCAGGTGCCGCCGCCGCCCGGCGACCCGCAGGCTCGTCTGCAGCGTTCGATCGACGTGGTGCGCCCGTTGGTGGTGTTCCTCGCCGCCTTCCAGCTCGTCGGCCTGTTGCAGCGCGCGGTGGGGATGGGCGGGGCGGGCATGCTGCCGGCGCTCCTGGTCATCGCGGTCGCGGTCGCCGGCGTGGAGGTGTGGGTCCGCCGTCGTTGAGCAGCGGCCACCCTGCGCGACGGCGCGTTCACCCGACGTTCATCTAGGCTCCGCTGGACACAGCCGGGGTGGGAATCGGGGGGATGACCACATGAAGCGACGTGTGCAGATCGTGCTGGTTGCGGTGCTGGCGGTCGGGTTGAGCGGGTGCCTGTACTTCCCGTCGACCGTGCGGACCCAGGCCTTCGCCGGGGCGACGCCGTGGTGGTGCACCTCGGCGGCCAACGGGGCCCTGTCCGAGCAGGACTGCCGGACCCTCTCGGCACAGCTCGACGTGGCGCTGGCCGTCGCGCACGCCCATCCCGTCGGCGGTGACGCGCTGGCCGCCGGCGCGACCGTCACCGCCTACGCCACCGGGGTCGGAGCCGGGTTCGAGCTCAGCGGCCCCACCGAGGCCTTCGACCCTGCGGCGCCGGACACGCTCCTGTACGACGCGGACGCCGCCGACGCGCAGATCGCCGGCGTCGAGTGGAACGTCGCCGCCACGTCGGCGCCCGAGGGGTTCGCCGGCGCCAACGACGTGTGGACCGAGACCGACACCGACGTGTGGACCCTGCGGGCCTGGATCGTGCGGCCCTTCCAGAGCCAGCCCGAGGTGTTCGCCGCGACGCACCCGTGCCTCGAGGCCGGCGGCCCCGTCTACGACGTCACCGCGACCTGCTACACGGACACCCACACCGAGCCGATCAAGATCCTGGTGACCAACGACGACGGCTACGCCGCCCCGGGCATCGACGCCGTGGTCGAGGGCTTGCGGGTGCTCCCGAACGTCGAGGTCACCGTGGTGGCCCCCGCCACCAACCAGAGCGGCTCCGGTGACAAGACGACCCCGGGTGGGGTCACGGCGACGGCACAGGTCACGGCCAGCGGCTATCCGGCGACGGCGGTGAACGGCTTCCCGGCCGACTCCGTGCTGCACGCCCTTCGGGTCATGGGCGTGAACCCCGACCTCGTGGTGTCCGGCATCAACAGCGGGCAGAACATGGGCCCGGTCATCCCCCTGTCCGGCACCGTCGGAGCGGCGCGGACCGGCGCCCGCAACGGCATCCCGGCGGTCGCGGCGTCCTCGGGACTGCGCTCCGGGGTCGAACCGGACTTCGCCAGCGGCGCCGCCGCCGTGCTCGCCTGGTACGACGACTTCCTGCTCGGCCGGGCGGGCCCGCCGACGGAGGCGGTGGCCAACCTCAACATCCCGACCTGCGCGGACGGTTCGTCGATCCGGGGAACCGTCACGGTGCCGGTGGCCACGAGCATGGCGGGACGCCCGTACGGCCCGTCGGACTGCACGTCGACGTCCACCGCCATCGTCGACGACGTCGACGGCTTCAACAACGGCTTCATCACCCTGTCCGACGCCGGGGTCGGCTGACCCGCTGCCCGACGCGGCGCCCGGACGCGCCGCTCCACCCGAGCCGCGGCTGGGCGGCGTGTCGGGCGCAGTTCCCGCGTCCCGGTCGACGTCGGCCCGCCCGACGGGCCGGCTACCCTCGCCCGATCGTGGACAGGAGCACGTGGCGGTGGGGAGCCGTGGTGGCGGGCCTGGCGCTGCTCGCCGCCTGTTCGGCCGGCGACGCCGAGCCCGGCGTGAACGCCGACGACACGGGGGACGTGGTCGACTCGACGCAGTTCGACGCGCCCTCGAGCCTCGACGGGACCGCACCGCCCACTGCGACCGCCGCCCCCACGACCACCGCTCCTGCCTCCACCACCACGCCTTCGCCGCCGACCACCACGGCACCGGCGCTGCCCGTACGTGCCGCCACTCCCGGGCCGGGCCCCGGCCAGCCGGTGGTACCGCTGGGGCCGGGCGATCGTCGGGTGTACGTGCTCGGCGACTCCGTGCTGGTCGGCGCGGCGGCGCAGCTCCCGGGGGCGCTGGCCGGATGGGACGTCACGGTCGACGCGGCCGAGAACCGCCTCGTGACCCAGGCCGCCGGCATCCTCGACGCCCGCCAGGCGGCCTACGACGGGGTCGTGGCCCAGTACCGGGCCGAGCACGGCGGTGAGGAACCGCCGCCGTCCAATCCCTTCGGCCGTGTGGTCGTGGTGCACCTGTGCACCAGCTTCTGGGCCGGCGGCGGCTTCGGCACCTACGTCGAGCGGATCATGGACCGGCTCGACGGCGTGGAGCGGGTGGTGTGGGTCACCTGCACGCCGTGGGACGACGGTCCCGTCGAGGCCAACGCCGCCATCGAGGAGTCGCTCGGCCGGTATCCGAACGTCGTGGTGGCGGACTGGGCCGCCCTGTCGGGCACCCCCGGCTACACCTTCGCGGACGGCATCCACCTGGCCGGTCCCGGTCGGGACGCGCTCGCCGCACTGGTCGCCACGGCCGTCGGGCCGGCACCGCCGGCCTGAGGGTGCACCGGCGCGTTGGGGCGAACGACCTACCCAGGTTGGTGCCCGAGGCCCATGTCGTGCCCACGGCCCCGGGACGATGACCTAGACGATGACGGCAGGGATCACCTCGGGGGCACCGACCTGGCACGCCATCCTCGGATCCCAGCGCACGACCCGATCCGATGCCGACGGCCGGGACGAGGACGCGGTGCGCCAGCACGTGCGGGACCTCCTCGACTGGGCCGGCCAGGAGCTGGACCTGCTCTCGACGGCCTTCCAGGGCTGCAGCGACGCCGATCTCGAGCGGCTCTGCGAGGCGCAGGGGGTCCGCGGGCTGCCGGCGGCCTACGACGAGTTCCTCCGCTGCATGGGTCACGGGGGTGTCGGGTCTGCGGCCGCTGAGGTCTTCCCCGCCGACGACGTGGTGTGGGACGCGCTCGTCCCCTCGCCGGACTGGCCCGGCGTGCGCCACCTCGCCCGGCAGGTGGCCCGGGACCGGGGCTTCGACGTGCCCTTCGACGCCGACCACGTGGTCATCCGGCTGCACCGCGACGTCGAGGTCGAATACGTGCCGGTCGGCGTGTCGGACCCGCCGGTGTTCGCCTTCACCCGGGACGGCATGGCGCCGCACCGCAAGCACGGCACCCTGACCGCGTGGCTCGAGTGGCGCATCGGCCGAGCCATCAAGCGCCGGTTCCCGTTGCGCGACGCCTTCTACCCTGGTTGACTTCCCGTCGTCGGATCGCTGCAGAGCACGGCGCCCCGGGGAAGCGTTCTCGTCGGGCCTGTGACGTTGCTCGTTCGGACAAGGGGGGCGGCGGTGCGACGGATCGTGCGGGCGGTCGTGACGGCGGTGCTCGTGGTGGCCGGCGTGGTGCTGCTGGTCGCACCGAACCGTGAGGCCGCTGCGCACGCGCCGCACGACAACATCGCCGACGTGGCGCTCTCGCCATCCTTCACCTCGGACTCGACGGTGCTCGCCATCTCCCGCGGCCATCTGCTGCGATCGAGCGACCTCGGTGTGACCTGGACGGAGGTGACGAACGGGCTCGATCGCCGAGGTCCCTACCGCCTCGCGATCTCGCCCTCGGACCGCAATCGTGTCTACGCGCTCGTCACCGGTAGGGGTCTCTACCGGTCCGACGACCAGGGGCGGTCGTTCGTGCCGATGGCGAAACCCGGCAACCTCGCCGCGATCGGCGACGTCGCCGTCTCGCCGGCGTCAGCCGACCTCCTGTTCGCCGCGCCCTCGGCCTCGGGCCTCTATCGCAGCCTCGACGGCGGACGCACCTGGGGCCCGGTGGGTTCGTTCGGCCGGGTGCGCGTGCTGGCCGTGCCCCGCGCATCGCACGTCGTCGTCGCCGACGACGTCGGTGGGGTGCACGTGTCCCGGGACGACGGCGCGACGTGGACCGCGGCGCAGGGACTCACGGCCGGTGACCCGATCACCGCGCT
>JALOLF010000171.1 GCA_025456085.1 Acidimicrobiales bacterium
GTGGCCGTCGACGCTGCGGCCCGGGCCTTCCCGTCGCTGCGGCCCGAGCCCAAAGCGGTCGACACGGCACCGCTCGTCGATCCGCCCACACTGCCGCCGCTCGCCGATTCGCCCGTCGACCGCTCGAGGAGCCTGCTCCTCGCATCGTCGCTGGTGTTGCTCGGCGTCGCTGTGATCCTGCCCGTCCGGGCCCGGAGACGCCCGTCGCAGGTCGTTTCCACGGCCGACCCGATCGCGGGGGTGGCGCCGGCATGATCAGGGTCGACCACCTCACCAAACGGTACGGCGACGTCGTCGTGGTCGACGACGTGTCCTTCGAGGTCGCCGCAGGGGAGGCCGTGGCCTTCTGGGGACCCAACGGCGCGGGCAAGAGCACCATCGTGCGCTGCATCCTGGGACTCGTCCCCTTCGAGGGCACCATCGAGATCGGTGGCAACGACATCAGGCGGCGGGGCAAGGCGGCCCGCGACGCGTTGGGCTACGTGCCCCAACAGTTGGCCTTCTACGACGACCTGACCATCGCCGAGACCGTCGACCTGTCGACCAGGCTGCGTCGCGTCGCACTCGAACGTGGGCGGGACAAGGTCGGTGAGCTCGGCCTGGCCGACCACTGGGACAAGCCGGTCGGCGCCCTGTCGGGCGGCATGAAGCAGCGCCTCGCCATCGCCCTGGCGCTCGTCGCCGACCCGTCGGTGCTCCTGCTCGACGAGCCGACCTCGTCGCTGGACGTCGCCGCCCGGGAGTCGGTGCTCGAGGTCTTCGAGAAGTTGCGTGACGACCGGCGGGCCATCGTGCTGACCTCGCACAACCTCGACGAGGTCGGCGTGCTGGCCGAGCGGGTGATCGCCATGGAGGCGGGATCCATGGTGCTGGAGTGCGAACCGTCGGAGCTCCCCGAACGGCTCGGTCTGCGAGCAGTCCTCCACGTCCTGGTGCGCGACGTGCCCTCGGCGGTCGAGCTGTTGAACGGCGCCGGCTTCACCGCCCGGGAGAACAGCCACGGCCTGCTCGTGGACGTGCCGGCCGGGGGGAAGGGACGTGCGCTCACCACACTGCACGACGCCGGGTTCGAGGTGCTCGACGTGGACGTGTGGCGATGAGCGCGGTCACGTCCACTCCGGCGGCCGCCCTCCCCGAGCGGACCGAGCTCCGGGTGGTGCGGGCGCTGGCCGCCAAGGAGCTGCGCGACGCCCTGCGGGACCGCTGGCTGTGGCTCTACGGAGCGAGCTTCGCCGTGGTGGCCACGGGCATCACGTCGCTCGCGGTGTCCGACGCCGAGAACGTCGGCTTCGAGGGGTTCGGTCGAACGGCAGCCTCGCTGGTGGCCCTCGCACAGCTGGTGGTCCCGTTGATGGGCCTCACCATCGGCGCCCGCAGTGTGGCGGGCCAGCGCGAACGGGGCACGTTGGCGTTCCTGTTGTCGCACCCGGTCAACGCCACCGAGGTGTACCTGGGCATCTACCTCGGCAACATGGCCGCGCTGCTCGTGGCGGTCGCCGGTGGGTTCGGGGTGGCCGGCCTCGTTGCCTTCCTGCGCGACGCTGCGGTCGACGGCGTCGACCTGCTGACCATCACCGCGTTGGCCTGGTTGCTGTCGGTGGCCATGGTCGGCGCCGGCATGTTCGTGAGCGTCTTCGCCCGCCGCAGCTCCACGGCCATGGGCCTCGCGCTCGTGCTGTGGCTGGGGTTCGTGCTGTTGGGGAACCTGGGTCTCATGGGGACGTCGGTGGCCACCCGGGTCGGCGATGCGACCCTGTTCTTCGCCGCCGTCGCCAACCCGGTGGAGGCCTTCCGCCTCTCGACCATCACGGTGCTGGGTGGGTCGCTGGACGTGCTCGGGCCGGTGGGCACCTACGCCGTGGATCGTTTCGGCGACGGGGTGCGCATCGTGACCGTGGCGGCCCTGTTGGTGTGGGCCGTCCTGCCGCCGGCGATCGGGGCCTTGGTGTTCCGCAGGAGCCCGGACCGATGAGCCCCCTCGTCCGTACCCTCGTGCTGTCGTTCGCCCTGGTCGTGGGCCTCGTGGCCGGTTGCGGCGGCGAGACCGCATCGGGTCCGCCGGACATCGTCTACGGACGGGACGTGTGCGCCGAGTGCGGCATGATCATCAGCGAGGCGCGGTACGCCGCGGCCTACCGCCAGCCCGGTGAGGATGCCCTGGCCTTCGACGACCTCGTCGACATGGTCACCCACGGGACACGGGCCGGCGTCTTGTCCCAGGTGGACGCCTGGGTGCATGATTATTACAGTGAAGAGTGGATCAATGCAGGCGTGGCTTGGTACGTCGATGCGGACATCGCCACCCCGATGGGAGGCGGCGTCGTTGCCTTCTCGTCCGAGACCGACGCCCGGGCCTTTGCCGACGAGAGAGGAGGCAGGGTTCTTTCGTGGGAGGAGCTGGTGGCGGAGGTCGAGGCTGACCTGTCAGGCGCCACGGCAACAGTAGGAGGTACAGAACCATGAGGAGACGAGAAGCGGCCCGAGTGGGCCGACTGGGTCTCGCTGCGGTCTTCATGTCCGCCGGGTTGTTGTTCGCCGCTTGTGGCGGCGACGACGGCGAGACCAGCAGCGGTGGCGGTGGTGGTGGCGGCGAGTCCGCGGCGGGCGACGCCACGGCGGGTCAGGAGACCTTCTCCGCGTCCTGCGCGTCGTGCCACGGTCAGGACGCCAAGGGCATGCCCAACCTGGGCAAGGACCTCACGACGTCGGAGTTCGTGGCCGGCCAGTCCGACGCGGACCTCGTGGCCTTCATCAAGGTGGGCCGTGACACCAGCGACCCCGCCAACACCACGGGTGTCGCCATGCCGCCCAAGGGGGGCAATCCGGCGCTGACCGACGAGCAGCTCGGCGACGTCGTCGCCTACATCCGCACCATCCAGGAGTGAGGATCCGCCGCGCCGCTCGTCGGCGGCGCGGCAGATGCTCTCGGTCGCCGACGGTAGCGCCGTTGGCCGCCGGCTTCACCACGCCGGGCGCGTTCACGCGACGATGATGGGGTTCCCCTCACCGGAGAGCCCCTGATGTCGACACTCCAGCAGCAGGCTCGCGCCCTCGGCGACCCGACCCGGCACGAGATCTACCGGCGCGTCGCCGACGCAGGGCACCCACTCGGGATCGGTGAGCTCACCGAGCATCTCGGGCTCAACCACAACGGCATCCGCCAGCACGTGGCGAAGCTCGTGGGGGCGGGCCTGCTGGTCGAGCGCACCGCTGCGTCCTCGGGACGAGGTCGTCCGAAGCTGGTCTACACCGTGGATCCCACGGCCGAGTGTCGATGGGGTGTGACGGGGCCGTACGAGCGTCTGGCGACCCTGCTGGCCGAGATGCTGCGATCCGGGGACGACGCGGTGGAGGTGGGCCGTCGCTTCGGTCGTTCCCAGGTCCGTGGCCACGAAGGGTCCGACGCCGTGACCGTCCTGGCCGACCACATGGCCCGCCAGGGCTTCGACCCGGAAGTGCGTCGTCGTGGGACCCGCGTCGAGATCGTCCTGCAGAACTGCCCGTTCGAGTCGACGGCGCTCGTCGATCCGCAGACCGTCTGCTCGCTCCACGAGGGCATCGCAGAGGGGATCGTGGAGGGGATCGACGGCCTCGAGGTCGACGAGCTGGTGCGCAAGGATCCGCGCCGGGCGCAGTGCCGCCTGCGGTGTCGGGTGACGGCGTCGGCCGACGAGGCCTGAGCGTCGGCCGTCGAGCGCCGCCTCCGCTCCCGAGCTCGAGGTGGATCGGCCGGTCAGCCGGCTCGTCTCGTCGTGGCCGGCAGGTGCACGGTGACCGGTTCGCCGCCGCCGGCCTCGCGCCCGCGCAGCAGGCGTCTCAGCGCGTGGGCCATCTTGGCGGCGCGCTGCTTGGCGGCGTCGGCGGTCGGACCGGCGAAGTGCTCGTCGACGGTGGTCACGAACAGGGTGAGCCACCGCTCGAAGTGGGCGTCGGTGAACGGGACCCGCTCGTCGATCGGTTCGTGGGCGCGCAGCGGATTGCCTTCGTAACCTCGCTCGCCGAGCAGTTGCCAGGCCCAGAACCGGGTGAGGGTGTCGAGGTGGGCGGCCCAGTCGACGCCGGCCGCCTCGAAGACCGGCCCGAGGAGGTCATCGGTGGCGGCGTCGCGGTAGAAGGCCCGCACCAGGACCTCCACGTCGTCGCGATCGATGAGATCCCGAACGGAACCCGGGCGGGCTGGCGTGCGGAGTGGTCGCTCGTGGCGCACGGCTCGTCCTACCCGGCTGGCGTTCCCGGGGTGTCCGGGTGGCGTCGCTGCGGTGGTGTGGGCCGGGCCGGGCCGGGTGGCCCGATGACGCTGATGGCGTGCTCCGGGCAGGCGATGGCACCGAGCCGGGCCTGTGGCGCCTGCTCGGCGGGCACGTCGAGCAGGTGGATGGCGATGTGGCCCTCCTCGTCGAGGGGGTACACGTCGGGGGCGAAGCGGTGGCAGTTGCCCCAGCCCTCGCACAGCCCGGGGTGCACCCGCACGCGCACCCCCTCGGTGTCCTCGGCGGGGGTGTCGCTGGCAGCGGACACGGGGACGGCCTCGATCATGGGGTGCCTCCGGTGGGGGCGAGCGAACGCATGGGCGTGTCGGCCAGCTCGCGCAGCAGTTGGGCGCGCGCCCGGGCCCAGGCGTCATGGAGGGCGCAGGGGCCCCCGCCCGCACAGACGCGGTCCTCGAGCACACAGTGGGTGATGTCGGTCGGACCCTCGACGGCCTCGATCACGTCGAGCACCGACAGCGCGTCGAGCGTGATGCGTGCTGTGTAGCCCCCGGTGGGGCCCGGCTCGGACCGCACCCACCCGCGAGCGACGAGCGGGGTCAAGGCCTGCGACAGGAAGCCGGGAGAGGCGTCGAGGCGCTCGGCGAGCTCGGCGGCCTTCATCCGGTGCGCCGATGCGGCCAGGGCCACCAGGGCCCGGGTGGCCAGGTCGGCGCGACGGGTCACTTCCAATCTCATAGTCGAAGACTATAGGATTCCGCGATGGCCGCACACTCCCACCTCCGCACCGACGGGGACCCGCTCGCCTCCGGGCCGGTCGGGTCGGGCCGGGACGGCGACGATCCCCGGCATCCGCGCCTCGCCGCCGCCCTGCTGATGGTCGCGGTGGTGCTGGTGCTGGTGGCCGTGTCGCTGGTGGAAGCCGCCGGCGGTTGAGCGTGCACCTCGGGGGTGGCGTCATGAAGCGACGGTCGAACACCGCAACCTGGGACGGAGCGCCTGAACGACGGGTGCGGGTGCTGCTGGAGTGCCCGCCCGAGTCCTCCCCGGCGATCATCGCCGATGCGCTCGAGCGGCAGGGCTTCGAGGTTCGCACGTGCGAGGGACCGGATCGCCGCCATGCGTGTGCGCTGCTGCACGACGGTGCCTGCTCGCTCGTCGACGGCGCCGATGTGGTCGTCAACCTCCTGGACGGACCCGACGACGACGCCGGGCGCGTGCTCGGGGCGCTCACCCACGAGCGTCGTCCGCCCGGGATCGTGACGACGCAATCGGCGATGGAGGTGGCGTCGGGTCGGGAGGTGCCCGCCGAGGCCGTCCTGCCCCAACGCCTCACCGTCGTGCAGGGCTCGTTGAGCACGGCGCGGCTCGTCGAGGCCATCACCCGCTCGCTGCGCGCCCAGCAGGAGCCGACCCCCTCCTGGGGCGACGGGTTCTGCTGACCCGGAGCATCCGATGCCCGCTTCGCCTCGACCGGGCGATCAGTAGGCTCCGGCGCCATGCGAGCAGCCTTCGTCGTCGCCGTGGCCGATCCGGGGGCGTCGCTGCCGGCGCACGTCCTCCAACTGCTGTCCTCCCCGGAGCGCCCGCCGCACCTGGGCTTCGACCCAGCCGCCCATGTGTTCTGGACGAGCGCCGACGGACGCACGGCGCTCGGTGCCTGGCAGGAGCTGCCGGCCGCGGATCGGACGTGCTGGAACGAGCGCGCCGGGGGCGTCGCCGTCGTGTGCGGCACACCACGACGCGTCGGATCGCCGTGGCGGCCGCGGGCGGAGTGGCCCGACGTGGTCAGGGAGCTCCTGGGCGGCGAAGGCAGCCCGCCCACCGATCCGTCGGCGACCGCAGGGCTGTGGGTCGGGGCGGCGCTCGAGACCGACGGCCGGGGGCTCGTCGTCAACGATCCCCTCGCCCTGCGCACGATCCACCACGCCCGCGGACGAAACCGGACCGTCGCGGCCTCGAACCCGCATCTGGCGGCCTGGGCCGCGTGTGCGGCGGGCGCGTCGCCCGCACGCAATGTCGAAGCAGTGTGCTCGCTGGCGGCGACCGGCCAGCGGTTCGTCCGTCACAGCGGCTACACCGGGGTCGAGCCCCTCCGACCCGGCAGCTCCGTCGTGCTCGAACCGGGAACGGGCCCGCGCCTCGTGGAGCGGCCCGCGATCTGGTGGCCCCCGGACAGCTACCTCGACGCCGGTCGGGACGAGTTGGTCGACCTGGCGGCGGATGGGATCGTCGAGGCGGTCGCAACGGCCCCGACGTTCCCGGCCCAGCTCGTCGTCGCCGGTCTCACCGGAGGGCGGGACAGCAGACTGGTCCTCGCCGGCGCATTGCTCGCCGGCGTAACCGATGCGGTGCTGTTCAAGACCGACGGCCCGGAGCAGCTGGCCGATGCCGTGGTCGCCCGTGAGCTCGCTGCCCGTTACGGCCTGCACCACGCCGACGGGCGCGGGCTCCAGCGCGTGCGCCACGAACGGGTCATCGAGAAGAAGGGGAGACGACGACGGGTCTCCTGGCGCAGCGCAGTGCTCGAGTACGTGGAGTCCACCGCCGGCGCCGACAACATCATGCAGGTCAGGGACTCGACGGGTGGTTGGTCGGAACGCGACGAGCTCCTGCTCAACGGGCTCATGGGGGAGAGCCTGCGCAGCCATGTCGAGTGGCAGCTGCCGACCGAGGCGCATGCCGTCGACTGGCTCGACCGGAGGATGAGCTACCTCTGCCTGCTGTACCCCGACGCCCGACGAGCGTGCCGCGACCGCGTGGTCGACGACCTCCTCGCCGACCCCACCGGGGGTCGTGCAACGCGCCACGATCTGCTCGACTGGTACCAGACGGAGACGCGGCACCGACTCAACTTCGGTGTCCGGGAGGAGACCCGGGGCTATCTGTGGATCCATCCGGCGTACTCGCTGCAGACCTTCCACGCCGCCATGGCGATGGGCGGACACGCCCGCATGTGTCACGAGGTGCATCGCCTGGTCTGCGCGAAGGCGGACCCGGCGCTGGCAGAGCACCGCCTCGTCGGCAAGGCCTGGCCCCAGCCCGACCCGGAGCCGCCGCGCATCCTGGGCGACCGTGACCGCCCGAGGCCGGGCCACAACAAGCGGTCGGCCGATCCGGCGAAGGCCAAGAGCCTCGGCCACGTTCGGGCTGCCGCGCAGATCGACGATCGGGTCGCCCTGCTACGGGAGGTCCTCGCCGACCGGGCCAACCCGGCCTGGGAGTACATCGACCGAACCCAGGTGGAGCGGTGGATGCCGCACTACGGGGAGCTGCGTTCGGGGGCGCAGTGCGAGCTCATGGGCGCGGCGGTGGCCGCCCTCTGGCTCGCTCCCTAGGCCGGGCCGACCGATCGGGCGCCGCACACCAGGCTGGCGACGACGTCGGTGGTCACGTCACCTAGCGTGTCGAACCGTGGAGGAGATCCTCCGGGCGCTGGGCGCGCAGATGGACGAGCTCGATGGGCTCCTGGCGGGTCTTGACGACGAGCAGTGGCAGCTCTCCTCGGCATGCCCCGGCTGGACGATCGCCGACGTGGTGCTGCACCTCGCCCAGACCGACGAGTACGCCGTCGCCAGTGCGAGAGGTGGACTGGGTTCGGTGGCCGCCTACGGCTGGACGGCTCCGTCGCGCGGCGAGGCGACCGTGGACGACACGGCAGCCGCGTTCGTCGAGGCGGAGCGTTGGTTGCCTCCCGCCCGGGTCCACGAGCGGTGGCGCCAGGCCTCCGGGGCGTTGCTGGAGGCGCTCGCGGCGTGCCGGCCCGACCAACGGGTGCCATGGGTCGTCGGCGACCTGGCGGCGCGAACGCTCGCCACGACTCGACTGGCCGAGTGCTGGATCCACACCGGTGACATCGCCCACGGTCTGGGTGTCGAACCGATGCCCTCCGATCGGTTGTGGCACATCGCGCGCCTGGCTCACCGGACGCTGCCCTACGCCTTCGCCCGGGCCGGACGCGAGCTGCGCTCGACGGTGAGCTTCCGGCTCTCGTCCCCGCTCGACCCCGACGCCATCTGGGTGTTCGG
>JALOLF010000268.1 GCA_025456085.1 Acidimicrobiales bacterium
CCCGGGATCGTCATCGGCCTGGGCAAGTGGCTGGCACAGCAGCGCTTCGACCTGGACTGGGACGCCATGGAGTACTCATCGGCCATCGACGAGATCACGATGCCCGCCCTCATGCTGCACTCCCGCGAGGACGACACGATCCCGTACCCGGCGGTCGCCCCGGTGTACGACCAGATGGCCGGCAACCCCGACATCGAGGTCCGCATCGTCGACGACGCCCAGCACGTGGGGATCTGGAACAGCTACCGCGACGACTACACCAGGTGGCTCACCACGTTCCTGACCGACGTCGGCCGTTCCTCCTGACCGCCCGTCGCGGCCCCGTGAGCCCGCGTCCGCCGAGCCAGATCCCACAAGGCCGCCCCGTGTGGAGCCACGATCACGGCCCCGTGGGGACCCGAGGCTGCGGGCCGGCCCCGACGTTGCCGTAGCGGTGCGCCGTGATGCACACGCTCTGCTCGTGCATCCAGCGCGGCCCCTCGACGGTGGCGCTGCCAGCGATCGGGCGCCGGTCGATGCTGACGCCGGCGTCCAACCCCACCAGAGCGAGGTCTCCGGGATCCTCCGACGACAGCCACCGCACCCGGCTGACCGATCCCGCCGCCACCCGGGCCCGGGCTGCCTCGACCGACTCGACGACGGTGTCGGCTCCTCGGGAGGTGGCACTGCTGAGGAGGATGGGCGTGCCGGTGCGGGCCGCCATTCGGCGGACCGACTCGAGGTGCTGGGCTCGGGTGTCGGCGTCGACCCGCACCAGGATCGGACTGGGCATAGGCCGGTAGCGCACGAGGTTGCGCTCGACGCTGAGGCCGGCAAGGTCGCGGACGGCTCCGCCGGCTGCGGCCCACCAGGCCTGCGCCTGGGCGCTGGTCAGTGCCTCCTCGCCCGACGGCCAGTCGCGCAGGCACGCCACGTAGTTCTCGCCCCCGGCCTTCGCGGTCGGGCCCACGGCGGAGCGCTTCCACCCGCCGAACGGCTGGCGGTTGACGATCGCGCCCGTGGTCCCGCGATTGACGTAGGCGTTGCCGGCCTGCACCCGGTCGATCCAGGTCTCGCACTCGTGCTGGTCGAGGGCGTGGATGCCGGCGGTCAACCCGTAGTCGACCGCGTTCTGCCACTCGATGGCCGTGTCGAGATCCGGTGCACGCATGACCCCGAGCACCGGGCCGAACCACTCGGTGAGGTGGCTCCAGGAGCCCGGCGCCACCCCGATCTTGACCCCGGGGCTCCACAGGTGCCCGCTGACGTCGAGCTGCCGCGGGGTGACCAGCCACGACTCGCCGGGGTCCAGGGTGGTCAGGGCGCGGTGCAGCGGTCCCTCCGCCGGTCGGATCACCGGGCCGATGACCGAGGCGGGATCGGGCCCGCCGCCGACGTGCTCGGTTACCACGGCGTCGCGCAACTGGCGGAAGAAGGCCGGGTTGTCGTAGATCGGTGCCTCCACGATAGCCAGGCTGGCGGCCGAGCACTTCTGCCCGGCGTGCCCGAAGGCCGAGGCGACCAGGTCCTTGACCGCCGCGTCGATGTCGGCCGTGGCCGAGATCAGCAGCGCGTTCTTGCCCGAGGTCTCGGCCAGCAGGCGCAGGTCCGGCTTCCACGAGGTGAACAGCCGAGCCGTTGCCCACGAGCCGGTCAGGATCACCGCACCCACGCCCTGGTGGGTGACGAGGTGCTGGCCGACCTCGTCGTCGCGAGTCGGCACGAACTGCAGCACCTCGCGCGGCACGCCCGCCTGCCACAGCTGCTGGACCAACTGCCATGCGGTGGCGACCGTCTCGGGGGCCGGCTTGAGGATCACCGCGTTGCCGGCTGCCAGAGCGGCCAGCACCCCGCCGGCAGGGATCGCGTACGGGAAGTTCCACGGCGGCACGACGGCGACCACGCCGATCGGGGAGCTCGGTGCGCTTCCGCCGATGGTGAGAATGGCCGACCGCCCGTAGTAGCGGGCGAAGTCCATCGCCTCGGCGATCTCGGGGATGCCCTGGTCCATGGTCTTGCCTGCGTCTCGGGCCATGATGGCCAAGGTGTCGTGGTGCTGCTCGCCCATGACGCCGGCGACCTGCCACAGGATCCGGGCACGCTCGTGGGGCCCACGCGCCTCCCACGCGGCGACCGCGTCGGCAGCCACCTGGACGGCCCGGTCCACCTGCTCTGCCGTGGCCACCGAGTACCGGTACCACGTGGCGCCGTCGGCGTTCGGGTCACCGCCGTCCACGAGGTCACCGATCAGCTCGTCACCCTCGATGACCACGGGGATCGGTGCATCGCTGGCTGCCGCCTGTCGGGCCAGTGCGGCCGCGAGGGCGGCCCGCTCGGCCGGCCTGGTCAGGTCGATCTCGGGCTCGTTGTGGAATGGGCCGTCCACCACAGGTTCGGCGGACTCCGGCGGCCGGGGCGCGTGCCGGCGCGTCTCGGTGCTGACCGTGTGCCGCGCGGCCACCGCGTCGCGGAAGCGGCGCTCCTGCTCGGCGAAGGTCGGCGACCCGACGGTGAGGCTGAACGCCGCGCGCAGGAAGTTCTCCGGGGCGGTGTTCTCGTCGAGGCGTCGCACCAGGTAGGCCACCGCGGAGGCGAAGTCGTCGGAGGAGGTGACCGGTGCGTACAGCAGGACCGAGCCGATGTCG
>JALOLF010000049.1:0-41365 GCA_025456085.1 Acidimicrobiales bacterium
GATGCCCTCAACGGTGATCGGGCCGGTGAGGGCCAGCAGCGCCTCCAGGCCGTACGGGTCGACGTAGATGACCCCGTCGACGGACGACCCACCCGTCTGGGGGTAGAGCTGGCGGGCGGCCTCGGCCACGAGCGGGAAGTCCGGAGCCGCAGTCAGGTTCTGCGGGTAGCGGGCCGGGTTGAAGCTGCCGTAGTTGTCGACGAAGGCCGCGGGCCCGTCGAGGGCTCGGCTCTCCTTGCCGTCTGCCTCGGCGAGCTCCGCGATCGGGCCCGATCGGGTCAGCGTCACCTTGCCGTCCTGGGCCTCGAGCTCGCCGTAAGCCCCGACGAAGCCCCCCAGGTAGCGGGCCTCGGCCGGGTTGCCCACCAGCAGCAGGTAGCGCCGGGTGCCGTTGCCGCCCAGCAGGTCCGGTGCCACCCGCAGGCCCTCGGCCGCAAGCCGGGCGTCGGGCAGGCTGTCATCGATCTCGGCCGCGAGCTCGTCGAGGGGATCGGCCACCCGCGGGAGCAGCCACGGGGAACTGACGTCGTCGACGGTGCGACGGGCGTCCTCGAGCGCCGCCACGGACGCGTCCACCGGCTCCTGCATGGACGCGACGGTGGTCAGGTCGATCTGGCCGGCCGACGCCCGGAGCTGCTGATAGGGAGCGGTGGTCGCCGTCGTGGAGGCCGTGGCGGCGAGGTTCTCACCTGCGGCCGTCACGTCGCCCAACGCCTGCGCATGGTGACCCACCGCGGGCACCAGCCGGGCCGGCAGTGCCCAGGGGGCGGTGAGCGCCGCGTTGGCGTCGTCGAACTGGCCGGCAGCCTGGTCGAAGAGGGCGCCGGCAGTCTCCTGGTCACCGGACTGCAGCGTGTCGAGCGCCTGGCGGGAGGTGTCGATCGCGGCCTCGACGTCGGAGCGGGCGTTCAGTGCAACGAGGCCGAACACCAGCGTCGCAAGGGCCATGGCTCCGGCGGCGATGCCCACGGCCAGGTGGATCTGCCGGCGGGTGCGCTTGTGCGTGTAGCTGTACCCCGACCACAACGCCGGTGCCACGGCCAGAGCGGTCAGCAGGGCGGTGAAGCCCGTGAAGCCGATGTCGGGCAGGCGCAGCAGCGTCTGCACCGCCAGGGCGCCGATGGCCGCGCCGTAGATGCGGTCACGCAGGGCGGTCGTGATGGCCACGGCACAGATACCGAGCGCCAGCGCGGCGGCGATGACCCAGATCGAACCCATGCCCGCAGCCGTCGCGATCCCGGCCAGCCACAGCCAGGTCCAGCGCTGGGCCCGGGCCGAGGCCACGGTCACCACGTAGGCGAAGCCTGCGGCCAACAGCACGTCGGAGACGATCCACCCCGTCGGTTCGCAGCCGGCGAACGCGGCCAGCAGGGCCGCCAAGCCCCCGATCGAGCGGACGATGATGCGCCGCCGCGTGTCGGTGCCTTTTCGGCGGCTCGACCGGCGGCGGTTCGACGAGTCCGGCTCGGAAGTTCGTTCAGCCGCCGACGTCATGACGGGGCAACGGTACCAGCGGGGTCTCGATGCTCCCGGTCACCCCGGCGCTCTTCGGGGCTCGACGCGACCGGTCAGGACCGGCCGAGCGCCTCGAGCAGCGCAGCGCTCGCCCGGTCGACGTCGCCCACGGTGAGGTTCGTGTGCAGGGGCAGGCTGAGCGCCTGGAACATGACCGATTCAGCGACCGGCGTGCCGCCGGGCCCGACCTGCGCGTGCTGCTGGAACCAGTGGAAGCGGTGCAGCGGCTGGAAGTGCACGCTGGTGCTCACACCCAGGTCGCGCATGCGCTCGACGACCCGGGGCCGGTGCGTGCCCTCGGGGAGCAGCACGACCATGAGGTGGTCGGCGCTGCCCTCGTCGAGCTCGCCGGGCACGAAGCGCAGCCCCTCGATGTCGGCCAGGTTGGCCCGGTAGCGCTGCACCAGGGTGCGGCGCAGGGCCTGCATCTGCTCGAAGCGCTGGAACTGGGAGCGTGCCAGCGCGGCCAGCACGTCGGGCAGGTTGCCCTTGATGCCGGGGGCGAGCACGTCATAGGCGGCCTCGCCATCGGGGCGGTAGCGGGCCCAGGCGTCACGGCTCAGGCCGTGGAGGCGGAAGGAGCGGGCGAAGGCCGCCAGGTCGTCGTCATCCGTGGTGAGTGCGCCGCCCTCGCCGGAGGTGAGGTTCTTGGTGGCGTAGAAGCTGAAGCACGCTCCTGCGGTGCCCTGGCCGGCTACGCGGCCGCGGTGGTCGCGGGTGCCGAGCGCGTGGGCCGCGTCCTCGATGAACGGGATGCCGGCGTCGGCGCACACGGTGTGGACCTCGGGAGCAAGGGCGACACCGGCGAAGTGCACACCGATGACTGCGTCCAGGCCCTCGTCGATGGCCCGGGCCAGCGCGTCGGGTGCCAGGTTCAGCGTGTCGGGATCGACGTCGAGCAGGACCGGCTTGAGGCCGTGGTGCACGGCGCACAGGGCCGAGGAGACGAACGTCCAGGTGGGTACGCCGATGGTGGACCCGGCAGGCAGGTCGAGGTAGGCGACGGCCGTCTCGAGCGCTGCGGTGCACGACGACATGGCCACCACGTGGGGGATGTCGAGGTAGCCGGCCAGCTCGGCCTCGAGGGCCAGGCATTCCGACCCGGTGGTGATCCACCCGCTGCGAAGCACCTCGGTGACGGCGACGAGGTCGTCATCGGTGATGTCCGGCGCCGCGAAGATGACCGGCTCGGTGGCGGTGCTCTGGTCATCCGCAGGCGACGGCGTCGACGTGGTCACGGGCTGGTACCTCGGTGTTCGGGCGGCTTACCACCGTACCCGACTGCGTGTCTGCACACCGGGCCGTGGCTGCGGTGTGGCTGGCCCGCCGAGCTCAGGACGGCGTGGTCGGCGCCACGTCACCGGCCGACCTCCCACCGGAGGGCCCCGAACCGCGTGTCGTGCGGCGGTCGAGCCAGCGGGTGGCGAGGAACGCAGCGAGCGGCAGCAGCAGCGCCAGCAACGGGAGCTTCCACGTCTCCGCCGAAGGCGTCAGACGCACCGCGATTCCGGTGACGTCCATCGTCGAGGACCAGGCGTCCTTGCGCACGCGGTCGAGCGGGAACATGGTCGTTGCGACGTCGATGTCGGCGACGTGGTCGGTGCCGTCTATGGTCACGATGCGCAGTCGGAACCCGGAGTCGGCGTAGGCCTCGGTGTCGTCGACCGTGCCGTCGAGCGCGAAGGGGATCAGGGACCGCTCGAAGGCCGTCCACGCGCTCGACACGGCCACGGCGAGGCTCGTCACCACCACGGCCGCGAGCAGCAGATGTCGTCGCCAACCGGTCACCACAGACCCCCGTAGCGGAGGTGGTAGCGCACGTACCAGGCACCCCACAGGCCCACCAGGCCCAGGGCGGCCAGCAGCCACGCGGGGGCCCGGCGATTCGGAGCAGACGCGACCGAGGCAGCGACGACCAGAGCGCCGAGGACCGAGTTGCCGATGTCGATGGCGTCGGTGCTCTCGCCGAAGGTCGTGACCTCGCCGACGAGGGCGAGCACGACGACGCCAGCGAGGGAGACGGTGGCGGCAATGGCGGGCTCGAGGCGTGCAACGGTCGTCACCGCGAGGAGCATGAACATCAGCGCCCCGCCGGCCAACAGGTGTGCCGGGTAGTCGAGGCGATAGAGGAAGACTCGGTAGTAGACGAACGTGGCGAGGGCGAGAACGATGGCGAGCCATCCGGCCGATGCCGCGTCGGCCAGCGAGGTGCTTCTTGCTGGCGAGCGCATCGGTGGAGGTTACCGGTCGGCGCCTATGGCGTTGCTGCGAACTCGGGCAGCAGTGGCCGTGGCGCCTCGGCCTCTCTGTGGAGCCTCTCCGACGTCGGTCTCAGCCGAGGAAGGCGACGAGGAAGGCGTTCCACTCCGTGCTCGGTGTTGGGGTCTGTGACACGTTGATCCCTGTCGAGGCGGCGGCATAGCTGCCATAGGAGAGGAAGATGTCCGGCCGCGAATCGCCACAGCCACTGGCATTGCCGTTGGTGATGGTCCCCAGGTTGAACCAGGTCCCGGAACCGGTTGTCTGGGTCACGGTCGGATCCCCGACGTTGATGTTGCCGTCTTCGCCGACGCCCACGAAGACCACGGCACTCGCTGCGGGCGTGTCGATGGGGCCGCTCGTGGCCGGTGCGGAACCACCGCTGTCCGAGTCGGCCTGGCCCTGGGGAAGGGCGATGTCCACACCCCGAAGCGCGATCAGGCAGGCCGACTCCTTTCCGACGGCGTTGTCGTTGCTGTTGAACGTGACGCCAGTGCCCGTTGCGGGCCGCTGAACGTAGTAGAGGAAGGTGCTCACTCGGGCACCGTTGCCGCCGTCGTAGCGCTGAGGGTTCACGCCGGTGCCGGGAACGGCCATGTTCACCGGGGTAGCCACGACGCCGTTGTTGCCGGTGACGAACGGCGTGGGTGACGGGTTGACGGTCTGGCTCTCCATGGAGTGGACGCACAGGATGAGGTCGCCCACCTGTGAGCCGGTGGGCCACGGCACGCTTATGGGTGTGTTGTTCCCGCACACACAGCTGGATGAGTCGGCCAGCGGCGTCGGAATCGTCGGTGGAAGCTTGGTTCCCTGTGCGTGTGCGGGTGTCGTGACGATGACCGGCGCGAGCCAAGCGGCTCCGGCGACGACGGCTGACTTCTTCAAAAGGTCACGACGCGATGGGATGTCGGCGCCATCGTTCGCCGCTGTAGTGCCGACCGTCATGTGCTCTGACTCCTCCGAGTACGGAACTCCCGTTGCTAGCAATCGCTCGGGAGCTCGTCTGGGAGATGGGTCGGTCGGATTTTTCTTGGAGCCGATGCGGTGGCGGTGACGCGGGAGACGGTCAACATGCCGAACGGTCACCTACCGCTGCACCAATGGCCTCGAGCGTACACGCGGGCGGCTACCGGCCCGTCTCCGTCAGGGGGTCGTCGGCGTGTCCGGGAGCCTCGGGCCCGGTTCGCTGTGGGCATGCGTCATGCGACGGTAACCGTGACGAGGAGGATGGGAGCACGGAAGCTGAGCGGCTGAGTGACATGGGAGAGCGCCGTCTGAGCCGCCGCAGGGTGCTCATCGGCGGTGGGGCGGCCGGAACCGCGGCCTGGGTGGTGCCGGCTATTGCGTCGAGTCCCGCCTCGGCTCGGGCCACGCCGGGCTGCCCGATCCGCTCACGGTGAACGTCCCGTTCAACTCCTCGGTCACGGTGGAGGTGCGCACCGCGTGCTCCGGCGGCGCGCTGCTGGCCTCGACGGTGATCGACCCGCTCTTCGTCTGCGGTGGGTAGGGCGGGCGGGCCTGGCCGTCTGGAAACCGCGGCTCTTTCGCCGGGGAGACGCCACCGCGGGCGGGCGAGGGCGGCTCCCACACCCCTGAGGCCGCGCCCGGGAGGCGGTATCTGGCGCTTCGCTGGCAGGGGGGACTCAGGTGCTCGCGCCGCCCGCCGTGGCGTAGGGGTCGGGTTCGTCGAGGAACGCCGCCATGCGGTCGGTGAGCACCGGCAGGTGCGTGGTGGCGATGCGGTGCAGGATGCCGTCGTCGACGGTCCAGTCATCGTGCGTGAGCCGGTTCCGGGTGGCCTCGACGTCGCGCCACGGGACGTTCGGGAAGGTCGTGGCCAACCAGTCGGCGTCGATCTCGTCGATCCGGGCCACCGCTTCGCCGACCCGGCGGATGCACTCGCCGAACGCGAGCTGCGTGACGCGTCCGGAATCCTGCAGGTCCGCCGCCGTTGGGGGGATGCCGACCTCGTGGACGAGGTCGTCGGCGGCAACGAGGATCGCCAGGAGATGGTTGCCGATCCGCTTGTCGTCGCGGCGGTTCACAGGTCGACGGCGTGGTCGAGCACGTCGGCGAACCGCCCATGGCACGCACCTTCGGTCTGGATCTCGACCGGGTGTCCGAGGAGGTCGGAGAGCTCGGCTTCGAGGTCCTCCACATCTGCGTAGGTGCGGTCGGCGTCGAGTGTGACGAGCAGATCGATGTCAGAGTCCGCGTCGGCGTTGCCGGCGGCGATCGATCCGAACACCCGTACGTGGCGGGCGCCGTGGTCGCTTGCTCGCCGCAGGATCTGGCGTCGGTGTCGTCGGAGAGCCGCCAGCGACGGCACGGTGGTCGGTCGGCGCTCAGGTTCGGGTCGGAGGGCTGATCGGACCGCAGCGAGATCGAAGCGGCGGTGGCCGCCGGGGGTGGTCGTGAAGGGGATGCGACCGTCTGCGGCGTCGCTGCGGATGGTGCGCTCGGACAGGCCGAGGGCGGCCGCGACCTGCTTCGTGGTGGCCGTCGACATGCCCCGGAGGGTACCCGTGGGGCTCTCGAGCGCTGCCGGATCTGCCGGCTCGGCGGCGGCGTTCTCGTGTTCGAGCGTCCGTGTCCGAGCGTCACCCGGTCGGCGCAACCGAGGCGATCTCGGGCCGGCCCCTGGTAGCAGTGCCGAGTGCCCTGACCCGCCGGTCGGACGGGGAGAGGTCCGCATCGGGTCCGGCCAGTCCAGGTATCACCCGTGATACAGTGGCGCCATGCCGGACATCTCCATCCGAGAGCTGCGCAACCATGGTGGCGAGGTCGTCGAACGAGCCCAGCGGGGTGAGCGGTTGACGATCACCCGGGCCGGGAGGCCGGTTGCGCAGCTCACCGCGCTGCGTCGCCCGCCGGTGCCGCTCGACGAGCTGCGTCGGCGATGGGCCCGATTGCCCGGGGTCGATCCCTTGTCGCTGCGACGCGACATCGACGACGTCGTGGATCCGACGGTGTGACATGGCACCGGGAGTCCTCGACACGAGTACCCTCATCCTGCTCGGGCGCATCGAGGATGACGGGGCGCTGCCCTTGGAGCCGCTGATCACGGCCATCACCCTTGCCGAGCTCTCGGTCGGTCCGCTCGTGGCAACGGACGACGTCGAACGAGCCGCGCGCCAGGCGCACCTCCAACAGGCCGAGGCGGACTTCGATCCACTGCCCTTCGACGCCGCCGCGGCGCGCAGCTTCGGTCAGGTCGCGGCGTCGCTGCGGCGAGCGGGTCGCAAACCTGCCGCGCGTGCCTACGACGCGATGATCGCTGCGGTCTGCATCGCCAACGAGCTGCCGATCCACACCTGCAACCCAGATGACTTCTCGGGGATCGACGGGCTCGTGGTCGTCGACGTCCCCCATCCTGACCGCTGACCCGCCTGTCTCTTCGTCGGTGTGCTCGCGTCTCAGGCCGGGACGGGTGTGCCGGCCACGGCGAGGAAGAGCGAGTACGGCACGCTGTCGCGCACCATCTGGTGGCAGTCGTGGAAGGTGGTGCCGTCGAAGCCTGCGCTGGCGAGGTGGTCGGCCAGCTCGGGGCGTCGGAACCCGTGGTGGCCGGCGAAGCCGTCGCCGTGGAAGGTGCCGTCCTCCTGATCGAGGTCGACGATGCACAGGTGCCCGCCGGGTGCCAGCAGTGTGGCGAAGCCGGCCAGCACCGGGGCCAGGTCGGCGATGTGGTGCAGGGCCAGCACGGTGACGATCAGGTCGAACTGCTCGTCGGGCGTTTCCTCGGTCGCCAGGTCGAGCGCCCACACCCGGGCGTCGGGCAGGTTGCCGGCGTCGATCTTGGCCTGCACGACGGCGCGCATGCCGGCGGAGGTGTCGACCAGGGTGACCGGTCCCACGTGGTCGCGCAGCGCCTGGGTGACCAGGCCCGTGCCGGCGCCGTACTCGAGCAGGCGGGTGTCGGGGCCGAGCGGCACGGCCGCGGCGATCGCGTCGGCCACGACGGCGGCGCGCTCGACCTTGGCCGGGTCCTCGTCCCAGGTGGCCGCCTGGTCGTCGAAGAACGCCGGCCCGTTCGGCGCCGCGTCGGTCTCGTGGTCGCCGTGCTCGTGCGCGGGGTCGTGTTCGTGCGGGTGGTCGTGCTCGTCGACAGTCGCCATGCGAGGGCACGCTACCGGCGACCGCTGGCGGCTCGCGGGTGCTGACCGAGGCAACTCGCCGACGGCTCCAACCCCCGGAGGCGTACCCTTGTCGCCATGAGCACGGTCGACCTGTCGGACGAGGTGGTGCGTGCCTTCGTCGTCGAGTTCGGTGAGGATGCACCGCAGGTGGCCGAGAAGGCGCGTCGCAGCGAGATCACCCGGCATCGCATCGAGCGGGCTCTCGAGGACGGGACCGACCCCGCCGCCCGGCCGGGTGAGCTCCCAGCCCCGCTGCTCGAGGAGCCCGGGTCGGGTGCGGCCGCTCGAGCTGCACCATCGAGCAACTGGTCGTTCATCCGTTGGCGCGTCGCCACCCCGGGGCGGGCGAGGGTGGTCTGGACGACGCGACATCGACGACGTCGTGGTTCCGATGGTCCGCCGCGGAACCGTGTCGCCGATCTCGGGCGGCTCGAGGGCAGCCATTGGCTGGTGGTACCGCCGGCGGTACCGTTGCCCGGGATGAGTGTGAGCAAGCGGTCGGTGTCCCTGGACGATGCGGTGGCCGAGCGGGTCGAACGTGCGGCCGACGAGGACGGCGTGTCGTTCTCCTCCTGGCTGTCGACGGCAGCTGAGGACAAGCTGCTGCGCGAGGGGATGCGCGGCGTCCGTGAGTGGGAGGCCGAGGCGGGTGCACTGACCGCCGAGGAGCTGGCGGCCGGGGAAGCGCTGCTGGATCGGCTTCTGGATCGGCTTCTGGGCGAGCGAGCCGCGAAGACGGCGTGATCGCTGACGGGCTCACCTGTGACACGGGGGCGCTGATCGAGGCGGAGCGCGACGACCGCCTGATGTGGGCGTCGCACCGCGCAGCGATCGGGGACCGCGCACGTCGGCGTTTCCGCACCGGTGCATGCAATATGCATGCATGCCGAACATCCAAGTGCGGGACGTGCCGGACGACGTGCACGCGGCCCTGGTTCGCCGGGCGGAGCAGGCAGGCCAGTCGCTGCAGCAGTACCTCAGCGGGCAGCTCGCCCTGATCGCCGCGACGCCGACCGTCGACGAGCTGCTCGGGCGGATCGAACGCCGTCCGAAGGGTTGGCTGTCTGCCCGGAGTGCCCTCGAGGCGATCGACGCCGAACGTGCTCGTCGTTGACGCCTCGGTCCTCGCTCCGGTCCTGGCCGACGCGGGGAGTGACGGGCAACGGTTCCGCCGCCGCCTCCGCGGCGAGACCGTGGCCGGCCCGGACCTCCTGCGGATCGAGGCCACGACGGTCCTGCGGCGGCACGCGAGCTCGGGGCAGCTCACGCCCGGGCAGGCCGACGCAGCGCTCGGCGACCTGCTCGACTTCCCGATCAGGGTCTTCCCGACCGCACCACTGCTCGGGCGGGTGTGGGAGCTCCGGGCGAACCTGACGGCCTACGACGGCTGCTCCGTCGCCCTCGCCGAAGCGCTCGACGCCGTGCTGCTCACCGCCGATCGCCGCCTCGCCGGGGCCGCCGGGGTGCGCTGTCGGATCGAGACCCTGTGACCCTCGCCCGGCGCGGCCGGCTCAGCGTTCGGCGCGGCGCCAGCCGGGGCGGGCCAGGGTGGCCTGCACCACACTGACGCTGCGCTCGTCGAACACCGCCTCGCAGGTGCACAGGTAGAACTGCCACATGCGGGCGAACTCCTCGCTGCCGAGGCCCAGGTCGGGCAGGCGGTCGAGGTTCGACTCGAAGTCGTCACGCCAGCGGCGGAGGGTCTCGGCGTAGTCGGGGCCGAAGTCGGCCAGGTCCACCAGGCTGAAGTCGGTGTGGCGCTTTGTTTCGTCGAGGATGGCGCCGACCGAGGGCAGGCACCCGCCGGGGAAGATGAAGTCCTTGATGAAGTCCGAGTTGTTCTTGGCCTCGTCGAAGCGCTGGGACTCCACCACGATGGCCTGGATGGCCGCGGCGCCGTCGGGGGCGAGCAGCCGCTGGCAGGCCTGGAAGTACGTGGGGTAGTCCCGCCAGTCCACCGCCTCGATCATCTCGATCGACACCAGCCGGTCGAAGGTGCCGGTGAGGTCGCGGTAGTCCTCCCGCAGCACGGTCACCCGGTCGGCGAGGCCGGCCCGGGCGATGCGCTCGGTGGCGTAGGCGTACTGCTCCTCGGAGATCGTGGTGGTGGTGACCCGGCAGCCGTAGTGGGCGGCCGCGTGCTCGGCCATGCCGCCCCAGCCGGTGCCGATCTCGATCAGGTGGTGCCCGGGGCGCAGGTCGAGCTGGCGGCACAGCCGGTCGAGCTTGGCGTGCTGGGCCTGCTCGAGGGTCATGCCCGGCCGCTGGAACAGCGCCGAGGAGTACATCATCGTCGGGTCGAGGAACAGCCCGAAGAACTCGTTGCTGAGGTCGTAGTGGGCCCGGATGTTGTGGCGGTCGCGCTCGCGGTCCTGCGGGCGGCGGCGCCGGCGGATGGGGTCGAGCAGCGGGTTCGTGGCCCTCGCCCAGCCGCCGAGGATCGGGTCGAGGCGGCGGATGTTGCGGTAGAGGAGGCGGATGACGGCGGTGAGGTCGTCGGTGTCCCACCAGCCGTCGAGGTAGCTCTCCCCGGCCCGGCTGGAGCCGGCGAGGATGGCCCGGTAGGCGCCGGGGTGGTTGACGGTGATGGTGGCGGTGACGGGCGGGCGGCCGTAGCGGTCGGGGGTGAGGGTGCCGTAGGTGCGGGGTCGGCCGTGCTCGACGACGGTGAGGCGGCCGCCGTCGAGGCGCTCGAGCAGGGCGATGGCGGCCCGGCGGCCGGCGCGGTCGGCGGGGGTGGGCCGGACGGCCGAGAAGTCCCGGGTGGACGCGCCGATGGGGGAGCCGGGCCGGTCGGGCACCACGGTGAAGCGGGGTCGACCGGCGAGGGACGTGACGGTGGCCAGGCGCTCGTCGTCGGTGCGCGCCGTCGGTTCGGCGTCGACGGTCGGGGCGGGGGCGGGGGCGGGGGCGGCTGCAGCGGCTGCGGCAGGGCGGGCGGGTGCTGTGGCGCGGGCGGTCAGAGCGAGGTCGGCGCCGGCTGGGTGGTCCGTCCGGGAATCGGTGCGCGTCTGGCGTTCGGTGAGGAGGTCTGGGGTCTCGGCAAGGCTCATGGTCAGGCTGCTCCTCGGTGCAGGCGGTCGTTCGGCTCGGCGGGGGCGGTCGCCCGGGTCTCGGACCCGGCGTGGGTCGTGGTGGTTGCGTCGGTCGAGCCGGTCGGGGGTTCGGCTGCCCGGGTCGTCGGGTGGTGCCCGCTGGGGACCCCGGGCCTGACCTCGGCTTCGGCCGGCAGTGCGGCCACGGCGCCGGTGCCGTAGGGCGGCGGGGCGGGCCTGCCGACCGCGGCCTCGTAGCCGGCGGGGTGCTTGCCCGGGTGGGGCACGTAGCCGACCCGCTTGGCGGCCAGCCGCAGCGCGTGGGTGTGGATGCCCGTCGTGACCCGCTGGGTCAGCAGGGGATGGCGCACCAGCAGCCGGGCGAGCGTCGTGGCCGACCAGTCGTGGCGGCGCAGGGACAGGTCGGCGTCGAAGACCTTCTCGCCGTCACGGTGGTTCTCGAGCCGCAGCCACAGCCGTTCGCCGGGCGTGGTGCACGAGAACCGGTGGACCATGTCGAGGCCGAAGAACGGCGACACGTGCAGCGTCTTGGCGATCCAGTGGGCGGCGCGGGGGTCGCCGTCGGTGATGGGCACCACGTAGTGGCGGCGCTCCTTCCACGGGATGTTCGTCACCTCGAGCACGACCGCCTCGAGCCGCTCGGACCGGGGGGTGTCGTCGGCGTCGTGGTCGCCGGCGCGGCGTTCCTCCTCCCCCGAGAACACGTAGTACGTCGTGAGCGGGTTGAAGACGTAGCCCCACGACCGCAGGTGGGTGAGCATGCGGATCGGCCCCGTGGGACGGGTGCCGGTGTGCTCGGCCACGAGGTCCCGCACGCCCGCTGCCAGCGACAGGCCGGGCGTGGCGCCGGCTCCGTCGTGCGTGCCGTCGAAGTAGTCGGTGCGGCGGAACCGCGTCGGGAGCACGGTCGCGGCGGCGGGTCCGCCCGGCAGACCCGTCACCCGGCCGGCATCGTCGAACAGCGCCGGGAGCTCGTCGAGGTCCAGGTAGGCGAGGAACAGCTTCGAGCGGAAGCGGTGGTCGCGGGGCGTGAAGCGCCGGTGGCGGACCGAGCCCTCGTAGAGGGCGCTCGCCCGTTGGTCGGTCGTCCTGCTCGGTTGGCGCTGCCCTGCGGCGGTGTCGATCACAGGCCCACCCCGAAGTGCCTGCACACGTCCAGTGCGGAGCGTACGCCGTCCTCGTGGAACCCGTAGCCCCAGTAGGCGCCGGCGAAGAACGTGCCCTCGACGCCCTGGATCTCGTCCCGGCGGCGCTGGGCCTCGATGGCGCCCAGGTCGTAGACGGGGTGGGAGTACCCGAACTCGGCGATCACCTTGCCCCGGTCGATCTCGTCGGCCCGGTTGAGGGTGACGAGGAACTGGTGGGGGCCGTCGATGTCCTGGAGCAGGTTCATCCAGTAGGTCATCGTGGGCAGCCGGCCGTCGCCCACGCCCTGGTGGTAGTTCCAGCTCGCCCAGGCCCGGCGGGTGCGGGGCAGCATGCCCTCGTCGGTGTGCAGCGTGGCCACGTTGGGCTGGTAGCGGATGGCGCCGAGGACTTCCCGCTCGGCCTCGGAGGGATCGGCCAGCATCTTCAGGGCCTGGTCGCTGTGGCAGCCCAGGATCACCCGGTCGAAGGTCTCGGGCCCGGCGGGCGTGACGAGCTCGACCGCGCCACCGCCCTCGCCCGCCATCGTCGGGTCGCCGGTGCGGCGCACCTTGAGCACCGGGCTGTTCAGCCGGATGCGGTCGAGGAAGGGCCGGGTGAGCTTGTCCATGTAGCGGTTGGAGCCGCCCCGGACGGTGCGCCACTGGGGCTGGCCCGACACGTCGAGCAGGCCGTGGTTGGCCATGAAGCGGGCGTACGTGAGTGCCGGGAAGTCGAGGAACGTGGCGGGGTCGGCCGACCAGATGGCAGCGCCGAAGGGCACCAGGAACTGCTCGGCGAAGGCGTCGGAGTAGCCGCCACCGTCGACGACGTCTCGCAGGGTGAGCTGCGGGTCCTGGCGGAGGCTGTCGGCCTCCTCGAGCAGCGCCTTGGCGGCCTTGTTGAACCGCACGATGTCACGCAGCATGCGCAGGAAGGTCGGGTTGGCGACGTTGCGGCGCTGGGCGAAGATGCCGTCGAGGCGGGTGGAGCGCCACTCCAGGCCGGAGCGCTCGTCGGCCACGCTGAAGCTCATGTCGCTGGGCTGGGTCATGACGCCGAGGCGGGCGAGGAGCTTCACGAAGTTGGGATAGTTGCGCTCGTTGTAGACGATGAAGCCGGTGTCGACGGCGTAGGCGCGGTCGTCGAGGGTGAACTCGACGGTGTTGGTGTGGCCACCGATGCGATCGTCGGCCTCGAACACGGTGATGTCGTGGTCGGGGTGGAGCAGGTGGGCGCACGTCATGCTCGAGATGCCGGTGCCGACGATGGCGATCTTCATGTGTGCGCTGCTCCCAAGGGTTCGTGCGTCGAGTTGTCCGTGTCTCGGCGTGCGTCTCGACCAACGGGTAGTTAGCGATAAATGTTCCTGGGAAGTTCCCGGCGACGAGGGCGTCGTTTCACCCCTCCTGGGGGCTAAACGACGCCCTCGTCGGCCTCGACACCGAACTGGTGGCCGCCTGCACCCCCAGGAGAGGGTCTGGAAGGCCACCGGTCGTGCCCACTCCGCTCGCCGCAGCGGACAGGGTGCTGGAACCGCGGCCTGGCGTTGTTCCAGCCCGAGACGGGGGCCGGGGCAGTACGCTCCGGCGCCGGGCCGCTGCGTGCAACCGGCGCCAGGCCGGGGGGTCGAGATGGACGACAAGGACGTGGACGGCAGCGACCCGACCGGCGTCGACGTCGTCGAACCCGAGCCGGTGAAGCCGGAGGAGCCCGTCGATCCGGGGATCGCCGAGGCGCCGCCGGTGGATGAGGCCGAGGTCGAGGAGCCCGTCGATCCCGCGATGGCGGAGGCGCCGCCACCGGAGGAGCCGTTGGTCGAGGAGGCGAAGACCGCCGAGGAGGCGACGCTCGGCGAGCCTCCGATGGAGTCCGTGGAGTCGGCCGAGGAGCCGAAGGCGGAGGAATCCCTGGCGGAGCAGGAGCCAGCGGAGCCGGCGGTCGTCGAGGCGCCGCCGGTCGCGCCCGTGGAGCCGCCGGTCGAGTCGAAGGCGGAGGAGCCGACCAAGGAGGAGCCGACCGAGGAGGAGCCGACCGAGGAGGAGCCGAAGGCGGAGGAGCCGACCGAGGAGGAGCCGAAGGCGGAGGAGCGGACCGAGGAGGAGCCGAAGGCGGAGGAGCGGACCGAGGAGGAGCCGCCGGCGGAGGAGCGGACCGAGGAGGAGCGGCCGGCGGACCCGGCGCCCGAGCCGGAGCCCGTGGAGCTCGCCGAGGCCGAGCTCGACCCCGCCGGGACCGACACCGTCGATCCGGAGCCCACCGAGCACGATGACGGGCCCTTCACACTCGATCCGGACGACACGTCCTTCGGGTCGGATCCGCGCTTCGAGTCCGACGTCGCCTTCGATCCCACGCTGGACCCGACCGGCGGCGGCCTGCCCTCCCAGGACGACGTGGTCACCGACGTGCTGGGCGGCGCCCCGACCTCCGGTGCCGACGAGGCGGGCGTTCACCTGCCCGGCGGCACCGGCGACGACCCGTTCCAGCTCGACGGCTCGTTCGGCTCGTCCGGCGCCTTCGGCTCAGGGAGTCCGGGAGACCTGCCCTTCGCCGCCGGACCCGGTGGGGTCGACCCGACGATCGCCTCCAGCGACGGGGGCGACGGCGGAGGGGTCGGCGACGAGCCCGGCGTGCCCAATCCACCTTCGGGTGGTGGCGGCGGCTCGGGTGGGGGCGACGGTGGCACCCCCGCTCCCGCACCGGCACCGCAGCCTGCGCCGCCTGAAGACGATGACGGGTGGGACCCGCAGCCCTACGACCCCGACCTCGACGAGTTGGAGCTGGAGCGGTACCGGAACCCCGACGCCGACTCGGTCGACACGCCCACCGACGGCGAGGTCGACGACCGCATGGACGTCATCCGCGGCAACGTCGACGGCGGCCGCCCAGAGCTCGACGGCCGGCCCGAGGTGTCAGGGCTGCCTCCCGACAAGGTCGACCCCTACGACGAGCAGCCGTGGGACGTCGAGGGAGACCTCACCCTCGAGCCCGTCGAGCAGCCGATCTTCGGGGGCGGCTTCACCGATGGCGGGCGGCCGGACCTGGAGGTGGGGCCGGGGTTCGCCGGAGCGGGTGCCGGCGGCGGCGCGTTCCAGACGTTCGGCGGCGGGGATGCGGCCACACAGGGGTTCGGCGGCGAGGGTTGGGCGATGCACGGGCCCGGCGGCAGCTTCTCGGGGATCGACGCCCATCAGGGCTTCGGCGACGACGACCTCCTGTCCTTCCACGAGGCGGGGGCACAGGAGTTCGGGGTCGACGAGTTCGGCGTCGACGAGCCCTCCGTCGACTACGACCTGGGCGAGGACCCCGACGGTGGCTTCGGGCAGGACTTCGGCGACGGCGACCTCGACGGCCTGTTGGGCTGACCGGCGGTGGCCGCCGGCCCGGTAGGGACGGTGTCGCCCGTTGGCACCCTCGGCCGGCTCGGTGGCCGAGGGCGGTGCGCCGGGACCGGTATCCCGGTCCTCGTCAGCCGAGGCCGGCGCGCCTGGCCTCGGCGAGCACGAGCAGGAGGTGCATGGGGTCGGTCGGCGACGGCTCGAAGTCGAAGTGGGCGTAGAACGAGGCCGCGTCGTCGGTGGCCGCGTGGACCAGCAGGAGGCGAGCGCCGATGATCTCGGCCGCCGCGAGGCTGCGACGGATGGCGTCACGCAGCAGGTTCTGACCGAGGCCGATCCCCTGGTAGCGCTGGTCGACGGCGAGTCGCCCCAGGACGAAGGCGGGAAGTGGGTCGGGCATGTTGCGGCGGGCCCTCGTCGAGGCGCGACTCCGAGGGAGCGCAGCTGCGGCGAGGCAGTAGTAGCCCGCGACCTCCCCGTTGTCGTCGATCGTCACGAAGGTGCGGCTCGCCCCCGATCCCTCGTTGCGCTTCGCCCGGCGTTGCAGCCAGTCGTCGAGCGCCGCGTCGCCGCAGCGGAAGACCTCGACTCCGTCACCGTCGGCGATCGGCCGTGGTGGCCGGAAGCGGGTCACCGGAACAGCTCAGCTGCTCCAGCCAGTTCGGTGAGGCGCCGCTTGGCGCAAGGCTTGGCACGGAGTCGACGGTCGAGCGCCTTCGCCCGGTCGTCGTCGAGCACGAACACCGTGCGGTCGGCGAGGAGGTGGGCGGCGTGCGTCCGGGCGCTGTCCAGCACGAAGGCGGTGACCGTCGTGCCGGCAGCCTCGGCGGCGCGACGGATGAGGAAGTCGTCGGCTTCGTCGAGCCGCATGTCGAGTCGTGCCTGTCGGGCCACGCCAGGAGTGTACGGCTCCGCTCCGTACATCGCCAGGGTCAGTGTCGTCGTGCGGGAGGCGGGACCTCGGCGGGGTCGACGCCGGCCTTGTCCACCACCCAGCGCCACAGGCGCTCCGGCTCGCCGTCGGGAGCCGACGTCCACGGGAGCTTCACCGTCCAGCGCGGCGTGCGGTCGAGCCAGAACTCGCCGTTCGAGCGCAGGGGCTCGTCGTCGGCAGCCAGCCACACGATGGTGTCGGCGCCCTCCGCAGGCGTGCGCAGCACCGGGCCCATGACCTTGTGGAAGGTGGGCAGCGAATCCACCACGCCGGGGGTGTCGGCCCAGCCGGGGTGCATGGCGTGGAAGGCCACGCCCGTCGAGCCGAAGCGCCGGGCCCACTGCTCGTTCAGCACCACCTGGGCCCGCTTGGCCCGGGCGTAGGCCTTGACGCCGTCGAAGTGCTCGGGCGTGGCCATGAGGTGCCCGACGTCGAGCTTCTCGGAGTACATGCCTCCCGACGACACGGTGATGACCCGGCTGTCGGGGGTGGACTGCAGCAGCGGCAGCAGGCGGGTGGTCACCAGGAACGGCGCCACCACGTGGCTGGCGACGGTGACCTCGAGGCCCGGCGAGTTCTCGTGGTAGGCGTGGACCAGGGCGCCGGCGTTGTGCACCAGCACGTCGAGGCGGTCGTGGTCGGCCAGGAACGTCTGGGTGAACGCGTCGGCCTGTTCGAGGGAGGAGAGGTCGGCCAGGCCGTAGGCGACGTCGTCGTTGCCGCTGTCGCGGCGGATGGTGTCGGCGGCGCGGGCGGTGCGCTCCTCGCTGCGGCCGAGGAGGTGGACCCGGGCACCGAGGCGGGCCAGCTCGGTGGCCGTGACGAGGCCCAGGCCGGAGGTGGCTCCGGTCACGAGGGCGGTGCGGCCGGTGAGGTCGTAGGAGTCGAGGGCACGCCAGTGCTCGAGTCGTCGGCGGGCGAGGTAGCCGACCTTGGAGAAGCTGAGCACGACGGTGGCTTCGAGGGCCTTGTCGGCGACGGTGGCGAACGGGTTCATCGGTGTCCCGGGTGGTCGGCGGGTCGTCTGCTGGCTCAGGAGCACGTGCCGGCTCAGGAGTTGGCGTGCTCCGTCGCCTCGCCGGTGGTCTCGTCGTCGCCATGGAGGTGGTGGACGTCGGCGTCGGGGAGGGACAGCTCGAACACCGCGTGCTGCAGGCCGGCGGCGGCCTTGTCGCCGATCCGGTTGAAGAGGAGCACGAAGATCGGGTCGCTCAGCTTGAACACGCCCTTGGGGACGAGGTCGGCGTCGTAGGTCACGGTGGTGACGCCCTCGGCGTCGTCCCGCTCGAAGGTCATGGTGTCGGTGGAGCGCACGAAGGCGTTCTCGGCCTGCAGGACGACCCGGTGCGGGGCGTCGAGCTCGACGATCTCGTAGGTGAGGGGGACCTTGCGCCCGGCGAAGGCCGACACGATGCGGAACGTGGAGCCCACGGCGAGGGGACCGTCGTCCTGCCGGCGTCCCTCCACCACGCCCGGGTCCCATTGCTCGGCGTTCGAGAAGTCGGCGAGGTAGGCGAAGACCTCGTCGAGGTGGGCGGTGGTGGTGACGGAGGTGCGGTAGCGGGCCACGGGGGTTCTCCTAGGTCTCGGGTCGGGGTCGATCGGCGGTGGGGGCTGCGCCGAGGCGGGGGGCGGCACCGTCGTGCTCGGCACGGAGGCACTCGGGGGAGCTCGGTCGCCGGTGGTGCCGGCGCTGCTGCGTGCTCACCAGAACCGCGATCGGGGTCGGTGTGTTCCCGTTGCGACGGTGCGGGGCCGTTGGACTCTGGCAGGTGCCGGCGGAGGCGCCCACGCTGGAGGCGACAGAGCAACGCGAGCTCCGCGACCCGTTGGCGCATCCCCGGCGGCGGAGAGCGGCCCGGCGGCACCGACTCTTCGTGCCGGTCCGGTGCTCTCGGGTGCCGAGCGACCTCGTGGGCGAGAGGAGGCTGGCATGAGTCGCTGGACGAAGGATCGGTCCGCTGGGAGGGGCGCTCGGTGGTGGGCGCTGATGGTCGTGGTGGCGGTGCTGTTGGGGGCGACGGCCTGTCAGCCCTCGCAGTGGAAGGCCAACCCGCAGGGCGCCGCGGCCAGCCATGTCGACGGGCGTCTCGAGTTCTTCAGCTCGGCGTTCGCCGCGGCGGGAGCGTGGCACGCCTGGCAGGTGGCGCCGAACGGCGGGTGGCTCTCGGCCTCGCTGCCGACACCGCCGTTCTCCACGATGCGGATCGAGGCCGCCCGCAACGCCGACGGTCGGCTGGAGGTCTTCGCCGCCGGCAACGGCCAGGTCTGGCACACGTGGGAGCGGGCCCCGGGTGGCTGGGCGGCCTGGCAGAGCCTCGGCGGCCCGGGCTTCGCCGGGGAGCTCGACGTGGCGGCCAACCCCGACGGCCGGCTGGAGGTGTTCGCCATCCGGACCATCGCGGGCATGGTGGCCACGGAGCGGGTGGTGCACGCCTGGCAGACGACGCCCAACGGAACCTGGAGCGGTTGGTCGGCCATCGGGGTCGACCGTCCCCCCGGGTCCATGCCCGACATCGTGGTGGGCCAGAACGCCGACGGCCGGCTGGAGGTCTTCACCAGTGGTGCCGTGCCGCAGCACGTGTGGCAGACGCCGTCGGCGAGCGGGTGGTCGGCCTTCGTGCCGCTGCCCCTGGGGTCGTCGGCCCAGCTCGCCGTGGCGCCCAACGAGGACGGACGCCTCGAGGTGTTCGGCAACGACGGAACCCGGATCGCCAACGCCTGGCAGATCACGCCCAACGGCGCCTGGGCGGGAGGCGTGCTGACGGCGCTGCCGTTCCCGACGTCGCCGTTCGCACAGCCGCTGCTCGTCGGTCCCAACGCCGATGGGCGGTTGGAGGTGTTCTTCACCATCGGCGGTGGTGGAGGTGCCGGTCAGCGGGTGCCCGGCCACATCTGGCAGCTCAACCCGAACGGGACGGCCGGGTGGAGCGGCGCCGTGGCGCTGCCGGCGATCCCGTGGGGCTACACCGGCCTTCCCGCCGTGGCCGGACTGGCGGCCAACGCGGATGGGAGGCTCGAGCTGTCGGTCGTGATGCTGGATTCGCTCGGGACGAGCACGTTCACGGTGCACGCCTGGCAGGTGGCTCCGAACGGCGTGTGGTCGGGCTGGCAGCAGCGCGTCGCCTGACGGTTCGTGTGGTCGCCGGTTGTGGGCCGGCCGGCCGGTCGGTCGGTCGTGGGTGGCCGGTGGCCGGTGGCTGATCGCTGATCGCTGGCCGGTCGTGGGTGGCCACGCCGGCGTGGCCTGGCCGTGGCCGGCGCTTCTCGGCGATCACGGCCGGCCACGGAGCGCGCGATAACAAGCGCTATCCAAGATGCCATGAGGATGATGCAAATGTCACATTGTGCTGTGTGGCCGGGAGTGGTTATGTTGCCTGCGTCGGGTTGAACCGACAGGCATGTCCCCAGCGCAACAACCGGCCGTCGTGCCGGTGGGGAGGGCAGGTAGGTGAGTTCGAAGGTCAGACGCGTTGTGTCGGGTGCGGCGTTCGTCGTGCTCGTCTCGGTGTGGTTGGCGTCGGTCGCCGCGTGCGGCGGTTCGGATGGCGGAGACGTCGCCGAGCCGCAGCCGCCTGCTGAGCAGATCGGTGGTGCGTCGGAGGGCCAGGGCACGTCGAGCGAGACGACCGGGAGCACGACCACGACGCTCGATCCCGTGGTCGCCCGCGAGGCGGCGATCCTCGAGGCGGTCGACGGCTACTGGCGGACGTTCGAAGAGGCCGCGGTCGACCCCGTGAACCCCGACCATCCCGGCTTCGAGCAGTACTACACCGGCGCCGCGCTAACAGCCATGCGGTCCTCGCTGGCCATGGACGTCGACCGAGGGCTCGCCACTCGGTTCCCGAATGCGGGTATCCGATCGGAATGGCGCCAAGTCATCGAATCGTCCGAGGTGAGTGCGGTAGTCCGTGTGTGTCTTCTTGACGACGGAGTTGTGTATGAGGTGGGTTCGGGCGACGTTGTCGACGGCTCGTTCCTCGCCCTAGTCATGGAGCTCTGGCTCGTCCGCTTGGAGGGCGACTGGAAGGTCTCGGAGGTGGTTGAGTCCAGCCGCCAGGAGGGAACGTTGGGATGTCCCGCGGCGTGATCGCAGTGCTCGGACTGCTGGTTCTTTCGTCCACCGCTCTTGTCCAGTCCGTCGATGCGGCCAGCGTCCCCGGTCATGCACCCACGACCGGCGGTGGCGTCGACGGGGACTCGCCGTACGTGTTCGTGCGGGAGCTCGCCGGGAGTGCGTCCGGGGGTTCGGCGTCGGCGATGGGGGGCTCCGGCTCCGACTGGCGCTGCGGGTACTTCCCGGTGGTCTCCGCGGGGGGCGACACCGGGTGGGGTGCCGCATCGACGACCGCAGCGGCGCCCGAGAAGGGCATGCCCTATCTCCTCGAGTGCCGCGACTCCACCGGCGCCGTCGTCTACTCCGAGCTCCTGGTCTTCGACCCCGGCAACCCCATCGGCACCTTGTTCGCCGCGCAGCGGGCCGCCGACGAGGCGTACAAGCGGCTCGTCCTGCCGCTCCCGTCCATCACCACGAGTCCCCCGCTCGGCAAGCCCCAGCTCGTCGGCGTGCCGACATGGCTGTGGCTCGGCTCCTGGGAGAGCGCCTCCGCCTCCGCCTCCCTGGCCGGTGTGACCTCGACCGTGACCGCCGTGCCGCAGTCGGTGAGCTGGACCACCGGCGACGGCGCACAGGTGACCTGTTCGGGTCCGGGCACCTCCTACGACTTCTCCCGCCCCGCCGCCTCGCAGTCCACCGACTGTCGGCACGTCTACACACGCCGATCCACGGCGTCTGGCCCCGACGGCACCTACACCCTTACGGCCACGGTGACCTGGACCGTCAGCTGGCAGGCCACGAACGGGGAGGCGGGCGACCTCGGCACGCTGACCAGCACGGCGTCGACCTCGGTCCAGGTCCTCGAGGCCCAGGCCGTGATCACCTGACCGCGGCGCTCACGTCGGCCGGAGCGCATCCGATCGGGCGGCGCACGTCAACCGGACCAACCTGGCCGGGCAACCTGGCCGGGCAACCTGGCCGGGCTCGTGTCGGCCGGGGCGAATCACGCGACCGGGCGAATCTGACCGGGCGGCGCGTGCCGGTCGGGCGCAGTCGGCCGGCGGCGCACCCTCACCCGATGGCCGTCACTCCACCGCCACGCGGGCGATGGTGGTGAAGCTCACGTAGTACACGTCCCGGTCCCAGCCCACCGCCGGGAACAGCACCGACTGCACGGGGCTCTCCGTCGTCGCCCGTCCGAGCTCGTCGCCGGTCTCGATGTCGAGCACGACCACCTGGTCGAGGCTCGTCTCGTGGTCGAAGTCGTAGGTGACCAGCTCGCCGGTGTCGGCGAACCGCAGCGGATGGCCGGCGTGCCACTGCACCCGTTGCCACATCGGCTCCAGCGCCAGTCCGCCCTGGCCGGTCGTGATGCGCCACGCCCGGAGCACGCCGTTTCCGCTGTCGTAGCCCACGGCGATGCCCCGCTCGGCATCGACGGCCGGAGGGTTGGCGACGATCCCTCCCGGTTCCCCGCAGATGTCGGTGAGCAGCGCCCGTCCCGGCACTGCTGCGCCCACGCCGCCCGTCGCAGCGCCGGCCCGCCCCGCCGCGCCGGCCGCGCCAGCGCCAGAGCCAGCGCCGGCCGCGCCAGCGCCAGAGCCAGCGCCGGCCGCGCCAGCGCCGGCCGCGCCAGCGCCAGAGCCAGCGCCGGCCGCGCCAGCGCCAGAGCCAGCGCCGGCCGCGCCAGCGCCAGAGCCAGCGCCAGCGCCGGCAGCGGACCCGGCCGCGCCAGCGCCAGAGCCAGCGCCGGCAGCGGACCCGGCCGCCCTGCCGGCCGTCAGCGGCACCGCCACGAGGTGCAGCGGTGCGGCCGATGCGGTCTTGCCCCGGAACGATCCGCCGAAGTTCTCGGTCCCCTCTCCGTTGTCGAGGAACCAGCCGTAGCCTCCGGCGAGCACGATGTCCCAGCCGAAGGTCTGGCCCTCGACCGTGCGATACGGCACCGTCCACGCCTCGTCGAGCTCGAGCGTGGCGGACATCCGATTCCACGCCAGTCGGTACACGCAGGACTCGCCCACCACGTACACCAGCCCGTCCGCTCCCGTGGTCGCCGACACGTCGGGCACGTCGGCCGACAACCGGGCGATGGAGCCCTCGGGCAGCTCGTACCGGGCCACGATCTCGAGGCCGTCCGGTTCCAGCACCACGAGCTCCGAGCCCCGCCGGTCACCCAGGGCGTGGATGCCGACGCCGCCGCCGATGTCCTTCATGACCAGGTGGCCGTCGGGCAGCACCACCGCCGAGTTGTACGGACGCTCGCGGGGCAGCTCCCGGGCGGCGAGCACCGAGCAGTCCGGCCCCAGGCGATGGCACCACCGGCCGTAGGTGACGTAGAGCGAGCCGTTGGCGTGGGCGGCGACGCCGCCGGGCCAGAAGGGGCCGCCGGGCAGGTCGGGCGAGCGCTCGATCGGCTCCAGCGACACGGGGTCGATGCGCTCGAGCCACGACGTCGTGTCCCCGCCGAAGGAGTGGCCGGTCAGGAACACCTCGCCGGGATCGCGCAGCACCGCCATGGTGGCGCCGGGGGCCATCCTCGAGGTGGCGCTGAGGCGGCCACCCCCTCGCAGGCCGAGCCCCTGCCACGGCACCGCGGGGTGCTGTCGGCGGCGAGGACCGCCGTCCTCACCGGGCCACGGGCCGGGCCAGTAGCCGGCCATCGAAGGGTCGTCGTGCACCTCGGCATCATGCCAGGCCGCGGGGCCCGACGATTCGGGTCGTTCGGCAGTGGACGATGCCGGCCGCCGAGGAATAAGAATCCGTAGCGCCATCACCACGCACAGGGGGAACTCATGGCCAACTACCGCATCTCGCCGATGGACGAGGCTGTCGAGCAGGTCCGCGACGTCGACACGCTCAGCATCCCGCTCGGCCCCGGCCAGCCGGCATCGTTCATGCATGCCCTCGGCGATCGGGAGTCCTTCGAGGCGTTGACCGTGTCGGGTGCGCTGCTCGTCGACCTGTATGCGCTGTTCACCCGTCCGGGCGTGAAGTTCCTGTCGGGCTTCTTCGGCCCGGCCGAGCGCATCTTCCGTGACAGCGGCAGCGACATCGAGTTCATCCCCGCCGACTTCCGCCGCTTCGGACCCCTGTTGCAGGAGCTCAACCCCCGCGTCGTCACCACCGTCGTGGCACCGCCCGACGACGAGGGCTACATGAGCCTGTCGCTGTACGCCGGATCGTCGGTCGCCGAGTACCACCGGGCGGGCGCCGACCCGGACCGGCTCCTGGTCGTCGAGATCAACGAGAACTTCCCCTTCACCTACGGCTTCCCGCCCGACCACCGCCACGCCATCCACGTGGACGAGGCCGACTTCATCGTGCAGGGCGACCGGCAGCCCATCGTGATCGACGACGGCGAGGCCACCGAGGTGGAGCGCTCCATCGCCGAGCACGCCTCGCAGTACTTCCACGACGGCTCGACGGTGCAGACCGGCATCGGCGCCATCCCGTCCACCATCGCCAAGATCCTGGCCGAGGGTGACGGCGGCGACTACGGCGTGCACACCGAGATGTTCACCACCGGCCTCATGCACCTGCACCAGGCGGGGAAGGTCTCCAACAAGCACAAGGGCATGTACGACGGCGTCTCGGTGTGCACCTTCGCCGCCGGCATGCCCGAGCTGTACGAGTGGCTCGACGGCAACGACGAGGTGCGGTTCCTGCCCGTCGAGATGATCAACACCCCCGAGATCATCGCCCGCAACCGCAACATGGTGACCATCAACGGTGCCATCAGCGTCGATCTCTCGGGCCAGGTCGTGGCCGACACCATCGACGGCACGCAGTACTCGGGCATCGGACGGCCTCCCGGGGCGGCGAGCTCACGTCGCGCATCGTGCCCAAGTTCGCCGCCGGGACCATCGTGACCACGCCCCGCCACCAGGTCGACGTGATCATCACCGAGTACGGGGCGGCCGAGCTGCGCGGCAAGACCATCCGTGAGCGCGCCCAGGCCCTGGCCGAGATCGCACACCCCGATTTTCGGGACGAGATGCGCGAGATGGCCGCCCGCTGGCCCGTCGATTGACCGTTTCGGCTCGACGAGGGCGTCGTTCTTCCCCCACAGGGGGTGAAACGGCGCCCTCGTGCGCGGCTGCCCTCATTGAGCTGCCACGTCGCCCACAGCGAGGATCATCTCGAGCACGTAGCGTGGCCGTTCGGTGAGGTCTTGCCACGTGAACCGCAGCACGCGGTAGCCGTGTGCGGCCGCGAGGTTGTCGCGTTCCCGATCTCGCTGGAAGTCCTGGTCCCGGGTGTGCCACCGACGGCCGTCCGCTTCGATGATGAGGCGCCAGGACGGGATGAGGACGTCGACCCGCCGGCGACTCTCGGACTCCCACGGCAGGGGCGCCTGGGCGACCCACGGTGGGACGCGTTCGTCCGCAAGGATCTCGTGCAGCAGGGCCTCGAGCTCGCTCTCGGGGATGGCCTGGCCGGCGCGGCGGGCCTCGATCAGCCGGCGCATGGTGGCGACCCCTCTGTCGCGCCGAGGGGCGACAGCGTCGAGCCGGCGTTCGAGCAGGCGCAGCGTGACGCGTCGGCTGGCAAGCGCCTCGTCGAGCGCACGGACGAGCGCGGCGGTGGGGACCGGGTGGGCGGCGAGGTCGAACAGCGTCCGTACGATCGGCGTGACCGGGATGCCGTCGACCTCGGTGCGCTCGATCCACGAGGAGCGCCTGACTGCGGCGAGGTGGCTCCGTGTGCCGGTGCCACGGGGGATGGTGAGGTGCGGTTCGCAGGGGTGGAAGCCCGGGAGCGTGTGGAGCGCGGCCGCAGCGGGGCCCGACACGACCGCGTCGCGCTCACCCACGACGGCGGCCATGAGTTGGCGGGGCCAGGTGTCGGGGTGGCCGGCGAGTCCGTACACCGCGGTGTCGAGCCGAACCCAGCGGCCCTGACGGAGGCGCACCTCGATCAGCTTGGGGGTCGCTCCGGCGTCGAGCGCCTGGCGGCGGCTGAACACGCCGTGCTGGTGGCTGGCGACGGAGGCGATCCGTTGGTCGGCCTCGTGGGTGGCCATCGGCGGGCTCCTGGTCGTGGGGACGGGGAGGCCGCGGGGCGGCGAGGCACGGGTGCGACCGGCAGTCTGTCGCCGTGGGCGGTCGAGGTCCAGGGAGGCGTCGCCCGGGGTGGTCGGGCTCTGCGACAGTGGGGGCCTTGCTCGCGAAGCGAGGGACGGCTCGCCGCCGCCGGTGGGGAAGGGGTCATGTGGAGGAGCAGGTTGCGCGGGAACCGGACAGAGGCGGCGCCGCCGGTGCGGGCCCCCGTCGCGACACGGAGATCGGTGGCGCCGGTGGCTCGGAGGCGGGAGGTGGCGCGGACGCGAGGACGGGCGAGGCCCCGGGCGCAGGGGCGCGTGTCGGCGTCGGTGCGGAACCAGGCGGGCGGGTCGGCGCCGGGACCGACCCGGAGGTCGGGGTGGGGCCGCACCCGCAGCCGTGGCCCGACGACCCGCGCCTCGATCCCGAACTGCTGGCGGGCGGGGATCGCCGCAACGTGGCCGACCGCTACCGCTACTGGCGCAACGAGGCCATCGTGGCCGAGCTCGACTCCCGGCGGCACCCGTTCCACGTGGCCATCGAGAACTGGCAGCACGACCTCAACATCGGCAACGTCGTGCGCACCGCCAACGCCTTCCTGGCCGCGGAGGTGCACATCGTGGGGAGGAAGCGCTGGAACCGGCGCGGTGCGATGGTGACCGACCGCTACCAGCACGTCCGACACCACCCGTGCGTCGCCGATCTCGTGGCGTGGGCCGCGTCGGCGGGGCCCGGCGGCGAGGCGCTGCCGCTGATCGGCATCGACATCCTCCCCGGCGCGGTGCCGCTCGAGCGGACCGACCTGCCCGAGCGCTGCGTGCTGGTGTTCGGGCAGGAGGGCCCGGGCCTGTCGCACGACATGCGGGAGGCGGTGGAGCGGGTGTGCTCGATCGCGCAGTACGGCTCGACCCGGTCGCTCAACGCCGCCGTGGCCGCCGGGATCGCCATGCACACCTGGATCTGCCAGCACGCGGGCCCGCCGCCGGTGCCGCCGGTTGCCTGAGCGCGACCCCCGGTCGCTACGGTGACGGCGGTGGACGAGGAGGCGCGTGGTGGATGAGGCCGGGCTGGACCCCGAGCACCTCGTGGCGCCCCGGGTCTTCCCCCGGCGCTTCCCCGACACGACCGGGCGACAGCTGCGGGCCCGGGCGTGGCAGATCGGCCGGGTCACCACCCGGCACTTCGCGCCGCTCGCCTACCGGGCCGCCCGCCACCAGGCCATCCCCGAGAACGCCTTCGCCCGCCCGCTGCGGCTCACCTTCGAGGAGCTGGGCACGACGTTCATGAAGTTCGGCCAGCTCGTCGGCTCGGCGCCCGGGGTCTTCGGCGAGGAGGTGGCGAACGAGTTCCGGTCCTGCCTCGACACCGGCCCGGCGGTGTCCTTCGAGCAGGTGCGCCACGTCATCGAGGACGACCTGGGCCGCTACCTCGAGGACTGCTTCGCGCACGTCGACCCCGAGCCCATCGGGCGGGCCTCCATCGCCGTGGTCCACCGGGCCACCACCCACGACGGCCGGGACGTGGCGGTGAAGGTGCTGCGGCCCGGGATCGAGCGTCGGGTGGCCATCGACCTCGACCTGCTCGAGCCGCTGCTCGACTTCGTGGCCCGCCAGACGGGGGAGCAGATAGCCGGCTCACTGTTGCAGATGTTCGACGGGTTCCGGGCGCAGATGGGTGAGGAGCTCGACCTGCGCAACGAGGCCCGGGCCATGGCCCACTACCGGGTGCTGCTGTCGCTGGTGGACCTGCCCCTGGTGACGGTGCCCGAGCCGCTCCCCGAGCTGTCGGGCAGCCGGGTGCTGACCATGGAGTTCATCGACGGCGTGCCGGTGGACGACCTGTCGACCATCGCCGACTTCGGCCACGACCCCCGGCCGGTGGTGCAGCAGGTGGTGCAGGCGTTCCTCATGACGGCGATCCGGTGGGGGAACTTCCACGGCGACGTCCACGCCGGGAACCTGCTGTTCATGCCCGACGGGCGCATCGGCGTCATCGACTGGGGCATCGTCGGGCGCCTCGATCCCCAGACCCACCACTTCTTCCGGCGCATGATCGCCGCCGCCCTGGGCGACGACTCGGCGTGGGTCGACATCGCCGCCCACATCACCCGCACCTACGGGCCCGCCATCCGGGAGGGCCTGGGCATGGACGACGACCAGCTCGTGCACTTCGTGCGCTCGGTGATGGAGCCCGTGCTGACCCGGCCCTTCGGTGACGTGAGCCTGGCCGAGATGATGCAGGCCCCCCAGCAGCAGGTGGCCAAGGCGAGGGGGTTGGAGGCGCAGCGGCTGTCGGTGGGCGCGATCGTCAAGCGGTTCCGGGAGCAGCGCCGCCTGCGGGCCATGGTGGAGGACCACGGTGGCGTCGCGTCGGAGTTCGACCGGGGCACGTTCCTGCTCACCAAGCAGCTCATGTACTTCGAGCGCTACGGGAAGATGTACCTGTCGGACGTGTCGCTGTTCCACGACCGGGAGTTCTTCGCCGTGCTGCTCGAGGAGCAGGGCACCGACCACGGGTGAGCTCGGAGCGTTGCCGGGGCGGCCGTCGGCCGGTGCCGGCTGCCGGGGAGTGTGGGCTCAGCGGCGGGTGGTGCGACGTCCGGTGGTCGTGGGCGGCGGGGGCGCCGAGGAGCTGACGTGGCGGGCCCAGGCGATGTGGTCGCGGAACGCGGCGGCCGAGGGGCGCCACGACTCGTGCTTGGCCAGACCCATGGCCAGCACCTGCTCGACGTGCGGCGGCACGCCCCACGGCGCCAGCGGAGGAGGCGGGCTGGACACGATGCGGCCGGCCACCGCCGCCTGCTCGAGGTCGATGCCGAACGGGGGGCTGCCGGTGATCGCTGTGTAGAGGGTCGCGGCCAGGCTCCACACGTCGGAGGCCTCGCCGGCCGTCCCGCCCTGGAGCACCTCGGGGGAGGCGTAGGGCAGCGACCCGATGAACCCCTCGACGGTCGTCGTGGGCACGCCCATGTGGCGGCTGATGCCGAAGTCGGCCAGCACCGGCCGTCCGTCCTCGGCCAGCAGCACGTTCGACGGCTTGACGTCACGGTGGAGGACCCCGGTGGCGTGCACCGTCGCCAGGGCGTCGGCCAGGGCCTGTCCGATGCCGAGCACGTGGAGCCAGGGCATGCGTCCGTGCCGCTGGAGGCGCTCGGTGAGCGAGCCGCCGGGCAGGAACTCCATGACCAGGTACGGCTGCAGCTCCGCCGTCAGCCCCGCGTCGTAGACGGTCACGATGTGGCGGTGCGCGCCCAGGCGGCCGAGCACCTGGCACTCGTGCCAGAACCGGCGGGTGGCCTGCGGATCCGAGGCGACCCGACCCACGATCTTCACCGCCACGAGGCGCTGGAGGTAGCGCTGGTGGGCCCGGTAGACGCGGGCGTAGCCGCCGCGACCGATCTCCACGGCGCCGTCGAGGCCCGGGATGCCGAGCTCCACGGTGGGTGGCTGGCCCGGGGTGGCCGGATTGGCGGTGGCGGTGGTGGCCACGACTGGCATGGCCACCACGGGCGCCGCCGGCGTCAGGCCGGTGGGCGCGGCCGGGCCGGGCGTGCCCTCGACGGGGCTCGGCGCCGGCGGAACCTGGAGCATGGTCACGGCCACATCTTCCTCCTCGACGGTGAGAGCGCGGCCGCGGGCCGAAGGTTCCCGGAAGATCCGCCGGGACGTGCGTGGCCCGCAGCGTCGCCGGGGTGGGGGAGTCGCCGCCGATCGGCGTCGAGCGGCAGCCTGGAGTGGGCCTCCGTGCGACCGCGGTGCCCGTGCTGTCGCCCGGTGTACCCCAGGGGGTATCCTGTCGGGGAACGCCGCACAACCGCGGACCCGCCCGAGCCCGGAGGCCGTCCCATGTCCCGCACCGTCCGTCGTGCCGCCGCCGGCCTCGCCGCCGTCCTGGCCCTGACCGCTCCCCTCGCTGCCTGCAGCGACGACGCCGACGAGACCGCCGGTGCCGGTGAGGCGTCCTCGTCGTCAGCGGCGGCGGGCGACTCGTCCGGTGCCACGGTCGAGCTCCTGAGCCCGGCCGACGGCCAGACCCTGCTCGCCGAGCAACCCGACGCCGTGGTGCTCGACGTGCGCACGCCCGAGGAGTTCGCCAGCGGTCACCTGCCCGAAGCGGTCAACATCGACGTCGAGGGCGGGAACTTCGAGGCGCAGGTCGGCGAGCTCGACAAGGACGCCACCTACGTCGTGTACTGCCGCACCGGGCGCAGGTCGGCGCTGGCTGCGCAGACCATGGCGGGCATGGGCTTCACCAGTCTCTACGACCTCGGTGGCATCCAGGAGTGGCAGGCCGCCGGGGGCGAGGTCGTCACCGACTGAGTTGACCCGTTCTTGACCTTTCCTTGACCGGTGCTGCGGTCTACGCTCCCGGGTGGTCGGACCACCACGTCATCGGGAGGCAGGACAGCCATGCTGCGGCGCAAGCGGACGGTTTCGACGGGTCCCTCGCCGGAGGAGATCGAGATGGCCCAACGGGTGCGGGCCCGCGGCGGACAGGTCGTGCTGGGTGGACCGTGCCGATGCCCCGAGTGCCCGTCCTGGGGGCTCGTCGACCACGTGGACCTGGTCGAGACCTCGGCCACGTACTTCTGCCCCGACTGCAAGACCATGTGGCGTCTGACCCGGGCCGCGCTGGACGCCACGGCTCCTGCCGCGCCGTCCACCGCCGAGCCGGCCGCCGAGCCCTCCCGCGCCTCCGTCGACGCCTGAGCGCCGCACCCCCCTCGCTGCACCCCCCGCTGCACCCGAAATCGGGTCCTCCGACGTCGGTCTCCGGGTTCCAGACGCGCGATTTCGGGTGGCGAGGCCGGAGCGAGGCCGTCACGGCCGGTGGGGATCGCCGTAGCCTCGACGGGTATGGCCCGACCCGACCAACGCCATCCCGACAACGTCGAGGGTGACTGGTTCGTCGACACCCGGTGCATCGAGTGCGACGCCGCCCGCCACTACGCCCCCGGGCTGATCGGGTCGCGCCACGGCCTGTCGGTGGTGCAGCGTCAGCCCGAGACCGCCGAGGAGGACGCGGCCATGTGGCGGGCGGCGCTGTGCTGTCCCACCCAGTCCATCGGCACGATCTCGCGGCGGCGGGCACCCGAGGGCGTCTTCCCCTGGGAGCTCGCCGACGGCATCCACCTGTGCGGCTACAACGACCCGTCGTCCTACGGCGCCCACTCGTACCTCGCGGTGCGGCCGGAGGGGAACCTGCTCGTCGACTCGCCCCGCTTCACCCGCCGCCTCGCCGAGCCCGTCGACGCGCTGGGTGGTGTCGACCACGTGCTGCTCACGCACCGTGACGACGTGGCCGATGCCGAACGGTGGGCCGAGCGCTACGGCGCCCGGGTGTGGATCCACGCCGAGGAGCGCTCTGCGGCGCCGTTCGCCACCGATCTCGTGGAGGGCGACGAGCCGGTGGAGGTGCGGCCGGGGCTGCGCATCGTGCCGGCACCGGGCCACACCCGGGGCCACGTGGTGTTCCACCTCGAGGACCGGTACCTGTTCACCGGGGACACGCTGCACTGGAACCACCGCCGTGGCGAGCTCGACGTGTTCCCGAACCAGACGTGGTACTCGTGGGAGGTGCTCACGGCCACCATGGCCCGCCTCGGCGAGCTGCGCGTGGACTGGGTCCTGCCGGGCCACGGCAAGTGGGGCCGCGTCGGGGCGCAGGCCTACCGGGAGCAGCTGGCCAGCCTGGCCACGGGCATGGCAGCGCTGGGCCGGGCCGGTTGGGCGGCCCGGCCGAACACGTCGTTCGCCTGATCCCGGAGCGGTCGCCGCGTGCGGACTCGCCCCCTCGCCCTCAGGTCCGGCGCCGAGGGGCCGATGAACAGCTGTGGACCCGGGTCGGCGGGTTCGTCCGGAGTCCGGGTCCCGGCGCATCGTCCGGGTGCCCTCAGCGACTAGTGTGACCGGGTGCTTCGCGGCCGGATGCGGGGCAGACGGTGGGAACGACGACGAGCGTGACGCAGACCCCAGAGCCACGTGACCAGGCGGAGCAGACCGAGCCCGACGAGCTCCACAGCTGGCTGCGGTTCCGCCTCGTGCTGGACCGGGTCGTCGCGGCGATGTTGGCGGTGCTCAGCGCGCCGCTGGTCGTGCTGCTCGGGTGGGTCGTGCGCCGCGAGGACGGCGGTCCGCCACTGATCCGGGTGCCGCGGGTGGGCCGGGACGGCCGGGTGTTCGGCATGTGGAAGCTGCGCTCGATGCGCGCCGAGCGCCCCGACGGTCGGGCCTCGGGCTCCACCCTCACCAACGGCACCACCGACGACCGGATCACCGACATCGGCCGGCGCATGCGCGCCGTGCACCTCGACGAGCTGCCCCAGCTCTGGAACGTGGCCCTGGGCGACATGCTGCTGCTCGGTCCCCGACCGGAGAGCCCCGACTACGTCGATCTCGACGCTCCGGCCTGGCAGGACGTGCTGCGGGTGCCGCCGGGCATCGCCGGGCCCACCCAGCTCGTGGTGAGCGACTGGGAGCGAGAGGTCATCAGCGCCACGCCCGACGGCTCGGGCTACCGGCGCACGGTGCTCCCCTCGAAGCTGGCCATCGACCGCTGGTACCTCGACGCGAGCTCGTTCTCGACCGACGTGCTGGTGGCCGGCACGCTCCTGCGTCGGTTCCTGCCCGGCACCGAGGCGTGGACGCTGCGGCACCGCATCTTCCGTGACGTGCCCGAGTCGGGGCCGGCCCGGGCCTTCCTGCAGGCACGGGCCGCGGCGCGCTCCGACCAGCTCGAGCGCAACGTCGGCGTCCACGAGAAGGCGTACCGTCGGCTCACGGCGAAGGCTGCGCACCTGCTCGACCTGCGGGTGGCCCGCAAGGCCGGCACCGACGGCATCCCGAAGCTGTTCCCGCACCCGAACGAGGATGTGTGGATCGCGGAGCTGGGCGACCGGACGGTCATCTACGACCCCCGGCGGGAGATGGTGCACCTGCTCAGCCCCGAGGCGTCCGCGGTGCTCGACGAGTGCACGGGGCTGGCCACGGTCCGCCAGATCGCCGACACGCTCGCCGAGCGCTACGGCGTGGAGCGCGAGCTGATGCTGCGCGACGTGGCCACGGTGGTGGTGCAGCTCGTGGACGAGGGCGCGCTGCACGACCTGGGTTCCTACACCGGCGGCGTGCCGGTGGTGGGTCCCGACGGGACGCCCCACGTGCAGGAGCCGGAGGTGGTCGGGTTCGCGGCCGTCGGCGCCGCGGCGCCGCGGCGTCGCCTGTCGCTGCGTCCGGGGCGGCCGACGTCGCCGGGCCGCAACGGGGCTGGTGCCGGTGCCGGGGCGAACGGCGCGAACGGCGCGAACGGCGCGAACGGTGCGAACGGAGCCGCCGGGAACGGCGCCAGCCATGGCAACGGCGTCGACGGGGCCGTCGGTGTAGCCGGCCGTGTAGCCGGCAACGGTGCGGCTGACGACGGCGTGAACGGCGCCAACGGATCCGGCGGTGCGTCGCACGAGGCTCCGCCCCCGAGCACCGCCGACCAGGCCATCGCGTCGTCGACGCCGCGGGCGCGGCCCCGGGAGGACTGGGCCCACCTGCCCCCGGTCACGCCCGTGTTCGAGGCGTTGGGGCAGCACGTGCAGCTCCTCACCCACGACGAGACGTTGGCCGGCTACCTGCGCGACGTCTTCGCGTCCTTCCCGTCCGCGCCCGACGGTGCGACGGCGTCGATGACGGTGGCCGTGTTGCCGGCAACCGGTCCCGGTGCCGACGGTGCGCTCGACGTGCTGCTCGACGGCCGGATCGTCCTGACCACCACGACCCGGTCGGGGCTCGTGCCGACGCTGGTGCGGCTCGTGACCCGTGAGAGCGTCGCCGCCGTGGGGGACCCGGTCGTGCACGCGGGCGCCGTCGCCGGCCCGGGCGGCCTCCTGGTGCTGCCGGCCGCCGGAGGTTCGGGCAAGACCTCGCTCGTCGCGGCGCTGGTCCGCCACGGCCTCACCTTCGTCACCGAGGAAGCCGTGCGCATCGACGGAGAGGGATGGGTGACGGGGCTCGCCCGTCCCCTGGCCTTCGACCTGGGTTCCGAGTCCGTGCTGGGCGAGCTGCCCGTCATCGAGCCTCCCCACCGGTCGTTGGCCGGGTCGTCGGTGTACGTGCGGCCGTCGAGTCTGGGGGCGGTGAGCTTCGACCGGTTCCCCGGGCCCGCGGCGATCGTGCTGCCCCGCTACGAGGCCGGCGCCGAGACCGTCCTCACGCCGCTGGAGCCCTCGGAGCTGCTGGTGGCGTTGCTCGAGACGGCCATGAACCTGCCGGCCTCGCGACGCGAGGGCTTCAGCCGCCTGGCCGGTCTGGGGTGGAGCACCCCCGGCTACCGACTGGTCTACGGCGAGGCGACCGACGTGGCGCCCCGGCTCGCCGAGCTGGTGGGTGCGCCCGTGCCGACGCCGTCCTGAGCAGGCCGCGCCCGCCCGGCCGCGCCCGCCCGGCCGCTCCCGCCCGTCATCCACCCGAAATCGGTCGATTCGAAGCCGGAGACCGACCTCGTAGGACCCGATTTCGTGTTCAGCGGGGCGCGGTTGGGCAGGGTTGGGCGGCATGTGACGAACGCGACATACCCGAGCGGGCCTCCGTGCGACTCGTACGGGTATGCGGGATGCACAGAACCTCCAGCCGGCGGCCACGCGGGGTCCCTCCACGTTCGCGGCCGTCGTCATCGCCTTCGTCATCGCCATCGTGGTGGCGGGGATGTCCGTCGTGCTGGTCGCCGGCGCCGTGTCGGTGCGCCAGGCGGCCGAGGACGCCAAGGGGAGGGCCGTACCGGCTCCGGTGCCGGATGAGTCGGGATCGGTCGGCGACGGGCCGTCGGCCGAGCCGGCGGCGCTGAACAAGACACAGGACACCGCCGGCCGAATCGGCGCCGGTACCGCCCACGACGAGGGCATCACCGGCGAGGGCTGGGCGGTCGTGGTCATCGACACCGGTGTCGAGGCCGACCACCCCTACTTCGAGGACCGGGTCGTCGAGGAGGCCTGCTTCACCCACTTCGGGCAGTGCCCCAACGGCGAGGACAGCATGGTCGGCCAGGGCGCGGCGGCACCGTGCGAGAGCCCCGACTGCGACCACGGCACCCATGTCGCCGGCATCGCCGTGGGCGACGACGGGCCCGGCGGCCGCAGCGGCGTGGCTCCGGGCGCGGACCTCATCGCCATCCGGGTCTTCACCGACGAGCGCATCGACGTCTGCGGTTCGACGTGGTGCCCCTCCGCCTACGACGACGACGTGCTGGACGCCCTCGAGTACGTCCGGGAGGAGCTGGTGGACGAGTACCAGATCGCCGCGGTCAACCTGAGCCTCGGCTACGGCGAGTACCAGGACAGCTGCGACCGGGCCGAGTCGGGCTACACCGAGCAGATCGAGGCCCTGGCCGAGCTCGGCATCCCCACCGTGGTGGCGAGCGGGAACGAGAGCCTCGAGGACGCCGTGGGCTCGCCGGCGTGCGTCACCTCGGCGGTGGCGGTGGGGTCGGTGACCCAGCGCGACGTGGTGGCGACCTGGTCGAACACCTCCCCCCAGCTCGACCTCGTGGCGCCCGGCGACAACGTGGCGTCGGCGTCGGGCGAGGACGACTACGTGGTCTACAGCGGCACCTCCATGGCCGCTCCCCATGTGAGCGGCGCCTGGGCCCTGTTGCGCTCGGCCGGCGTGGACGGCGACGTGGACGAGCTGCTGGAGCTGCTCCAGTCCACGGGCGTCGAGGCGAACGATCCCCGCAACGGGGCGACCACGTGCCGCATCGACGTGGCCGTGGCGCTCGAGCTGGAGGAGGACCCCGACGGCGAGCCGTGCGAGCCGCGGTTCGATCAGGGCCGGGACGTCGAGGAGGACGAGGACGTGGTCATCGGGCGTCCCGGCCGGCCCGAGATCCCCGGCCTGGGCGAGGACTGGAACTGACGGCTGCGGTCCGCTCGGCCGGCCGTCGGGGGTGGCGCCGGCGGGGGTGGCGCCGGCGGGGGTGGCGCCGGCGGGGGTGGCGCCGGCGTGGGTGGCGCCGGCGGGGGTGGCGCCGGCGTGGGTGGCGCCGGCGGGGGTGGCGCCGGGGCGGGGCCGGGGGGTGGCGCCGGTAGCCTCGTCGGGTGGACCCGGAACTGCTCGGCTGGCTGGCCTCGGCCGTGTTCCTCGTGCGTCTGCTCCCCCAGCCCATCCGGTTGTGGCGGACCGGGACGCCGCAGGGCGTGTCCCCCCTGGCGGCGATGAACAGCGCCCTGAGCGACCTGGCGTGGCTGCTGTACGGGCTGGGGGCCGGGCTCGTCCCCGTGTGGCTGGTGGCGGTGCTGGCCCTCCCGCCGGGCATCTGGACCGTGGTGCTGCTGCGCCGGCGGACCAGCCGTGGCGATCTCCTCCTCGCCGGGCTGTGGCTGGCCACGATCCTCGTGGCCGCCTACACCGGCGGGCTGGTGGCGCTGCTGGGCGTGAGCGTGCTGGTCAACCAGGGTCCACAGGTGCTGGAGGCGTTGCGCTCCGATGACCTGCGGGGCGTGGCCGCTCCGACGTGGTGGATCGCGCTGGCCGACGCCACGCTGTGGGGCAGCTACGGCGTCGTGGTCGGTGACGCGGCGGTCGTCGCCTACGGCGTGGTGCTCTTCGCCTGCGCGACGACCATCCTCGTGCGGCTCTGGGTGACGCGGCGGGTGCCGCGGGTGTCGCAGCCCGAGCCGGCGGTCGCCTTCGCCGACTAGCGCCTCCGCCTCCGCCTCCGCCTCCGCCTCCGCCTCCGCCTCCGCCTCCGCCTGGCGGATTGGCTGTGCGGCGCACTGTCGGATTCCGATGGTGGGGCGCGGATCCAGCGCGGCGGCCGGCGTGGGATGGCGGGTGGCTGTCGGATTCCGATGGTGGGGCGCGGATCCAGTGCGGCACCAGGGTTGGTTGTGCGGCGCACTGTCGGATTCCGACAGTCGAACGCGGTCCCAGTGCGGCGGCGGACGGCGCGGGTCCGGCCCGGTCGGGGCGCGGCGCGTATGCTCCCGCCCGTGGCGTACGGCGACTACTTCGCTCCGGTCGAGGAGCTCGGCGAGCAGGAGCGGATCCTGGCCGCCGTGCGGGCTGCGGCCTCCGACCACGTGAAGGTGGCGGTCGTCGACATCGACGGCGTGCTGCGCGGCAAGTACCTCGACGTCGAGAAGTTCGTGTCCTCGGTGGCGCAGGGGTTCGGCTTCTGCGACGTGGTGTTCGGCTGGGACGCCAACGACCAGTGCTACGACAACACCTCCTACACCGGCTGGCACTCCGGCTATCCCGACGGCGAGGTCCGCATCGACCTGGCCACGCACCGCACCATCCCGTGGGAGGACGGCCGCCACTTCTTCCTGGGCGACTACGTGGGATCCACGCCCGGCGTCGAGGTGTGCCCCCGACTCGTGCTCAAGTCGGTGCTCCAGCGGGCGAAGGAAGCCGGCTACTCGTCGAAGGTGGGCCTCGAGTTCGAGTGGTTCAACTTCCTCGAGTCACCCGCCTCGGTGCACGCCAAGGGGTTCCGGGGCATGGAGCCGCTGACGCCCGGCATGTTCGGCTACTCGGTGGTGCGCCAGACGCACAACCAGCCCTTCTTCGACGCCCTGCTGCGGGACCTGCGGGGGTTCGGCGTCCCCCTCGAGGGGCTGCACTGCGAGACGGGGCCGGGGGTGTTCGAGGCGGCCGTCATCTACTCCGGGGCCCTGGAAGCGGCCGACCGCGGCGTGCTGTTCAAGGCGGGCGTCAAGGAGATCGCCCACCGGTTCGGGATCCTGCCCTCCTTCATGGCCCGCTGGAACACGGCGCTGCCGGGCTGCAGCGGCCACGTCCACCAGAGCCTGTGGACCGCAGACGGCGAGCGAAACGTCTTCTTCGACGGCGACGCCGACTGGCGGATGAGCCCCCGGGCGAGGTCCTACGTGGCCGGCGTCCTGCACCTGCTGCCCGAGCTGCTGGCCCTCGTGGCGCCGACCGTGAACAGCTACAAGCGCCTCGTCGACGGGTTCTGGGCGCCCACCCGGGCGACGTGGGGCATCGACAACCGCACGGTGGCCTGCCGGTTCATCCCGGGCACCGACCGCAGCACCCGCCTGGAGTTCCGGGTGCCGGGCGCCGACGTGAACCCCCACCTGGCGGTGGCCGCCTCGCTGGGTGCGGGCCTGTGGGGCATCGAGCACGGGCTGGAGCTGGACGAGCCCACCTCGGGCAGCGGCTACACCGACGAGCGGGGGGCGCGGCTGCCCCGCACGCTGGCCGAGGCGACCGAGCGCCTGCACGGCTCCGCCGCGGCCCGTGAGCTGTTCGGCGACGCCTTCGTCGACCACTTCGTGGCCACGAGGGAGTGGGAGTGGCGCCAGTACTGCGACGCGGTGACGGACTGGGAGCTGGCCCGCTACTTCGAGATCATCTGACGCCGCGGGTGCCGCGGGTGCTGCGGGTGCAGAGGAGGACGTGATGGGGGACCCACGGGTCGGGTTCGTGCTCGCCGGGGGCGGCACCAAGGGGGCCTTCGAGGTCGGTGCGCTGCGCTACCTGGTGGGGGAGGCGGCGCTGGTGCCCGAGGTGGTCACCGCGGCGTCCGCCGGTGCCATCGTGGGATCCAAGCTGGCCCAGGCCCGCACGCTCGACGAGCTGCGCCCCCAGGTGGCCGAGCTGCGCGCCGACCTGCTGGCCATGACCGACATCGACGTGGTCTTCGGGCGGCAGCCCTGGCTGGCCGACCTGGCCGACACCGATCTGGGCCGGGCGTTGGACGCCTTCCTGGAGGTGCGGCCGGCGCCGCCCCCGGGCGTGGACCCGACGCCGTCAGCCGCCGCGTCGGGCGCTGCGGCGCCGTCACCCGCCGCGTCGGGCGCTGCCGCGTCGGGCGCTGCCGCGTCGGGCGGGAGCGGGCCGGGCGCCCGACCGCACCGCCGCCACCACTGGCGGCGCCGGCTGCACGCGCTGCACGAGGCCATCGTGTCGGTGCCCGAGCTGCGGCGGGCCCTCGACGACCTGCCCGACCACGCCTCGTCGTTCCTCACCCTGGATCCGCTGGAGGAGGCGCTGCGCCACGGCGGCGGCGGCATCGCGGCACTCGACCCGCAGCGGGTGGCCCGGCCCGGCGTCGAGCTGCGCCTGGCGGTCACGGCACTGCGGGAGGGGGCGACCCGGTACGTGACGGGCACCGGGCTCCTCGTCGAGGACGATGCCGTCACCCCGGTGTCGACGGCCTCGGGCCCGGTCGGACCCGTCGACCTGGTGGAGGCGGTGCTCACGTCGTCGAGCGCCCCCATCGTGTTCCCGCCCCGGCTGGTGGCCGGCGAGCCCTACAACGACGGCGGCGTGGGCCAGAACGTCCCGGTGGAGGCGGCCTACGCCCTGGGGGCGGAGCTCGTGGTGGCGATCGTGGCCGTACCCCTGCACCCGGCGTACGACGACCGGGACTTCACCCGGTCGAACCTGCTGCAGGTCCACGCCCGCTCGAGCGCCGAGATCGCCTTCGCCTCGGCCCAGCGCTCGCAGCTCCGGGTGCAGCGACCGGCGGGTGCGGAGCTGCGCACGGTGGTGCCGACGGTCGACGTGGTGGGGGCCTTCGAGGTGAACGAGGGCCTCCTGCGCCTCGACATGGACTACGGCCACCTGCGGGCCCAGGAGGCCCTGGCCGACCTCGACGACGACGTGCGGGCCCGGGCCATGGCCCTGACCGACCGGGCGGTCGTGGCCCGCGACCGGGCCTGGTACCTGGAGGAGGCGTGGTGGCACGCCCCGGCCGGCGGCGGCACCGGCGACCTCGGGGCCCTGCGGGCCGCCAAGCAGGAGGTGGCCGAGGCCCTCACCGCCCGCGCCGCGCTCGGGCTGGCGCTGCCTGCGGGGGCCGAGGCGTGGTGGGAGGGCGACGAGCACCACCGGGGCGACCGACCGTCGGAGCTGCCATCGTCGTGGTGAGCGCCGCGGCGGGACCTAGTGTTTCGCCTCGGGACCACGGGAGGACCGCCATGTCCATCACGCGCTTCAGCTTCCCCACCGACATCCACTTCGGGACGGGCGCGATCGATCTGTTGGCGCCCCACCTGCACGAGGTGGGGATCCGCCGACCGCTGGTGGTGACCGACCGGGGAGTGGCGACGCTGCCGGTGTTCGCGGAGCTGGTGACGGCGCTGGGCGAGGCCGGCCTGGCGCCGGGCACCTTCGACGGGGTGTGGGGCAACCCGCTGGCCTCGCAGGTCACCGCCGGGGTGGCGGCCTACCGGGCCCACGACGCCGACGGCATCGTGGGGGTGGGGGGCGGCGCGTCGCTCGACGTGGCCAAGGCGGTGGCGCTGCTGGCGTCGCACCCGGGGGCGCTGTTCGACTACGAGGACGGCCTGCCCGACGCGCCGCCCATCACCGACGCCGTGCCGTGGTTCGTCGCCGTGCCCACCACCGCCGGGACGGGCAGCGAGGTCGGACGCAGCGCGGTCATCGGCGACGACGAGACCCACGTGAAGCGGATCATCTTCTCGCCCCACCTGCTGGCGCGGGCGGTGTTCGCCGACCCGGTGCTCACGGTCGGGCTCCCGGCCGACATCACGGCGGCGACGGGCATGGACGCCCTCACCCACAACATCGAGGCCTACCTGGCCAAGGACTACCACCCCATCTGCGACGGCATCGCCCTCGAGGGCCTGCGCATCGGGGCGGCCAACCTGGCCCGGGCGGTGCGCGAGCCCCACGACCTCGAGGCCCGGGCCGGCATGCTCATGAGCTCCATGATGGGTGCCATCGCCTTCCAGAAGGGCCTGGGGCTGGTGCACTCGACGGCGCACGCCCTGGGGACGGCGGCCGACCTGCACCACGGCCTGGCCAACGGCGTGATGATCGACCACGCACTGGCGTTCAACGTGGAGGCGGCGCCGGCCCGCTTCGTGCAGCTCGCCACGGCGGTCGGGCTGGCCGACACCCGACCCGAGGCCTTCGTCGAGTGGCTGGCCGACCTCAAGGCCGAGATCGGCGTGCCCCGGTCGCTGGTGGCGGCCGGTGTCGACGTGGAGGCCTGGGAGACGCTGTCGGAGCTGGCCTTCGCCGACACCTGCCACCTCAACAACCCGCGCCCCGTGGGCCTCGAGGACTTCCGGGTCATCTTCACCCGGGCGTTCTCCTGACGGGCCCTGCCGTGGAGATGCGACGCCGGCTCCGCATCGGGATCAGCTCCTGCTTCCTGCCGCCGGACCCGAACCGCCCCGTGTTCACGCCCAAGCGACTGCTGTACGTGGAGGAGTCGATGGCGCACTGGGTGGCCTCCCGGGGCGCGCTGGCCTACCCGCTGGTGACCACGGGGCCGGGCTCGCCGCCGCCGTCGGCCTTCGCCGAGGACCTCGACGGGCTGGTGCTGCACGGCGGCTCCGACGTGTGCCCCCGCACCTACGGCGAGGAGCCGCTCGAGACCCGGTGGCAGGGCGACGAGCCCCGCGACCGCTACGAGCTGGCGCTGGTGGAGGCGTTCTCGGCAGCCGGCAAACCGATCCTGGGCGTGTGCCGGGGCATGCAACTGCTGAACGTGTGGCGCGGCGGCACCCTGTACCAGGACATCGCCACCCAGGTGGAGGCCGGTCGGCTGCACCGCCACCCCGAGCACTACGACGCCCACCGCCACGACGTGGTGCTCGAACCGGGCTCCCTGCTGGCCGGCCTGCACCCCGGTGCGGCCCGGGTGACGGTGAACAGCGTGCACCACCAGGCGGTGAAGGACCTGGGTGCGGGGCTGCGGGTGGAGGCACGCTCGGCCGAGGACGGCCTGGTGGAGGCGATCCGCCTGGACGGCCCCACGTGGGTGGCGGGCGTGCAGTGGCACCCCGAGTTCGCCTTCACCGGCCCGCACAGCCGCAGCGAGGCCGGCGCCGACCTCCACGACGACGAGCCCCTGCTGGACGCCTTCCTGACCGCCAGCGCCGAGCGGGCCGGCTGAACCTCCTCCCGGTTCTCGCGCGTC
>JALOLF010000049.1:41421-45273 GCA_025456085.1 Acidimicrobiales bacterium
GGGGGGGGGGGGGGGGGGGGCCCGGGTCGGGGGGCCGGCGCCGCGCTCCGGGTAGAAGGGCCGCTCGCCCGGCGCCGGGTCAGACCCGCCTTGGTAACCTCACCACGTCGGTGGAGGATGGTGCGGGACGGGAGTCCTGCACGCGACGGGAAGGCCTGGTCGATCAGCGGCGACGTCCTCGGCGAGCGGCTCTGTCACGTCTCGAGCGTGGACGACGCCGGCCTGCGTGCCGCGCTCCACGCCTGCGCGGCGGCGCAGCGGGCCGCGGTCGCGGGCCGGGCCCTCGACGTCGATCCCGCTCGGGCCGCTGCGGCGACCTCGCCGGCGGCGCTCGACGAGGCCCGGCTCGGCGGCGACGTGAGCGACGTCCGCACCGCGGACGGGCTCGGCCACTGCTTCGTGTTCAACGCCGCCGGCCTGCCCGGTTCGGTCGCCGACGCCGCCGTGGAGGCCGCCAAGGCCCGGCTCGACGCGGTCGTCGGCGACCTCCTCGGTGACCTGCCGGGCGGCGCCGGTCGGCGGGCCGTGTCGAGCGGGCTGTTCCTCTACCCGCCCGGTGGTTGGATGGGCTGGCACACCAACAGCCGCGTGCCGGGCCGACGTCTCTACCTGAGCGTCGTGGACGAGCCGGCGCGCTCCTGGTTCCGGTACCTGGACGAGGAGTCGAGGGAGCTCTTCACGAGCTGGGACTCGGGGACCGACCTGCGGGTCTTCGACATCGACCCCGAACGGCGCTTCTGGCACGCCGTCTGGTCCGACACCCACCGCTGCAGCGTCGGCTACCGGCTGCTCCCGGTCGACGGCGACGACGGCTGAGGTCGTGCCCGTGGCGTCCCGCGGCCCGTCCCGGCCGGCATCGTGGTCGCGCCTCGACGACGTGCTGGTCGTGACCCGGTGCGCGGACCTGCGTGGGCTGCCCCCGCCCGACGCGGCGAGCCCGTACCGCGTCGAGCCGCTCGACATGTCCGATCCGGCCGACGTGACGCGCTGGCTCACGGTCCTCAACGCCGCCTTCGGTCGGCGCTGGGGTCCTGCGGAGCACCGCCGGGCCCTGCTGTGCCACCCCGTCGTGCGCATCCGCCACACCGTCGCCGCCGTGGCTCCCGACGGCACCGTCGCCGGCGTGGCGTCGGTGGGGGTGTTCCGCGCCGACGAGGAGGTGGGGCTCGGGCACTACCTGTGCGTGCTGCCGGCGGCGCAGGGGTCCGGAGTGGGTCGGCTGCTGCTGCGCCACCGCTACCGGCTGCTGGCCGACGAGGGCATCCGGGTCGCCGAGAGCCAGACCCACCTGTCGCGCCGGCGGTCGCTGCTGCTGCACTTCGAGCACGGCTTCGTCCCCAAGTACCGGCACGACCCGTGGAACAGCCCCGATCCGTCTCCCCGCGCGCTGCGGTGGACGGCCCGGGCGCGTCTGTGGGCGCTCCACCGGGCCTGGGTGCGCGGCTCGGCCACCGGCGGGGCCCCGGCCCGACCTGCAGCCCGAACCGACGCCGACACCGACCGATGAGGATCCTGGTGGTGCCCAACACGGGCGCGATCGGGGGCAGCCCGTTGGCCGCGCTCGATCTCGCCGTCGCGCTGCGCGACCGGGGCCACGACGTGGTGGTGTACGTGGCGGCCGGTCCGGTGCACGAGCTGGCCCGTGCCGCGGGCCTGGTGGTCGAGGACCGTCCGGCGGCCGAGCTGGTGCCGCCGCGATCGGTGGTGGCCCTGCTCCGAGTGGCACGCCGCCACGACGTGGATCTCGTGCACGCCTACGAGCCCCACGCCATCGCCGAGGCCTTCCTCGGTGCCCGTCTCGTCGGTGGCCGGCCCCTGCTCGGCTCGGTGCACTCGCTGTGGCGGCGAGACGACGCCGTGCCCCCGGGGGTGGCCCTGAACGTCGGGGGCCGCCCGGCGTTGGCCGCCGAGCTGCGGTCCCGGCGCCCGGGGCTCGTCGTGGCGGTGCCCCCGCCGGTGGACGTGGCGCGTGACCACCCCGGGGTGGACGGGACGGACTTCCGGGCCACGTACGGGATCGGCCCGCACGAGCTCGTGGTGGCGGTGGTGTCGCGCCTCGTCGAACGGGACAAGGGGCCGGGCATCGAGGCGACCATCGAGGCGGTGGCCGACCTCGCCCGCTCCGGGCCGGTCCGGCTCGTGGTCGTCGGTGACGGCCCGGACCGCGCTCGCTTCGAGGCCCACGCGGCCCGGGTGACGGCGCACGGCGTGGCACCCCCGGTGTTCACCGGGGAGCTGGTCGAGCCGCGTCCGGCCTACGCCGCGGCCGACATCGTGATCGGCCAGGGGACCACGGTGCTGCGTGCGATGGCGCACGGGCGGGTGGCCGTCGTCCACGACGAGGTGGGCCGGTTCTGCGTGGTGGACGAGCGCTCGATCCCCTTCTTCCGGGAGCACGGGTACAACGTGGTGCCGACCGGTGGCCGCTCGGCCGGCCTCGACATCGGGAACGCACGGGACCGGTTCGATCTGCGATCCCGCCTCGAGGGGCTCGCCGCGGATGCGGGCGAGCGTCGACGCCTGGGCCGACTGGGGCGCGACGCCGTCGTGCAGCAGCGGGCCCTTCCCCGGGTGGCGGCGGAGCTCGAGGCCGTCTACGTGCAGGTCGTGACCTCGGCGGGCCCGCGCCGTCACGAGCTCCGGGCGGGCCTGGTCACCGCCCGGGAGCTGTGGCGCCGCCGGATCCGGCCCCGCCTGGCCACCACCGTGGTGCGGCTGGGCCGGCGCGCGTCGCGCCACTCGTCGCGCCACGGGCCGGATGTCGGGGTCAGGGGGTGACGACGACCGTCTCCACGCCGGGCAGCCGGGTCACCCGGACCCAGTCGACGAGCAGTCGCTGGGGCATGGCCGAGGCGTCGACCTCGCCGGCGTAGGCCCCCAGGAACAGGTCGAAGGCGATGACCTCCGGGTAGTCGTCGAAGGGCCACGCGTTGTCGGGGTCCGGATCGGGTCGGGTGTGCAGCGCCGTCTGCTGGTTGTCGACGTAGAAGCGGATCTCGTCGGGCTCCCACTCCACCGCGTAGGTGTGCCACTCCTCCGGGTCGGCCGGCGAGCCGACGAGGCGGTCCCGGGAGGTGTTGCCGGGTTGGCCCTCCGGCGGTGTCGAGTGCAGGTTGGAGTACACGAGGCCGAACCGGGGCCAGCTGTCGCTGTTGATGCCGTAGTGCTCCATGACGTCGATCTCGCCCTGGTCGGGCCAGTCGTCGCCGTAGAGCCAGAAGGCCGGCCACGTGCCGGCACCGGTCGGCAGCTTCATGCGGGCCTCGTACCGCCCGTACTGGAAGGAGGCGCGTGTCTGCACGAACCCGGAGGTGAACCGGGCTCCGCGGGACGCCTCGGCCCGGGCCTCGATGACCAGGTTGCCGTCGGCGCGGTAGAGGTTGTCCGGGCTGTCGGTGAGGGAGGCCTCGTGGCGGACCTCGACCATGGGCCGCCACACGGCGGGGTCCAGCGGGCCGTCGCCGTCGAAGTCGTCCTCGAAGACGATGGCCTCCGCGGGTGGGCGGGTCGTGGTGGTCGTCGACTCCGGCGGCGGGGTCTCGTCGGCTCCGGTCTCGGTGGGGGAGGAGTCGCCGCAGGCCGTCAGCAGGCCGAGCGTGAGCGCCCACGCGGCGCAGCCCAGTGAGATGGCGCGCAGGGGTCGAGCCGACACGCGGTGAGCATAGAGCGCGCTGCGGGTAGCCGGACCGTCACGGCCCGGCCCGGTGTCGAGGGGTCGGCGGAGCGGCGCGGGGCGGGTGCGGTCCGCTAGAAGGGGCCACGTGAAGATCGTGAACCCCGCCACCGATGCCGTGCTCGCCGAGCTCGAGGAGGCCGGCGCGGCGCACGTCGTGGCAGCCTTCGACCGGGCCG
>JALOLF010000172.1 GCA_025456085.1 Acidimicrobiales bacterium
GCCTTCTCGAGCACCCCCAGGAGCAGCCATTGCCGGCTCGTCAGGCCGAAGGACTCGAGCCACTCGTCCACCCGCTGGGCGAGCTGCTGCATGAACACGAAGAGCGACCCGAACAGCTCCACGTCGGTCTCACTCAGACCATCCGACATATGCGTAATGTAGTTACGTATTAGGGCGCTCGACAGGGTCGGAAGTCCCGACGCGTGCGTCGCGGCCTCGAGCGTGCTGTGCCGTCGAGCACCGGCGAGCCCCTGACCGGTGCTCGCCCGAGGCGACCTGGTCCCGTCGCTCTCCGACGACGACGCCGGCGTGTCGCCCCCCGGTGGGGGCCGCGGCTCAGCCGATCTCGAAGGTGGTGACGCCGAAGATCTCGTCCCAGGGCAGCGACGGAGGATCGCCCAACGTCATCCGGGCGCAACCGAACACCTCCTGCATGCCGTGACGGGCGACGAGGGCCATGGCGTCGGCGTTGCGCTCGGGCACGTCGAGGAACACCGTTGCGCCCGCGACCCGCTGCGTCACCGACGCGAACAGGGCTTCGGCCACGGCGGCGTCGTCGGCGAACAGCGGTCCGATGCGATGACCCACCCGGGCCGGTCGGATCACGGCGTAGCCGCGGCAGCGGTCGTCGTCGACCGAGGCCACGGCGTGACCACCGGGCACGGCGAGCCACCGGCGCAGGAATGCCGGTCGAGGCGCCGGGAAGTGGGCGCGGTCGTAGTCCTCGATCAGACCGAAGGGCACGTCGGCGACGTCGACGACGTCGACGGACGTCGCGGCGGCGGTCGGTGGTGTGGTGTGGTCGCCGGCGACACCGGTGAAGCGGAGGTCCCGGTGCTGGGCCACGAACCCGCCGGCCCGGTAGAAGTGCTCCATGGCGAACACGCCGTCCATCTCGATGGCGGCTCCGGGTTCGAGCCGCTCGAGCAGCAGTGATCGCCGGGTGAACCACAGCTCCCGGCCGAGACCGTGACCTCGTCGGTCGGGCCGCACGAGGAAGAACCCCATGAAGCCGTAGCTGCGGCCGTAGGCCACGATCGATCCGCCGCCCACGATGTCGCCGTCGATCTCGGCTGCCACGAACCCGTCGGGGTCGGTGGCCCAGAACGCATCGGCGTCGCGCAGGCCGGGGTTCCAGCCCTCGCCCGCCGCCCACTCCACGAGCAGGTCCACCTCCTCGCGAACCATGGGTCGTATCAGCATCTCGATCCCCCTCGGCCGAAGCGGCGAGGCTACGTCAACCGGGATCGGCGGATCTCGGGTGTCGTGGCGGTCGGGGCCAGGCGGAGGCGCCTTCGTCGCCGCGCCGTCAGCGGGGCCGGTCGGCGGGCGGCTTCGTGGGGACGCGGAACAGCACGACCGCGAGGCCGACGACGCCAGCGGACACGATCGCCGACCGGAGTGCCCACCCGTCGACGAGCCACGCGCTCAGGCTGACGAAGACCACGATCATGACGCCTGCGGTGGCCTTGGCCCGCTTGGGCATGCCCAGGCCGTCGCGGTAGTCCCGCACGGTCGGGCCGATGGTGGGCAGGGCGAGCACCCACGCCTCCAGCCGAGGGCTGGACCGGGCGAACGCCCACGCCGCGACGATGAAGAACACGGTCGACGGCAGACCGGGGACCACGACGCCCACACCTCCCACGCCGACCGCAGCGAAGCCCAGCCCCATCCAACCGGCGCGGACGAGGAGCGGCTTGTCGCCGGTCGCCCCCGCCTCGCCGGTCATCGCAGGTCGGCGAGGTCGAGCCCGATCAGCACGAGCATCATCACGATGATCAGCGAGTTGAGGACGGTCAGCGGCACCTTGAGGCGGAAGTCGGTGATCCACATCCGGCGGATGCTCACCACGTTGAACACGATGGCCACGACACCGGCCACCAGACCGATGGCGGAGCCGACGCCGGCGGCAAGGCCGAGCAGCGGCACGAGCCACGGGAACACGACGTAGGTGAGCGAACACCGGATGCCCGAGATCAGCACCGACTGGCTGAAGGCCCTGGTGGCCCCGGCCGTGGTGTTCGACGTCGCGACGGGTTCGAGGGTGCGTTCTGGAGGGCTCATCTCGGCGTCCAGTGTGCCGTGATCGTGCGCGGGAAGCCACACCGTGGCGCACCGGTCGATGGTCGGGCCGGGGTGGTCGGGTGTGGTTGCTCGTCCGTGTCCCGTCCGGTCGATGTGCCTCGCCGCCGCACCACGAGCGCGCCGACCGCCAGCGGCAGCTCGGCACCTCCCGTCACCCCCAGGTCTGCTCCGGCGCCGTCGTCGTCTTCGGCGCACCCGACGAGCCCACGGGCCGACCTGCGTCAGTGCCGGGTCAGCACGGGGAGGATGGCCGCGGCGACCTGGTCGGGTCGCTCCTCGTGGCTGAACAGGCCGGCGCCGGCGATCACCTCGAGGCGGGCGTCGGGGAACGTGTCGACCATCTCCTCCGCCCTGGCGACGGGGAAGAACACGTCGCGCTCGCCCCAGACGAGCTGGACCGGGACGTCGATGCGCCGGTGCAGGGCCTCGAGCCCGCGGACGTGGTCGACGTCGAAGCTGCGGAGGACCTTCACCGCCGCCGCCCGCCGGGCCGGGTCGGTGTGCAGCGGCTGGAGGAAGAGCTCGTCGAACTCGCCGTCGAGCCGGGTGGCGTCGGCGAAGGCGTCACCGAGGACGAACCGGTTGCGGCGGATCCGCGGCTGCCCGACGACCCAGCCGAGGCCGGTGCCCACGCCGGGGAGGTGGCGCACGGCGATGAAGGATCGGAAGCGCCAGCCCAGTCCCTGGGGCTGCTCGGTGTCGATGAGGGCCATGGCCCGCAGCCGTGGGTCGCCGGCCAGGGCGTGCCGGGCGATGAGCCCTCCGCTGTCGTGGCCGACCACGGCGACCTCGTCGAGGTCGAGCAGATCGAGCACCCGACGGACGGTGGCGATGTGCTGATCGATGCCGAGGGTCGTGTCGGGCCCGAACCGGCTGTCACCCGCACCCGGGAGGTCGACGAGGTGGCAGGTGACGTGCCTGCTGAGCGCCGGCAGCAGCGTGCGGAACGTGGCGCCGCTCACCGGCCAGCCGTGGACGAAGAGCACATCGGGGCCGGCTCCGACGCGGCGGTAGGCGGCCTCGCCGGCGCCGACGTCGAGCAGCCGGTGCGGCGGGTGGCGGAACAGATCGGTGGCGGCGGCGGCGGTGAGCGAACTCATGGGTCCTCCCGGGGTCGGCGTGGGCGGGCGATGGGGCGCGTCCGTCGTTCTCGAGTTTGTAGTGAGCGCTACAAGCACCCTAACTGTAGTGACCACTACGGTCAACGGGTGATGGGGTACAGGCACGACCGGGACGAGGTCCTCGCCGCAGCGCTGGCGGTGGCTTTCGAGCACGGGCTGAGCCGCCTCAGCTTCGGTCGGGTCGCCAAGCGGCTCGGCATCAGCGACCGGATCGTCGTCTACTACTTCCCCTCCAAGGACGACCTCGTCGGGGCGGTCCTGCTGGCCATGGCCGGGCAGCTCCAGGAGACGCTCGGGCCGGCCTTCGCCGCGCCGGCGCACGATCACGTCGAGCTCCTGCGCGGGGCATGGCCGGTCCTGGCCCGGCCCGACGCCGACCCGCTCTTCGCGCTCTTCTTCGAGGCCAACGGGTTGGCGGCCGCCGGGCAGGAGCCCTACCGCACGCTCGTCCCCCAGCTCGTCGAGGTCTGGATCGCCTGGGTGAGCGACCGCGTGACGGGAACCCCCGCGCAGCGTCGTGCCCAGGCCGAGGCCGCCATCGCCGTCATCGACGGTCTGCTGCTGCTGCGGCAGCTCGCCGGTGCCGAGGCCGCCGAGCGCGCCGCCCGGCTCCTCGGCACCCGTCGCCGCCGACCGACCGCTGGTGAGGGCGCGGGGGTGGGGTAGCGGTGGCTCCGGTGATCGTGCGTCGCCCTGGGCGGGTCGGGCTCATCCCCCGGCCGGTGCAGCGACCTACGATCGTCGCCACGCCGTCCGGCCGAGGGACCCCGTCGACGTCCGACCGGGTGCGCTCGTGACGTCCGAGGGGGGGGAGCCATGCCGACGATCCTGCGAGTGCCAGCCCGGCTGACCGCCGCCGAGAGGAAGGCGACGACCACCCTCTTCCTGGCGGGGCCCTTCGATGACGACGACGGTGGCCGGGGTGGTGCATCGTGGCGCGACGAGGTCATCGCCGCCTGCGCGGACCTGGACATCACGATCATCGACCCGCGCAACGACCGTTGGTCGGAGCTCCCGGTGGGGTCGCCGGGACGACGCGGGGCCTACGAGTGGCAGTGCGCGGCTGCGTTCGACGCCGACGTGGTCATCGTATGGGTGCCGGTGGGGAGCCACGCGCCCACCGCGCTCATGATCCTCGGCTACCTCGGTGCCAAGCGGAGCAACGCCAAGCGGGGCAGCTCGGTCGTCGTCGGCGGCAGCGGTTGCGACGGGCTGGCGATGCTGTTCGCGCAGAACCAGCGCCTCTTCCCGGTGGGCGACGAGCTGCGCGAGGTCATCCGGATCGCCCGGCTCCAACTCGACGCGGCGGCCGGGGCGAAGGCGGGCGCCTGAGTCCGTCCCGACGATGGGGTGGGCCGGGGTGGGACACCCGGGAAGGTGGTGGCCGTTCTCAGCCCACCCGGACCACGAGCTCGTCGAGGCCGCGGAACGGGCCGCGCTGGTGCCAGTGGGCCGGAGCGTGCGGATCGGCGAGGTCGATGTCGGCCCAGCGCCGGGTGAGGGCGGTGAGCATCGCCTCGGCCTCCGACCGGGCCAGTGACGCGCCGAGGCAGTAGTGGGCGCCGAAGGCGAACGACAACGGCGGCGGGCCCGCCCGCCCCGGCACGAAGGCGTCGGGGTCGGCGTAGGCCGCCGGATCGCGATTGGCGGCCGCCAGGAAGACGATGGTCGGGGTCCCGGCCCCGACGGTGACGCCGGCGACCTCGACCGGCACCTCGGGCACCCGGGCCACGTAGTGGGTGGGTGTCGCCAGGCGGAGCATCTCGGCCACCATGGCCGGCGCCGGTGCGGCGTCGAGCGCCATCCCGAGCCGCAGCACCAGGTCGACCCCGTTGCCGAACAGGTCCCGTGTGGTGCGGTGGCCGGCGGAGTACAGCGTCGTCACGAGTGAAAGCAGCTCGAGGTGGGACAACCGCTCGTCGCCGTCGTGCACGGCCAGCAGGGCGGACAGCAGGTCCTCACCGGGTCGTCGCCGCCGCTCCTCGGCGAGCGACTCCATGTAGGCGCGCATCTCCTCCGCCGCAGCGAGGGCGAGCGCGAGGTCGTCGCCGGCGATGGAGGTGCCGAACACGGGCGTGACCGCGTCGGACCACGCGGTGAGGCGCGCCCGGTCGGCGACCGGGACCCCGAGCAGCTCGGACACCACGAGCGACGGCAGGTCGTGCACGAAGCCCGAGAACAGCTCGACCGTCGCGTCCCCGTCGGGTTCGAGGGCCTCGACGAGGTGCTGTGCCGTGCGGTCGATCCACGGTCGCAGGGCGTCGATGCGTCGCGGCGTGAAGGCCCGTGCCACCAGCCCGCGCACTCGTGGGTGGTCGGGTGGGTCGAGGAAGTTGATGCGGTGGGTGAGCTCGTCGCGCAGGGCGCCGGGGGGCAGCAGCGCTTCGTAGCGCAGGGCGAGCAGGCCGGAGCCGAACCGCGGGTCGCGCAGGATGTCGGTGGCGGTGTCGTGGGAGAACGTCCCCACGAACCCCCCGGCCAGCGGCACCACCGGCCCGATCGAGCGCAGCTCGGCGTAGCGTGCGGCGGGCTCGGCCAGCGTCGCCAGCTCGGCGGGGTCGAAGTCGCGCATGCCGGGAGTCTGGCAGAGCCCCCTGCTGCGCCGCCTGAACGGCGTGGCTCGCTCAGCCCGTGTACCGCGGCGCGACGCCGCGCGGGGCGCCCACGGGCGGCACGGCGAGCGCCTGGCCGGCGGAGCGGGGGCAGGTGCCGTCGTCGCCGACGCAGGTCTGCAGCACCTCGTTGTCGCCCCCGGCCTCGTTCCCGTCGGCCGTGCAGCGGTAGAGGACGAAGAACTCGGCGGTGGTCTCGGGCGATGGCTGACCGGCGCCGATGCGGACGTAGACGCCCAGGGCGGTGCCGGGGGCGGGGACGACCTGCGACGTGGTGTCGGGCTCGGCCGCGACGGCGGTGAGGATGTGCTCGACGCCGACGTAGTCGGCCTGGTAGGCGCCGCTCTCGAACTCGTCGAGCACCGAGCCGTCCTCGGAGGTGAACGTCACGTGCTGGCGGTCGACCCCGCTGGCCGCGTAGTCGACGTCGACGTCGCCGAAGGAGCACGACGCCGATCCGGCCAGCGCGACGCCCCGCGCCTCGATCGGTGCCGCGGCGGCGGCCGGGCCGACGGGGGCGACCGTGCAGGCCAGCACCACGACGGCTGCCGGGAACGCGACACGTCGACCGATGAACCGGAGCCTCGATGTCAGAGCTGGCACGAGTGCGCTCCCAGTCGCCATCCGAGGATCCCGATGGTCGAGCCGCCGACGGGTGCGGTGTAGGGCGCCGAGGTGGTGCCCTCGTCCGGTCGGCCGGGTGGCACACGCGGCCAGAAGATGTTCGTGCCCGGGTCGACGCCGAGCTGTCCGGGCCCGGTGCCGGTCAGCTGCTCCCACCCGTCGACGTAGCCCCGGTCGGAGAAGATGCAGTTGGGCGTGCCGTCGCCGTCGGTGGGCAGGGCCTTGTAGGCGTAGCCGTCGCCGGGGCCGTCCACGTAGCCGTCGGCGACGTCGAAGAACCCGACGTTGCAGGGCTTGTAGTTCTCGCAGTAGCCGGCCCGCCAACCGTTGCCGTCCAGGGCGCTGAACTGCTGGAAGAGCCACACCTCCTGCTGGGTGTTGCCCAGCGCGATGGCGTCGGCGTAGCTGTCGCCGCTGAAGTCGAGGTAGCCGTCCAGGACCATCTGGCGCATGGCCGTGAGCTGGCCCAGGTCGGCGCCGATGGCGTCGTGGGAGGTGTTGAGGAACTCGATCGCGGCGCAGAAGTTGTCCTGCAGCTCCTGGGCCAGCTTGTCGCCCTCGGTGCTGACGCTGCCGTTGGGGTTCAGGAAGCCGAGTCCGCCCGCCGCCCCGGCGGCGACGAGCGAGAAGCCGGCGTTCACCCGCGCCGCGGCGAGGGTGGAGAGCCCGTCGGTGAAGAACCCGGCCATGCCACCGATGACGCCCCAGATCAGATCCGCCATCAGGGCGTCGAGGGCGGGGTTGGCGGTGAAGTAGCCCTCGATCGTCTTGACCTCCTCGGCGCTGGCCCCGGTGATGAACACCGTCTGGATCAGCGACGCCACGTTGCCCGACTGGCCCGACTCCGTCCCCACCCCGAAGTAGATGCGCATGCGGTGCACGCCGTCGGCCCACGACGCGGTGTACCCCTTCACCTCCTCCATCTGGTCACGGGTCACGTTGATGGCCTTGGTCCGGGGGACCGCCAGGATGTCGTCTCGGAGGGCACCCATGTTGCGGTCGAGGTTCGTGAAGGCGCCTCGCAGCCCCAGCGATCCCGCACCCCCGGCCAGCAGGGTGCTCAGGTACGCGTACGCCCGGTTCTCCGCCACGAGGGGCTGGGTCAGGTTGTCGGACCAGGTGGGGAACAGGGCGGAGGGCGACTGCCAGGCGGACGTCCCTCCCGGCACCGAGTAGGTGCGCATGCCGGACGCGTCGCGGCCGATCAGCGCCCGGCCCTGCGCGCCGGGCACGTCGATCGTCCGGATGGTCTGGTAGCGGCTCGGCTGGGTCCAGTTCCCTGTGGCACCGGCGTTGTCGGCGAAGGCCGCTGCGGTCACGCCGGTGTCGGTGAGGGTGCCCGGGGCGGTCGACGAGCCCGCTCCCGGTGTGAAGGCCACGACGTGCACCCCGTCGGCGAACCGGGCCAGCACCTGCTCCGACGTGGAGGTGCCGCGATCCAGCACCCGGGCGGCCTGGATCGTCTCCCAGTACGGCTCGCCCGA
>JALOLF010000050.1 GCA_025456085.1 Acidimicrobiales bacterium
CTGCCCAAGGTCGGCTCGACCAGCGTGCAGGGCTGGATCCACGACAACGCGTCGTTGCTGCGCAAGAAGCACGGCTACGAGATCATCGTCGGCCTGCAGGACCCCAAGCGGCCCGGTGGCCTCGTCGTGGGGCCCTTCAAGCGGGGTGTCGTCCACTCCGGGTGGGCGGTGCGCCGCTACCGTGATTCGGGCTATGAGGCCCCGGTGCTGCACGAGTTCTTCGAGGCGCTCGACGTGCAGGCCAACCGCCATCCCAAGACCATCGTGGCGGCCGAGCACTTCGGCAACCTGTTGCGCGTCCCCAACGTCCACCTCACCGATTCCCTCGAGTGGTTGGGTCAGCGCCACGACGTGACGGTGGCCTGCTACGTGCGACCCCAGCACCTGGCCATCGAGTCCGCCTGGAAGCAGTGGGGCTTCTGGCGGCCGAACACCACGCCGTCGCGCTACGTCGCGTACCGGTCGAACGGCGACAACTACTACGGGATGATGTTCAACGTCACCCGCAAGGCGCCGAGCGTCCAGTTCGTGATCCGGCCCTTCCTGTCGGAGCTGCTGCTCGGCGGGAACGTCGTGTTCGATTTCGCCCGCCTGTTCCTCTTCATCGAGGACCCGCCCGGTGACACGGGTGCGTTCTGGCTGAACGCCGGCATCCCGCTGGAGGTGGCGAACCTCCTGCACTACGCGCCGGAGGACCTGTTCCACCCCAACACCGCGCCGGGCCGCAAACGGCTGGAGCACCTCAAGGACCGCCTCGCCGGCTTCAAGCTCGAGGAGTCGCCGGCCATCCGCCGCTCCCGGTTGATCATCCAGCACTACTGCTACGAGAAGTTGGAACCGGACAACAAGAGGCTGATCGACTTCGCCCAGTGGCCCATCGAGCACTTCGTCGCACCGATCGATACCGACGAGGACCCTGCCACGCTGCACCTCGAGGAGCTCGACGAGCTGTGGGCGAGCACGGCTTCGTCGGGCGAGCACGACTTCATCTTCCACGTCCTGCGCGACTACCTGCCCTCGACCTGATCGACGCGGACCCGCCTCGCTCCGGGGCCGTGCCGGCTCGCGGTCAGCCCGCGTCGAGGCCGCGGCGGAGGTAGGCGAGCTCGCCGGTCCAGTCCACCAGTGCACGGTCCACGACCAGGCGGTGGGTGGGATCGAGCAGCTCGTGCAGCGTTCGGCGGTCGTCGGCGCTGTGGAACTCCAGGTAGACGACCTTGATCGTGGGGAGCAGCTCGGCGAGGTTGCGCAGCACCTGCACCTCGCAGCCCTCGGTGTCGATCTTCAGGGCGTCCACCCGGTCGATTCCCTCGGCGGCCAGCCAGCCGCGCGCCTCGCGCAGGGTGATGCGCTCGGTCTCGTCGGTGGTGAAGTCCGAGCGGATGATCGACGAGGCGCCGGGGCTCTCCTTGCCGTGGAAGAGCTCGACCTCGGTGTCGCAGTCGAAGAGCCCGAAGTTGTGGGGCCGGATGCTCGGATATCGCTCGGCGTTCTGCACCAGGAATCCGTAGGGCTCGAGGGCCGGCTCGAAGGCGTGGATCACCGCATCGGGGTAGGTGCGGGCGAAGAAGACCGAGGCGGCGCCGCAGTTGGCGCCGACGTCGAGAATGGTGGTCACATCGGTCACCTCGGGCAGGGCGGGGTAGGTCTCCCCTGCCAGGATGGTCTTGGCTGCCCACCGGGTCACCCAGTTGGCGATGCAAGCGAACTTCACGACCTGGCCGTCGGCGAGCTTCATCCGTTCCTCGTGTGGTGCGTCCCACCCGCTGCAGGCCTCTGAGCGGTGACGGCACGCTAGCCGGCCGGCGGTGGCACCGGATGCCTGGGATCGCTCCGCTAACGTCGCCGCGAACAGCACCGAGATACGCCTGGGTGGCGGATCCCCTTGCCGACGCTGGAAGGAAGCCGTTGGACGATCAGACCACCTCGTCGCCGGAAGGGAGCGGCGGTCGCATCCTCGTCGTCGGAGCGGCTCGCTCCGGCACGATGTGGGCTGCGGACGTCCTGCGTGCCGCAGGCATCCCGTGCACCCACGAGACCGACTACACACTCATGGCGCGCGGGCCGGTGCGTGTGGCCGAGTCGTCGTGGTTCGCCGTTCCGTTCCTCGACGACGTCCCCGACGACGTGACCGTCGTCCACATCGTGCGGGACCCGCTCGACTGCGTGCAGTCGCTGCGGGATCGCCGCGTGTTCGCGTGGTCCGAGGACGCCGGCAACATCTGGCTGACGCGGTTCAACAACGGTCGGTGGGCCTCCGAGGTGTACCCCGAGATACGGGCACAGCGCGACGGTCTGCACCGGGCCATCGCGTACTGGACCGTTTGGAACGAGGCCATCGAGCGCTCGGGCCGGGCGGCGGTGCGGTGGCGCCTGCTCGACGTCTCGGTCCGTGACGTCGAAGAGTTGTCGGAGCGGACGGGATGGTCCGGAGGGCTCGACACGCTGCCCCGCCGGCGAACCTGCAGTCGGCGGAGCGGAAGGGCAGCATGCGCCCGGTGACCTGGGCCGACTTCGAACAGCATCCCCGGGCTCTCGCACTCGCGGCACGCTACGGCTACCGATAGGGCGACCCTGCGATGCGCCTCACCCTGGTCGTGTTCACCACTCGCGTTCCGGTCGGCGGCGTGACGACCCGCTACGAGCTCGCCAACGGAATGGCTCGACGCGGCCACGAAGTGCACCTGCTGCACTTCTGTCTGCCCGATCTGCCCGACGAGGTGCTCCGCGCGTACGCCTTTGAGCCGTCGATCCGGCACCACCGCATCAGCGGGTTGCCAGACGACCGCTATCCCGAGGCCGACATCGTGCTCTCGCCGAGCCTGCCCCCGGCGTGTGGCTGGCCCGCCCAGTTGTTCCAGAGCATCGGTCTGTTCGACAAGGAGTTCCAGGCCGAGGCCGTACGAACGCCGGGACCGATCATCTGCACGTCGCGTTGGTTGGTGAAGCACGCCCGTCGCAACGGCGTCCCGGACAAGCGTCTAGCTCGGGTCCCGGTCGGGATCGACCACGGCGTGTTTCGCGTCGTGCGGCCGATTGCCGATCGGCCCCGCCGGGTCGCCATGTTGACCCACGGGCTCCCGTCGAAGGGAACCGGCTTGGGGTTCGCTGCGCTCGAGGCTGTGCGTGCGCGCGTCCCGGATCTGCAGATCGTCCTGTATGGCACCCGGCTGCCCGATCACGAGATGCCGGTGGGGGCGGACTTCTTCCAGCTACCCGATCGGGAGACGCTCGTCGAGCGCGTGTACAACGACAGTTCGGTGTTCCTGTGCCCGAGCCTGCGGGAAGGGTTCGGGAAGCCCTCGGTGGAGGCGATGGCGTCGGGTTGCGCGCTGGTCACGTTCAACAACGGGGGCTCGGAGGATTTCGCCATCGACGGCGAGACGGCGTTGGTGTGTCGTCGCCGTGACGTCGACGCGTTGGCTGCTGCCGTGACGCGCCTGCTGCTCGACGATGCCCTGCGGATCGACATCGAGACGCGAGGCAACGAGTTCGTGCAGCGGTTCGACTGGGAGCACAGCGCTGCGCTGCTCGAGGTGGTGCTGAATCGCTACCGGCGCAACCCAGACGTGTTCGGTCTCGCGTTCACCCCGTCGGGCGAACCGGTGCGAGGAGTCACGGGCCCGTGATCATCACCATGCTGAACCACGGCTTCGACCGGCCGGTGGGAGCGGTGACGACGCGCTACGAGATCGCGAACGGGCTCGCGCGTCGAGGCCACGACGTGGTGGTCGTCCACTTCGGGACGCCGTCGTTCGAGCTGGACCAGGTGTCGTGGTTCGAGTTCGATCCCCGTCTGCGGCACCACCTCTCCCGCGGTCTGTCGGGCGAGGTGTTCCCCGAGTCGGAGTTCGTGTTCTCCGCGTCGTTGCCGTTGCAGTTCGGTTGGCCTGTGCAGCTGTTCCAGGGGCTCGGGTTCTACGCCCCTGACGAGGAGTCGGCGGTGCTGCGCCTGCCGGGCCCGAAGCTCTGCATCTCGCGCTGGCTGGTGAAGCGGGCGCGCGAACGCGGCGCCCCGCCCGAACACCTGGTCCACGTGCCGCTCGGGCTCGACCACTCGGTCTTCCGCGTCACCCGGGACCCGGCGAGCCGCCCGCTCCAGGTGTCGATGATCACCCACACGGACGCCCGCAAGGGCACTGCGTACGGGCTCGCCGCACTCGAGGAGGTCCGCCGTCGCGTCCCCGAGGTGCGTGTCGTGCTGTTCGGCTCCGAGGAGCCTGTCGACCCCCTGCCCGCGTGGGCCGAGTTCCACCTGCTGCCGGAGCGCGACGTGCTCGTCGACGAGATCTACAACGGCAGCCGGGTCTTCGTGAACCCCAGTCTGCGCGAGGGCTTCGGCAAACCGTCCGTCGAGGCCATGGCGTGCGGCGCGGCGCTGGTCACTGTGGCCAACCTGGGGTCGGCGGAGTTCGCCGTGCGCGGCGAGACGGCGCTGGTGTGCCCCCGACGCGACCCCGCAGCGCTGACCGACGCCGTCGAGCGACTCCTGCGCGACGATGCGCAGCGCCTCGCCCTCGCCGAGCAGGGACGCACCTACGTCGAGCGGTTCGACTGGGACGAGACGGCGCGGCGCATCGAGGAGGTGCTCGTGCGGTACCGGAGCGACCCCGCCCTGTTCGGTCTGACGGCGCTCGCATGACGACTGGGAGGTAGCGACCGTGATCATCACCATGGTGTGCCTGACCACGCGCTCCCCCATCGGCGCGGTCACCTCCCGCTTCGAGTTGGCCAACGCACTCGTGCGACGGGGCCATGACGTGAACGTCCTGCACTACTGCCCGCTCGGTACGACGGTCGAGCACCTCGCCTGGTTCCGCTTCGACCCGGGGGTGCGCCACGTGTTCCCCGAGGACGTCCAGCGTGACGGCCTGCCGGTAGCCGACTTCGTGTTCGCGAGCGGACTGCCCCGTTCCTGCGGGTGGCCGGTCGAGCTGGTGCAGGGCGTCCACCGTTTCGACGACGAGGTCGAGGCCCGTGCCCTGGCTGCACCGGGGCCCAAGATGTGCACCACGCGCTTCCTGGTCCGCCACGTCAGGCGCGCCGGTGTCCCCGATGAACGGATCGTGAAGGTGCCCCTCGGGATCGACCACGATGTGTTCCGACTCGTGCACCCGATCGAGGGTCGTGCTCCGCAGGTGGCGCTGCTGGCCCATGCCCAGCCCCGCAAGGGCATGGCGCTCGGCCTCGAAGCACTCGCCGCCGTGCGGGTTGATCATCCCGACCTGCGCATCGTCCTCTTCGGTACCGAGCAGCCCGCGGAGGTGCTGCCGCCGGGTGCCGAGTTCTTCCACCTGCCCGACCGCCAGACCCTCGTGGAGCAGGTCTACAACGGCAGCCAGGTCTTCGTGTGCCCCAGTCTGCGCGAGGGCTTCGGCAAGCCCTCCGTCGAGGCGATGGCCTGTGGTGCCGCCCTGGTCACGTTCAACAACGGGGGCTCGGAGGATTTCGCCATCGACGGCGAGACGGCGTTGGTGTGTCGCCGTCGCGACGTCGAGTGCCTGGCCCGGTCCGTCGACCGGCTCCTGCGCGACGACACGTTGCGCGTGGCCCTGGCCCACCGGGGGGAGCAGTTCGTGCGTCGCTTCGACTGGGACGAGAGCGCCCGCCGCATCGAGCGCGCCCTCGAGCGCTGTGCACTCGAACCCGGGCGCTTCGGGCTCACCTGACCCAGGGTCGTCGCGCTCCCCTGAGAGGCTGTCGCGAATGTTGTCGCAGCGCGTTCATGGTGTGGCGGGTTGGGTGAGTCGGCGGAGGAGGTAGCGGCTGTGGGCCGCCCATGTGGAGCCTTCGGTGACGATGGGGTCGCGTTCATAGTCGACTTGTAGTCGCCGGTTGTTCATGAGCCAGGACCAGGTTCGCTCGACGATCCAGCGTTTCGGCAACACCTTGAAGCCCGCGGCGTGGATCTTGGTGACGACCTCGACGCCGACGTGGTGGGTGCGGCAGTGGTCGATGAAGGTGCGTTTGAAGCCGGCGTCGCACCACACCTTGGCGAAGCGTCGGGACCGGACGCGGGTGCGGTCGACGGTCTCGATGCCGCCGACGTTGTCCGACGTGCTGGCGGCCACGACATAGACCGCGACGAGCAGGCCGAGGGTGTCCACGACCCCGAAGGTCTTGCGGCCTTTGATGCGCTTGCCGGCGTCGAAACCCTTGCTGTGATGGGGAACCGTGGCTGCCGCACGGACGGTGCGGGCGTCGACGATCCCCGCCGAGGGCGCGGCGTCGCGTCCCTCCTTGGCGCGCACCGCGCCCGCCAGCCGTGCTGCGATGGCTTCCCAGGTGCCGTCGCGGGACCAGGTCAGGTGGTAGCGGTGCACCGTGTTCCAGTTCGGGTAGCAGTCCGGCAGCGCCCGCCACTGACAGCCCGTCGCGGCCACGTAGAAGATGGCGTCGACCACGCGGCGCCGGTCCACGGTGACGGGTCGTCCCATGCGACCCGGCCGCCAATACGGGGCGACCAGATCAGCGATGAGCTCCCACTCCTCGTCAGTCATGTCGCCGTGCGTCGTCCGCCACGTTTGTGCTTGTTCGACCGGGTCCTCAGCCACGAAATGACTCTAGGCCACCCCACCACCCGACTCGCGTCAATCTGCAGATCTAGCAGCACAAACTATCCGAACAGTCTCTCAGCTTGCAGTTAGAGCGCGCGCCAGTAGGTTCATGTAGAAGGTTGGGGTGTGTTCCAGCGGTCGGCCCATTTGATGAGCTTGACGGTGAGGATGAGGGCGATGGCCAGCTGGAGTTGGGCGAGGCGGTGGCGGGTGTAGCGGTCGGTGTTGCGCCGTAGTTGCCCGAAGTTCGAGAGCCAGCTGTTGGTTCGTTCGACGGGCCAGCGCAGGCCGTGGGGGACGGGCTTCTTGACGGTGGCGGTGCCCTTCTTGCGTTTGCGGGCGCACACCAGCTCGAGGTCCAGCGACGCGCACAGGCGGCGTACGACGCCGTTGTCGTAGCCCCGGTCGAGGTGCAGAGTTTCGATGTCGGCGAGCAGGTCCCGTTCTGACAGCGACGCCAGGGTGGGTGCGAACAGGGCGCAGTCGTGGCGGTTGGCGCCGTCGATGGCCCACCCGATGGGGATGCCGTGGCGGTCAGTGGCGATCGACCATTTCCAGCCGGACTTGCCCCGGTCGGTGGGGTTGGGGCCGGTGCCTTCGCCGCCGAAGGGGGCCTTGTGCTGGGACCCGTCGATGGCGACTTCGCTCAGGTCGACGCCGATGATGCGGTGGTAGCCGTTCAGTGCCTCGGTGCACAGCCGGTCGAACACGCCGGCGGCTTCCCACTCGTCGCGTCGGCGGCGCAGCGTGGTCTCCCCGGCGCCGCTGATGCGGCCGGCCACGTCCCAGGAGCAGCCGGTTACCAGGCGGCGCAGGATCCCTTCGAAGCAGATCCGGTCCGGGATCCGGCGCCGGTGACAGCCCAACGGATGCGGCGGCGGGACGTGCGGCGGGATCAACGCCTCCACCGCGTCCCACACCGCGTCGACGACCCTCGGATGAAGCGCGAGCATGGAGACGACCTTCCACTGTGTCGTTGTTTGGATCAGCACCCGGCATCAAAACCGGGCCGAACCAACGACCGGTGGATGGTCACCTATTGGCGGGCGCTCTTAAACCTTTGGTGCCTGCTGTGACGCCTGGGCGAGGCGGATGTCGGCGGCTTTGGCGGCGACGGTGCGCATCTGGTCGATGAGGCGGCGCATGCGACGGTCGTTGGCGATCCACTCGCGGTAGAGCTTGGCTTCGGCGGGGGTGAGGCGGCGGGTGACGGTCTTGCCGTCGATCTTGCGGGTCCATTGCCAGTAGGGCCCGTGGGGCTGGGGTGGGTCGGCTCGGCATTTGCAGCCCGGTGAGGTGCAGCGGGTGTAGCGGCGGGTGAGGGTGCCAGCGGAGATCATCCCGATGTCGGCGAGCTGCGCGGCGAGCTCCCGGTAGCGGCGTTCGTACGCGTCCAGTCGTTGTTGTGGGGTGCGGCCCATGGTTCCTCCCAACCCGCAGTGTATCCACCATCCAAGCACAGACAGTAGTCATACTGTCGGCTATGGTGGCCGATCGTGGCGAGCTCGAACGGTTCCGGAACGGCTTCTACGGGTGCCTGACCCGCTGGGGTGACGCCCTGTTCGAACTCACCGACGCCGTGCTGTGCGCCCCCGGGCCGGTGGGGTCGGTCCCCGCCCTGAGCCTGGAGCCCGAGTTCCGCCGCTCGCATGGCAGCCTCTACAAGTCCCTCGCTCTCGGCGACATCGACCACGACCGGCTCCGGGGCCTGCTCGTCGAGCACCGCCCCCCGTCCTGGCCACTGGTGTTCGCCGTGGACGCGTCGGTCTGGGAACGCTGCGACGCCGAGTGCAGCCCCGAACGAGGCTTCTACTACTCGGCGGCCAAGCACTCCGCCGGCCAGCCCATCGTGGCCGGCTGGTCGTTCCAGTGGATCGCCCAGCTGAGCTGGGCCCACGACAGCTGGACCGCCCCGGTGGACGTCGAGCGCGTCACCCCCCACCAAGACAGCACCGACGCCACCGTCGACCAGCTCCGCCGCCTGGTGGACCGGCTCCCCGCCGACGCCGACGTCCCCCTCTTCGTGTTCGACGCCGGCTACGACCCCATCGCCCTGGCCCACGACCTCGCCGACACCCGCGCCCAGCTCCTCACCCGCATCCGCGACGACCGGGTGTTCCACACCGACCCGCCGCCCCGACCCAACCGGCCCCCCGGCACCGGCGGCCGTCCCCCACGCCACGGGCCCCGCATGAAGTGCTCCCAACCCGACACGTGGCCAGAACCCTCAGCCCGCCACATCACGTCCGACCCCCGCTACGGCACCATCGACGTCACCGCCTGGCACGACCTCCACCCCCGCCTCACCGGCCGGGGCCGCTGGGCCAACCACGACACCCCACCCATCGTGAAAGGCACCGTCCTGCGCGTCGACGTCGAGCACCTCCCGAAACCCACCGCCCGCGTCAAGAAGACCCTCTGGCTGCACTGGTCCGGCCCCGACACCCCCGACCTCGACCTGTGCTGGCGCGCCTACCTGCGCCGCTTCGACATCGAACACACCTTCCGCTTCGCCAAGAACACCCTCGGCCGGACCGCCCCCGCGCTGTGCACCCCCGAACAAGCCGAACGCTGGACCTGGCTCACCGTCGCCGCCTACACCCAGCTCCGCCTCGCCCGCCCCCGCGTCGACGATCTCCGCCTCCCTTGGGAACGACCCCGCCCACCCACCGAAACCCTCACGAGCCGGACCCGGCCGCCCCAAAGACACCCCCACCGGGCCCCGACAACGCCACCCCGCCATCAGAAAGACAGCCGCCTAAGGTGTAATCGCAAGCTCAGAGCGCCGTGACGGGGATGCGTCGTCGCGCCGGCACGGCGAGCTGACGGGCTTCGAGCTCCGGTGAGATCCGGCCGATGATCCGGCGCAGCTCCCGGCTGGTCGCGACGATCGAGTCGCAGGTGTCGGCCGGATGGGTGCCCGGCGCCTCGCCGGCGTCGGTCGCCTGGACCGCCTCGGTGAGCAGGTTCAACGGGTCGAGGTTGCACGAGCGGCACACGGTCTCGCCGCCGAGCACGTGGTCGAGCTTCGGACCCATGATCTCGAGGAAGGAGACGTCGAAGACGCTTCCCAGCGGCGCGGCCTTGGTCCAGTCGGAGCAGCACAGGTAGTACTGGCCGTCGTAGCCGACGAACAGGAAGGTGAAGGGCACGGCGCAGATCGCTTCGCCGTCTCGGTCGCGGACCAGGGCCTGCGCCCGGTTCACGTCGGCCACCGATCCGAAACGCAGGTGGTCCACGAACAGCGCGCCGCCGCGGTTGATGACGTTGTACTCCTGGAACCGGGTGAGCCCGTGGGAGGACCAGAAGTCCCGCATGGTCTGCTGGTGGACCGGGTCGCGGCGGTGGTCGACGAGCACCATCCACACCTCGCAGGCGTCGCCGGCCAGCTCGGCGAAGCGCAGCACGTTCTCGAGGGTCCGCTCGAACGGCAGTCCGTAGATCGCCTCGTAGTCGGCGCCCGTCTCACCGACGTTGAGGTAGATCCTGCCCAACCCCGCGTCGAGCAGCGCTCTCGCCTTGCGTTCGTCGAGCAGGGCACCGTTGGAGGACATGCTCACCGCGAAGCCGGCCTCGCGGCAGCGCTCCACGCTTCGCATGGCATCGCGGTGCAGCAACGGCTCGCCCAGGCCGCACAGGCTGATGGCGTTCATGTCGGTGTCGAGCCGATCGGCGATGAGGGCGCGGTGCTCGATGGCGCGAAGCAGCGTCTGGTCGAACACCTCTCGGCTCATCAGCCCCTGGTGGGGCGTGGCGTCGCGAGGGCAGAAGTCGCAGTGTGCGTTGCAGCGGTTGGTCAGCTCGATGTCGACCCCGACGGCCATGGGCCCCTCCGTTTCGCCGGTCGGAACGCACCAGTCTCGCGCGGTCGGACCGCGCGCTACGACCCCGTGTCGTGCAAGGGGCACGGCGCCCGGTGCGTCGTGCCATGCTACCGGCATGGCTTCCCATGCTGCCCCGACCGCGGCGATCGTACCGGCCTCGCTGACGCCCGAGCAGGTCCGGTTCTTCGAGGTGTTCGGGTTCCTCCACCTGCGGGGGCTCTTCGCCGAGGAGGCCGACGCCCTCAGCGCCGCGTTCGACCGGGTGTTCGCAGAGCCGTCGAACCTCCGCATCGAGACGCGAGCGGAGCTGCACTTCGAGGACCCCCGGGAGACCATCGGGAACTTCGTCGACCGGGACCCGACCCTCGCCGCGCTGCGCGGCGACCCGCGCATCGTGGGCGTCGTGCGCGCGCTGATGGGACCGGAGGCCGAGTACCAGGACAGCGACGGGAACCTCTTCCACTGCGACACGTCCTGGCACCCGGACATCTACGGGTCGCCGCTCGAGCAGTTCCACCTCAAGGTGCTCTTCTACCTCGACCCGCTTCGAGAGGACTCGGGCGCGCTTCGGGTCTTGCCGGGGACCAACCACTACGACAGCACCTACGCCGTGCAGGCCCGGCAGCTCCTGGCCATGCCGAAAGACGTCAGGGCCAACTTCGGCATCGACCCGACGGAGGTGCCGGGTGTGACGGTGCCGACCGATCCGGGCGATGTGCTGGTGATCAGCTTCCGGACCATGCACGCCAGCTTCGGCGGCGACCGGTCGCGGCGTCTGTTCACGCTGAACTACCGGCAGCCGGTCGCCTCGCGCTGAGCCTCAGTCCGGGGGCGGCTCGGGCCAGGTCTCGTCGCTGCCCTCGCCCACGATGGCGGCCAGTCGGGCCGTTCGCCGCTCGAATCGGGCCGTGCTGCGCTGCTTGTAGGCCTCGAAGGCGATCAGGTCGTCGGCTGTGATGTCGAGGGTGCGCTGGATGCCGAGGTCCTCGAAGGGCGCGACCGTGTAGTCGAGGTCCTTCCAGTAGTACTGGTAGCGGTCCGAGCTCCAGCCCGCGTAGACGTCGTCCCAGCTGAGGCGCTGGAAGTGGGGGTGCAGCACGATGTCGGTGAGGGCCTCACCCTCGAGCTGGTAGCGGAAGTCGACCGACAGGCGCATGAAGAACTCGCTGGCGTTGTGCAGGGAGGCGTGCACCGTGAGCGCCGGGAAGACCAGCACGTCGCCCAGTGTGAAGTCGGTGGTCACCCAGCGGAGCCCCTCGAGCAGCTCCGGGGGGACGACGGCCTGCCGGTTGCCGGGTCCGAGGTGACTGGTGAGCGGCAGGTGACCGTAGCGGTGCGACCCGCGCAGCACGGCCAGCCCGCCCAGCTCCCGGGGGCAGTTGCCGGCCGGGATCCACGACGCGGTGAGGTGCTCGGTGCCCTGGTTGTTGGGGAAGTCCTGGTGCGGCGGTGTCGAGACCTCGTAGTGGGCGGGGAAGCCGAGACGGGCGATCTTGAGGGGATGGGGGAAGGCGGTCGGCCCGAGTACGTCGCGCATGATGGCCAGCAGCATCTCGTCGTGGGCCAGCGTGTGGAACTCCTCGATCTTCTGGACCTCGTCGTAGGCCTCGAAGAACAGCTCATCGCCCTCACGTGCCGGGGGCGTGATGGCGATGCCGTGCATCAGGAACGGCGTGCGCTGCACCAGCCCCTTGCCGGCCAGCGCCAACAGCATCTTCTTGCGCAGGGCCAGGATCTTGTCGTCGTCGAGGACCTTGTGGAAGTAGAGGTAGCTGTCCTCCTCCAGGCGGGCCCGCAGCGCGGCCGCGTCGCCCAGCAGGTCGTTGGAGCTGCGCATGGGGAGGAAGGCCCAGTAGTTGTTCATGCCGGTGTCCGATCGTGTGGCGACCACGTCGAACGGCTGGACGGCACGTCCGGCCTGTGCGACGACGCGCCGTAGGATACGCGGCCGACGACGAGGGGACGTGCGAGGTGACCAAGGTGCGCTGGCGCAGACGGGACGAGAACTGGGTGATGGAGGCGGTGCGCCAGCAGCACCCGCGGTTCTTCCACGCCGTGCTGTCCGACGCCGAGCGCACGGTCAACGGCCGCTTCGAGCAGTGGACCTGCACCACCCGGTGGCAGGGCCTGGTCCAGGCCCTACGCCTCATGTGGGTGACCGACGCCTTCTTCGCCCAGACCTGCTATCGGGCCAAGGCCCGCCTCCAGGCCCTCGGCGTCCCGGTGTTGCCCCGGATCTTCCACCGGCTGGCGATGTCGAGCGCCCAGGTGTGCATCGGCGACCCCGTGGTGCTGCACCCCGGTGTCTACATCGTGCACGGACAGGTCGTGCTCGACGGCCTGGTGGAGGTGCAGCCCGGGACGGCGATCTTCCCGTGGGTGACCATCGGGCTCAACCCCGGTCACGGCATGGGGGCGCCCAAGGTCGGCCGGGACGTGCGCATCTACACCGGCGCCAAGGTGGTCGGTCCCATCACGGTCGGCGACGGGGCCCGCATCGGGGCCAACGCGGTGGTCATGCACGACGTGCCGGCCCGGGCAACCGTTGCCGGCTCACCAGCGCGTCCCGTCGGCCGCTCCGCCCAGGCCGCGGGGTAGCATCATTCGTCCCATCAGCGACGACCGGTGCCGGTACGGACACCGACCCGACGACCAACCGAGGGGTGCCATGTCCACGCAGTCGAGCCTCGACGCCTCCGCCGCCGGCAGCACCGACGCCGCCCGGGAGGCCCTGCGCCGGGCGGCGGCGCTCGAGGACGAGGGCCGCCCCCTCGAGGCGATCGACGTGCTCACCGGGGCCAATCGGATCGCCCGTGACCACGCCGTCGAGCGGCGACTGGTCGAGGTGCGCCACCGGGCCGTGCCCCTCGTCGAGGCGCAACCGGTCCAGCCCGCGCCGTTGGGCGACGTCGAGGTGGCGACCGGCGCCGCCGGGCTCCCCGAGGTCGATCGGTCCGGTCTCACCTCCTCGGCCCTGGCCTCGGCCATCACCAGTCACGGCGCCCTGGTGGTGCGGGGCTTCGCGGACCTGGCGCGGGTCGCGCAGCTCACCGAGGACATCGACCGGGCCTTCGAGGCGTTCGACACCCAGCCCACGGCTCCCCCCGACGCGGAGAGCCGCAACTGGTACGTGCCCTTCAACCCACCCTCGGGCAAGCTGAAGGGCCGACTGTTCGTGCGCAACGCCGGCGCGGTGTGGACCGCTGACTCCCCGCCCGCCCTGTTCGACGTCTTCGAGGCCTGCGAGAACGCCGGCCTGCGCGACGTGCTCACCGGGTACTTCGGCGCCCGGCCGGTGGTGACGGTCAACAAGACGAGCCTGCGCCGGGTGGACACCGACGCCTATCCCGCGTGGCACCAGGACGGCTCGTTCATGGGGCGGGGCATCCGCACGGTGAACCTGTGGATCACCCTCACCGACTGCGGGGACGGGCACGACACCCCGAGCCTGGAGCTGGTGCCCCGTCGCTTCGACGACGTGCTCGAGACCGGCACCGAGGGCGCGTTCATGGCCGACCAGGTCGGTGAGGGCGTCGTCGCCCGGGTCACGCAGGACACGCCCGCGCTGCGCCCGGAGTTCAAGGCGGGCGACGCCGTGCTCTTCGACGACCTCTTCCTGCACCGCACCTCGGTCGCGGAGGGCAACCTGGGGCGCCGCCACACCATCGAGTGCTGGTTCTTCGCCCCGTCACGCCACCCCGAGCACTACTGCCCGTTGGTGTTCTGAGATGGGTCGTGCACGGCCCGGCGAGGTGCTCGCCGACGCGGCCGCCCTGCTCGACGAGGTCGATGCGTTGAGCGTGGCGAACCGCGCCCGGCGCGACCCGGACCTCGAGGCCCGCCTCGTGGCCCGGCGTCACGAGGCCGCGCTGGCGTTGGCCCACACCGACGCCGTGGGGGCGTGGCCGGCGCCGGTCGAGGATCGCTTCGCGGACGCCGCCGGTCTGCCGGAGGTCGACGCCGCCGATCTCGACGTCGCCGCGCTGCGGTCCGCCGTCTGGCACCACGGCGCCCTCGTCGTGCGGGGTCTCGTCCCGGCGGCGAGGCACGCCGGGCTGCGTGCCACCGCCGATCGGGCCTTCGCCGGGCAGGCGGCCGACGCCGCGGGCGAGCAGCCGGGCGTCGACGGCGCCTACCGGCCCTTCGATCCGGGTCCCGACTACAAGGTGGCCAATCGGGCCTGGGTGCGCGAGGCCGGTGCGGTGTGGCTGGCCGACGCCCCCGGGGCGCTGTTCGAGGTGCTCGACGTGTTCGAGGCGGCAGGGCTGCGCCGGGTCCTCACCGAGCACCTGGGCGGCCGGCCGGTGTTCACCATGAACAAGACCACCCTGCGCAAGGTGACCGCTGTGGCGCACCCGGCCTGGCACCAGGACGGGGCGTTCATGGGGGCGGGGCTGCGCACCGTCAACGTGTGGGTGACCCTCACCGACTGCGGGGCCGACCTGGACGTACCGGGGCTGGACGTCGTGCCGCGCCGCCTGGACGGCGTCGTGGAGACCGGGACCCAGGGCGCCATGCTGCCCAACCAGGTCGGCCCGGGCACGGTCGAGCGGCTGGCCCGGGACGCACCCGTGACGCGGCCGCAGTTCGCCGCCGGTGACGCGCTGCTGTTCGACGACCTGTTCCTGCACGCCACCGGCGCAACGCCCCACATGACCGGGACCCGGTACACCATCGAATCGTGGTTCTTCGCCCCGACGGGGTGGCCGAGCCCGTACGTCCCGCTCGTCTTCTGAACGCAGCATCCCCGAGGAGGGTGATGGGAGCCGTGAGCAACATCCCACAGGCGTCGCCGGTCACCGCCGGCGACCGGTCCCCCACCGAGGTCCTGGCCGAGGCCGCGCGACTCGAACAGGTGGGTCGCCGCGTGGAGGCCGTGGCGTTGCTGACCGAGGCGAACCGACGTCGGCCCGACGTGGCGCTCGAGCGGCGACTGGTCCAGCTCCGCCACGACGCCTTCGCGGAGCTGGAACCGGCTTCGCCGGTATCGCCCTGGCCGCCGGAGGTGCCCGACCGCTTCGCCGGCGAGACCGGCCTGCCCGAGGTGGGCGTCGCCGACCTGACGGCGCAGACCCTGAGCGCCGGCATCCTCCACCACGGCGCGCTCGTGGTCCGCGGTCTCGTCCCGCCTGCGGGAGTCGAGCGCCTGGTCGGCGACATCGACCGCGCCTTCGAGGCCTTCGACGCCGGGATGGCGGGGGCCGAGACGCCCCAGACGGCGCCCTGGTTCGCCAAGTTCCGCTCCGCGCCCGAGTACAACCTGGGCCCCAGCCGACGGTTCGTGCGCGACGGCGGCGGCGTGTGGCTCGTCGACTCCCCCCGGGCCCTGTTCGACGTGCTCGAGGCGTTCGAGGAGGCCGGCCTGCGCCGCGTGCTCACCGGTCACCTGGGCGAGGCGCCGGCGCTGTCGGTCAAGAAGTGCACGCTGCGCCGGGTGCCGGTCACCAGCAGCACCGACTGGCATCAGGACGGCGCCTTCCTGGGAGACGCCATCCGCACCGTGAACGTGTGGTTGGCGCTCACCCGGTGCGGCGGCGATGCGGACGCCCCTGGCCTCGACGTGGTGCCCCGCCGCTTCGACCACGTCGTGGAGACGGGCACCGAAGGGGCCTGGTTCGACTGGGCGGTGGGCCAGGGTGTGGTCGACCGCTACGCCGACACCCCGGTTATCCGGCCCCTCTTCGAGCCCGGTGACGCCCTGCTGTTCGACCAGTTCCTGTTGCACCGCACCGCCATCGACCCCGGCATGACCCGCGAGCGCCACGCCATCGAGTCGTGGTTCTTCGCGCCGTCGACGTACCCGACGGCCCAGGTGCCGGTCGTCTTCTGAAGCCCACGCCCTCGTGAGCCCGACCGGAGGCCTGTCCCTCAGCGTGGTCGTCGTGGCCTACGACATGGCCCGCGAGCTGCCGCGCACCCTGGCCAGTCTGGCCCCCGGCTACCAGCGCCACCTCGACGCCGGGAGCTACGAGGTGGTGGTGGTCGACAACGGCTCCCCCCGGCCCGTCGACGAAGCGATGCTGGCGGCATTCCCGGGACGGCTCCGGGTGGTGCGCCTCGACGACGCGCCGTCCTCACCGGCGCACGCGGCCAACGTGGGGATCGGCCTCGCCGAGGGCGCCGTGGTCGGACTGATCGTGGACGGCGCCCGCATGGCCAGTCCCGGTCTGCTGCACCACGTCCTGGTCGCGGCGCGCACCCGGCCCCGCCCGGTCATCGCCACCGTCGGGTTTCACCTGGGCGGCGCCCGCCACATGGAGGCCCGCACCTCGGGCCACGACCAGGCCCACGAGGACGCCCTGTTGGCCGGCATCGAGTGGCCCGCCGACGGCTACCGGCTCTTCGAGATCGCCACCCTGGCCGGCTCGTCGGGTCGGGGGTGGTTCGGCCCCATGGGGGAGAGCAGCGCCCTGTTCCTGCCCGCCGAGTCCTGGCGGGAGCTGGGCGGCCTCGACGAGCGCTTCGCCCTGCCCGGCGGCGGGCTGGTGAACCACGACCTGTACCGCCGGGCCTGTGCGCTCGAGGGTGCCGAGCTGGTGGTGCTGCTGGGCGAGGCGACGTTCCACCAGTACCACGGTGGCGCGGCCACCTCGGGGCGCTTCGGATGGGACGACATGCACGCCGACTACGTGGCGTTGCGGGGCGAGCCCTACCGCCCACCCGCCACGCCGCCGTTGTACGTGGGGCACGTGCCCCCGGCCGTGCTGGCCCACCTCGAGGCCAGCGCGCAGCTGGCCCAGGAGGCGCGGCGCCGGGGGCGTCCGGGGTTCAGCGCGTCCGCTTGAGGAACCCGCCGGGGTTGAACGTCAGCCCGAACTTCTCCGGCGCCGGGTCGGAGGTGAACTCCCCCCGCTCGTTGACGATCAGGCGCACCGCCTCGTGGGGGCCGGGCCCGAAGGCCGGCCACACCGGGTGGCCGTTGAAGATCGTGTCCTCCACGACGACGTACGAGCCGGTCGGCACGAGCGGTGCGTACAGCGCGAACTCCTCGGTGACCCGTTGTCGACCGCCCCGGGAGCCGAGGAAGACCAGGACTCGTGGTTCGCCCTCGCCGATCAGGGCCCGCACCTGCGCCGCCGTGTCGGGGCTGACGGTGCTGCCCTGCACGTAGGTGAGGCGCGGGTGCTCCGGGAGGTTCGGTGTGTCCTTCTCGTCGACGGAGATGACCCGGCCGTGGCCCAGCAGGTCGCACACCGAGGCCAGGAACAGCGCTTCACCGCCGTTGAAGGTGCGCATCTGCACGATGAAGTCCGGTCGCACCTCGGCGAGGAGCTCCTGGTAGGCGAAGAGGTCGGTCGGCGTGCGCTCCACCTTGGTGCCCAGCCATGCCGTGTCACGCCACACGAGGCTGCGCCAGTACGCCTCGATGAACTCCGTCTTGAGCTCGCTCGGCACCGGGTTGGGCTCCTGCGGGATGCCGTCGGCGCCGTCGGGCGAGCCCCGCTTGAACCAGTTGGGAGCACCGCGCCGGCGGCTCTTGGTGCGCATGGCTTCCTGCCACATGCTCCCCACGTAGTGGATGTTCTTGCCCGGCCCGTGGAAGTCGCGGCCCCGCATGGCGCGGAACTGCTCGGCGTAGTGGCCGAGCTTGCGCTGCCGCTCGTCGATCTCGCCCTGGTTGGTCGTCGTCCCGCCGTGGATCTGGTGGAACGAGCCCTCCCCCAGGATGGATGCCAGAGTCACCTCCGGCGAGGCCGCCAACCGCTCGTAGAGCTCGAGGTTGGCGAAGCCGCCGCCGGGCACCGAGAAGCTCTCGTCGAAGCCGCCGGTCTGCTCGAGCAGCGAACGTGGCGCGAACACGCAGTTGCTCTCCCACTGGCCGTCGAACCAGTCCCGCTCGCCGATGAAGTGCCCGATGTCGAAGAGCCGGTAGCCGTCGCTCGGCCAGCTGATCTGCTCGAAGAGCCGGTCCTCGGCGGCCTGGTCGTAGCCGGCCAGCATCATGTCGTTCTGCTGGCCCGGACCCACGTACCACTGCTGGGTGACGACGACGGCCGGGTCGTAGAAGCCCAGTCCCTGCATCCCGTAGCGCAGCACACCCGGCGTCAGCACGTGCGCGCCGTCGATCATCAGCGCCAGGTTCTCGCCGCGGGCGAGCTCGATGCCCCGGTTCAACGCGAACACGGGGGAGGGCCTGGCCTGGTCGGCCATGTCGACGTAGCGGAACTCGGGCCCGAAGCTGCGCACGAGCTCCTCACCCAGGCACTGGTCGGGTGCCGAGCCGTTCTCGACCACGATCACCTCGTAGTCGAGGTCCTCGACGCCCTCCTGGTAGCTGCGCGACAGCGAGTGCAGCGTGCGTGCCGCCTCGCGTCGCATGTTGTAGAAGACGACCACGACCGAGAGGTCGGTCGGGGTGGTGGGGGCAGGAGGTGCGAGCGGTGCCCGGTTGCCGGTGGCGGCCGGGAGCTGCTCGCCCGTGCCGGCCGGTGCGTGCACCGTCTTGCGCCAGCACACCCCCGACCCGTCGATCCGCTCGAGGGGATCGACGATCCCCCGGCGGGTCCGGAAGCCGTCGACGGCCTCGCGCGCCGCGATGTCGTCGTCGTAGTGGTCGACCACGACGAAGCCGCCGAGGGTGACCTTGTCGTACAGGGTGCCGAGCACCACGGACGGGTCACCGCTCTCGCCGCCACCGATGCGCAGCAGCGCCACGGCGTCCAGGGGTGCGTCCGGCAGCGTCTCGTAGGGCTGGCCCTGCAGGAAGCGCACGCGGGCGTCGAGGAGGTCGAAGCGCGCGAAGGCGTTGCGCACGTCGTTGAGGTCGCTCGACAGGCTCGGGAAGTTGGCGCCGCCGCCGAGCTGGTCGGGATCGCCGGCGTCGTCCGCGGCTGCGGGCGAGGCCCGGAACGGGTCGACGACCCACACCGACGGCGCGTGCTGCTCGTAGGCGTCGAGGTAGGCCCGCAGGAACACCGAGCTGCCACCGCGCCCGACCCCGGTGTCGACGAGATCGCCTTCGACGTTCTCGGCTCGCAGGGTGTCGAGGCAGCGCTGCAGGTGATCGAGCCGCGTCCGCCCCATCGTCGTGTACGGGAAGTACACGGGCAGCATCCCCTCGTCGTCGGCCCGCAGACCGGCGCGACGGGCGGCGGCGAGGCGCTGGGCCTTGACGCGCATGTGGCGGACCGGCTCGCGCACCGTGCCGGGGTCGACCGGCTTGTTCTTCGTGAGGCAGGCGTTGAGGTAGTCGAGGCGCAGCTCGTTCTCGAGGTAGTGCTCGTCGAGCAGCGCACCCTTGAGCAGGTTCAGGTAGCGGGTCGCGCTCCGCTGCATCTGCTCCTCGCGTTGGCTGAAGATCCCGTGCTGGAAGACCATCGCCTTGAGGCGGGTCTCCTCGGCGAGGTGCAGCAGCGCCTGCTTGCCCCGCAGGCCCTCCAGCCAGTCGAGCCGCTTGCGCAGTGCCGGCTGGCGCTCCAGGCGCTCCTCCTCGACGACGATGGCCAGGCCGAAGTAGATGGGCAGCAGCACCAGGCGCAGCGGCTTGTCGTGCTCGGCCATGAAGTCCTCGAGGCCGGTCATGACGCCGTTGCGGGGGCCGCCCTCCTCGATGGCGTTGTCGAGCTGCGGGTTCAGGCCGCCCACCGGCACCAGTCGCGACTTGCCCATCCGGATGCCCTGCTGGGCATGGGGTTGACGGAACTCCGCCGGGATGGTCTCGGGTGCGTAGTAGAGGTCGCGGCGCCCGTAGGGCCAGCACACGTCGTGCAGGATCAGCACCGGCAGGGGTGCCCCGGCGGCGCGGGCGGTCTGTGCCAGCAGGCGGCACTCGTTGTAGACGGTGTACCAGTTGTGGTCCCCGTCGATCAGCGCCGCGTCCATCGGCGCCAGCGTCGGTAGGACGTTCAGGCTCAGGTCGCGGTGGAACACGTAGCGACCCGGGAACTTCTGCTCGTGCTCGGTGGGATCGAACGCCGGCACCGGATCGATGACGTGGAGCTCGGCGCCCGGGCCGAGCTGCTCGAGCATCAGATCGGTGGTCTGCCCCCGGAGGGCGCCGATCTCCACGATCCGACGGGCTTCGGCGTCCTGCAGGACGGGCCAGACGGCGACTTTCCAGAACGGGAACATGTGGTCGGTGGAGCCCCCTCGTGCTCAGAACCGCCGCACGGTACCAGACCCCTCCGGCCTGACCTGCGGCCCGTCGGCCAGCCGGAACGTGACCACGCGATCACCCCGGACGGCGCGTCTGGCCACCGATCCCCGTCGCGGACGACCCTCTACACTGCCCGACGATCGGAGGGAGTCGGCCTCGATGGTCGGAGCAGCGGTGCAGGCGGCGGAAGCTGGTGACGCGGTGTCGACGCGCGCCGCGGTCCCGCGCTTCCGGGGGGACATCGACAGTCTCCGTGCCGTGGCCATCCTGGCCGTGGTCGGGTACCACGCCGAGCTGCCCGGGTTCCGGGGCGGGTTCACCGGCGTCGACGTGTTCTTCGTCATCTCGGGGTACCTCATCACCCGCAACCTGTTGGCGGAGGCGACGGGGCGGGGCGCAGTGCGGCTGGGTCGGTTCTGGGCCCGTCGAGTACGCCGGCTCGTCCCGGCTCTCGGTCTCGTGGTGCTGGCGACACTGGTTGCCAGCTACCTGATCCTGCCGGTCGTCGAGCTCGATCGCGTCGCCCGCCAGGGCGCGGCGGCCGCGCTGTACGTGTCGAACGTCCTGTTCGCCCGCCAGGCCCAGGACTACTTCGCCACCGACGTCGACCGGAGCCCCTTCCTGCACACCTGGTCGCTGGGCGTCGAGGAGCAGTTCTACCTGGTGTGGCCCCTGCTGGTAGCCGCCGTCGTGCTGGGGTTCCGCCGCCGCCCCGAGCACCTCCGCACCGCCCTGGGGGTCACCTTCGGCCTGGTGTTGGCGGCGTCGTTCGGACTGAACCTGGTGCAGACGGGCGAGGGCAGCTCCTGGGCCTTCTTCGGTCTCCCCGCCCGGGCATGGGAGTTCGCCGCCGCCGGCCTGCTCGCCACCGTCACGATCCCCGAGGCGCTGCGCACCGGGGTGAGTCGCACCGTCGCCGGTGTGGTGGGCATCGCCATGATCGTGGTGGGCGTCGTGGTGCTCTCCGACGCCCAGGCCTACCCCGGCGCGCGGGCCCTGCTGCCCGTGGTCGGCACGCTGCTGGTCATCGCCGCCGGTGACCGTCCCGCAGGTGGCCACCGCACCATCGTGCCCAAGGTGCTGGGCGCCGAGGCGCTGCAGTGGTTCGGACGTCTGTCCTACTCCTGGGACCTGTGGCACTGGCCCTTCATCGTGCTGGCCGTCGCCGCGGTCGGCGAGGACACGGTGGCGCTGCGCACGGGCGCGGCGGCGGTCTCGCTCGGTGTGGCCTACCTGGCCTACCGATTCGTCGAGAACCCCGTCCGCTTCGGGGAGCGGTTCCGGGCGTCCGGTCGAACCTTCGCCATGGGGGCCGCGGTGACCCTCGTGGCTCTGCTCGGCGCCGGCGGACTCACCGTGGCCGGAGATGCCTCGACCTCGGACCTCGACGAGATGATGCGCCAGGCGCAGGAGGAGTTCCTCACCGCGCCGTCGAACTGCGTGGTGCAGGAGTCACCCGTTGGCACCTCGTACTCGCGGTGCGGCGACCCCGGGGCGAGCCGAGTGGTCCTCCTGGTCGGTGACTCGCACGCCTTCCACTGGCTGAAGGCGCTGGCGCTGATGGCCGAGACTGAAGACCTCCTCGTGGTGCTCTCCGCGGGGCCGAGCTGTCCGGCGACCGCGGTGTCGGTGCGCTCGACGCCGCCCGGCCTCGATGCACAGGGGTGCGCCGAGCAACGCCAGGGGACGGCGGCCCTGCTCGAGGAGTACGACGTCGACGCCGTGGTGCTGGCCCAGTCCAACGGCTACGTCGGCTCCATCCTGGACGACGCCGGCGGGGTGCCCGACCCCGAGACGCAGGCCCGGATCTGGGGCGCCTCCCTCGACGCCTACCTGCGGGACCTGCAGGCCCGGGGCTTGCCCGTCGTGGTGATCCTGGACAACCCCACCCTGCCGGACGACCCCATGGAGTGTCTGGCCCGTGCGCGCGACATCGACGCCTGCGAGCTCGAACGGGCAGAGGCGCTGGCGCAGGTCGCCCCGCTGCGGGCGGCCGAGCAGCAGGTGCTGGCGGCACTGCCCGAGGTGCCCCGGTTCGACGCGACGCAGGCCGTGTGCGACGAGGAAGCGTGCCGACTGGAGGCCGACGGCGCGTTGGTCTACGTGGACAAGGACCACCTGAGCGCGGACTTCACGCGCTCCCTGGCCCCCGAGCTGGCGAGGCTGCTCGACCAGCTGCCCGCCGGATGAGTCGTCGGCGTCGGCGGGAGGCCCGTGGGGGGCTCAGAACAGGATCGGCACCTGGGCGTGCGGGTAGCTCGACGGGGCGAAGAACCACGACTCGACGGCGTAGCGCTCCTCGGTCATGCCCGGGCTGATGCCGGTGCGGTGCAGGTTCAGGTCGTCGAACAGCAGCGCGTCGCCGGGGCCGAACACCGGACGCACCACGCCAGCGGGGGCGGCGACGTCGGCCACGACCGATTCGCCCACCGACCAGTCGAAGGCGGCGCCGGAGGTGCCGGTCTCGACGATGTCGTCGAGGCGGCGGGGCACCACGTCGAGCCCGGGCGCGTCCACCCCGCAGGGCGACAGGGTGATCCACACGTTGACCGTGCGGATGCCCTGGCCCAGGAAGGCGCCGTCCTGATGCCAGTCGGTGTTGGTGTCGACGGGCACCTTGCGCAGCGTGCACTTCTTCACCGACAGCGCCGGACGCTCACCCAGGTACCCGGTGAGCACCTCGCGCAGGCCGACCTGCTCGAAGGCCTCGAGCAGGTGGAACAGGGCCCGGGGCGAGTCGACGGCCCACATGCCGCCGGCGGCACGCACCCAGGACCGCTCGACGATGGTGAGCTCGTAGTCCGGGCCGGGCTTGAAGCCGGCGAACCAGGGGATGGTCTGCTCGAGCGGGACCCCGCTGATGCGGGCCTCCATGGCCTCGAAGGCCCGGTCGATGTCGGCGATGAGCGAGTCGACGACCGGGGGGGCCAGCAGACCCCGCACGAGCAGCGCGCCGTGGTGCACGATGCCGGCGGCGACGGTGTCGGCGCTCAGCTCGGCGGCGGGCACCTCGGGCAGGCCGTGCACGCCGGCGAACAGATCCGGGACCTCGGGCGGCCACGTGGCACGGCCCGGCTGGTCGGCCACCGCGGCGAAGGCGGCGTGACGGACCCCCACCAGCCGCCGTTCCACCGTGCCGTCGGGCCGGCGGCGGTTGCGCTCGGTCAGCAGCGCCACCGCCTCGGGGCCGCGGCCGGCGACCACGAGGGCGTCGGCCGCTGCGAGCACCTCCTCCACGGTCCAGGAGTCGAGCGTCGCAGCGTCGGGCAGCTCGGAGGGCGGAGCCGTCGGGGAAGCCATGGCGGCAGCGTAGCCAGTCCGGCGCCGGGCACCGTGGCCACCTGGTACAGCGTGTCGGAGACGCCCGGTTAGCCTGCCCGCCATGGCGAGCCCAGGTCTGCGCATCGGATTGGTCGTCCCCCACCTCCGCCTCTACGGCGGGATCCGTCGGCTGGTGGAGTTCGCCAACCGGTTGAGCGCCCGGGGCCACCGGGTGGTGTTCCTGGTGCCCGACGGCGAGCCGTTGGTGTGCACGTGGATGCCGTGCGCGGCCGACGTCCGCCCGCTG
>JALOLF010000173.1 GCA_025456085.1 Acidimicrobiales bacterium
GCCACGGCGAAGGATCGGTCTTCTTCCACGACGGCCGCCAGCGCTGGGTCGCCGTGATCGACATCGACGCCTACCTGGGGCTGCCCTGTACGGGACGCCGGCGCCGCAAGACCCTCTACGCCAAGACCCGCAACGAGGTGCTCACCAAGAAGAGGGCCTTCGAACGTCAACTCGACGCGGGGCTCAGCCCCGCGCCCGAGCGCATGACCATGGCCGACCTGTTCGATCGCTTCCTCGCCGACGGCCTCGACCCCTCGCTCGCGGAGACGACGGTCGACAACTACCGGTGGGCCATCGAGTCCCACCTCCGCCCGGCACTCGGAAGCCTCCGCGTCAGCGCCGTGACCGCCGTCGACGTGGAGCGACTCCTGCGCGCCGCGCACGACCAGGGCCTCGCCCTCAACACCCGCAAGCGCATCCGTCACTGCCTCGGCACGGTGCTCGACTTCGCCGGCAGGAACGGCTGGGTCGCCCGCAACGTCGTCGAGTTCACCCGCAACCCGCGAGGCGACGCACCCGAACGCGACGTCATCAGCCGCGACGCCATCGCCCGGCTGCTGCCCGTGCTCGCCGACGAGCGCCTCGGCGCCCTGTACCTGCTGTGCCTCACCATCGGCGTGCGCCAGGAGGAGGCCCGAGGCCTGCGCTGGCAGGACGTCGACCTCGACACCGGCACCGTGCACATCACCGTGGCCATGAAACACCGCCGCGGCGGCGACGCCTTCGGCCCCACCAAGACCCGCCGGTCCGTACGCAGCGTGGCCGTGCCCTCCCAGGTCATCGACGCGCTGCACCGCCACCGAATCCAACAGGACCGCGAGCGCGACGACGCCCGCGCCACCTGGCGCGACCACGACCTCGTGTTCGCCACCCAGGTCGGCACACCACTCGACCCGTCCAACATCCGCCGGGACTGGCGGCGGGTGTGCGAACGCGCCGGCATCGCCTACGTGACCCCCCGCAACCTGCGTCGCTCCGCCGCTACCGCCCTGTCCGAGCTCGGCGTGCCCCTCGAGCAGATCGCCGACGTGCTCGGCCACAAGGGCACCCGCATGACCGGTGAGGTCTACCGCCAGGTCGGCGCCGCTCCGGTCGACGCCGCCAAGACCCCCATGGAACGCCTGCTGTCGGAAGCTGACGGCTGACCCGTTTGGTTGGCAGTTTGGTTGGCAGGTCAGCCGAAAACGCCGCCAGGACGCCCGCTCGAACCGCGAACGCCCTGGTCAGACCGGGTGGGCCGTAAGGGACTCGAACCCCTGACCCCTTGCGCGTCATGCAAGTGCTCTAGCCAACTGAGCTAACGGCCCGGAAGGCCGTCAGCGTAACAGGTGCCGTCGCGGTGCTCACACCGCTCCACCATGCCGGCCCGTGCGTCAGGATGGGCGGTGTGGCGACCACTCCCCTGCCCCGCGACCAGTTCCCCGTGGCCGAGCGCCACGCCTACCTGAACCACGCCGGCGTGGCGCCGATCCCCCGCTGCGCCGCGGACGCAGCCCGAGAGGTGCTCGACGACTTCGTCCACCGGGGCGCGGTCGACATGGCCGCGTGGGAGGACCGCCAGGAGGTGGTGCGGGCCAGCGCAGCACGACTGCTCGGCGTGCCGGTCACCGACGTGGCCTTCGTCAAGAACACCTCCGAAGGACTCGGCTTCGTCGCGAACGGCCTCGAGTGGCGACCCGGTGACCGGGTGCTCGTGCCCGACCGCGAGTTCCCCAGCACGGCGCTGCCCTGGCTGGCCCTGCGCGACCGTGGGGTGGACGTCGATCTCCTGGAGCCCGTCGGCCCGACCTGGGACCTCCCCCTCGACGTCTTCGCCGAGGCGCTCGACCGCGCACCGACTCGCCTCGTGTGCGTGAGTTGGGTGCAGTTCGCCCGCGGGTGGCGCACCGACATCGCCGCCCTCGCCGAGCTGTGCCACGCGCACGGCTCCCTGCTCTGCGTCGATGCGATCCAGGGGCTGGGTCTGCTGCCCGCCGAGCTCGAGGCCTGGGGCGTCGACTTCGCCGCCGCCGACGCCCACAAGTGGCTGCTCGGCCCTCTCGGGTGCGGTGTGCTGTTCGTGGCCGAGCGCTGTCGGGACCTGCTGCGTCCGCTCGAGCCGGGTTGGGCCTCCGTCGCCCACCGCGAGCAGTGGGAGAACCTCGAGCTCGTCTACGACGACAGCGCCCGACGCTTCGAGGGCGGCTCGCAGACGCTGATGGCCATCATGGCGATGGGCGCCTCGATCGACCTCCTCCTGGAGTGCGACCCCTTGCGCATCTGGCCTCATGTGGACGGCCTGTGCGAGCGCATCACCAGCGGTCTCGAGGATCTCGGCGCCAGCGTCCTGTCGACCCGCGACCCCGCCCACCGGGCGGGCATCGTCACGTTCTCGCTCCCTGGTCACGACGAGGGCTCCCAGGTCGACAGGCTCGAGGCGGAGGGCGTCATCGCCTCGCCGCGGGGTGGCGGCGTGCGCGTGTCACCCCACGGGTACAACGACGACGGCGACGTCGAACGCCTGCTGGAGGCAGTGGCGCGTCTGCGAAGGAGCTGACGACAGCACCCCGCGTGGGGACCGGCCAACCGGCTCCGCGTCCCACTGTCGGCATCCGACAGCTGTCCGCCAGCCCACGCGGAATCCGACAGCCACGCGCCAGCCCACGCGCGGAGGGCAGCCCAGCCGCAACTGGCTCCGCGTCCCACTGTCGGCATCCGACAGCCAGCCGCCATCCCACCCTTCGGGCCGGAGCGGCGCCGGGCCGGAGTAGCGCCGGGCCGGAGGGGCGCGGCGATGTGGCGGAAGCCGGGGCCTCGCCCACCGGTGGTCTGCCAGACTGCTCGACATGGACAACCGCTTCGTGTTGCGCTCGATCGCTGCTGGCCGGGTGGTCGTCGGCACCTCGCTCGTCGTGCTCCCCGGGACCGTCGGCGCGACCTGGGTGGGCGACTCGGCGCACGAGCCGGCGACGAAGGTCTTCGCCCGGGCGCTCGGCGTGCGGGACCTGGCCCTCGGCCTCGGGGCGCTCCAGGCGCTCGAGACCGGCCAGCCGGTGCGGCAGTGGGCAGTGATGGGGATGGTGTCCGACGCAGTGGACCTGACCGCGTCGCTGCTCGCCATCCGCCGCATCGGCCTGCGTCGGGCCCTGACCGTGGCGGTCATCGCCGGCAGTGCCATCGCGCTGGCCGCCAACGCACTCGAAGACGAGGAGTAGCCGGGGCCACCACAGCGGGCGGTGTCGACGGTGCACCAGTCATGGCCCCCGTCGACCCCCGTCGACCCCCGTCGCGGCTGCCCGGCTGGCTCGGGCTGCACGCGCACGACACGCGGCAGCCCGGAGATCCAGCGCTGGTGGAGGCGGCGGGCGGAATCGAACCGCCGTACGGGGCTTTGCAGGCCCCTGCCTAAGCCACTCGGCCACGCCGCCAGGGCGTCGCCACCTTAGCGCCTGTGGTGCGGACCGCCGCACCCGCGATCCATGATGGAGCCGTGCCACAACCCTCGTCTCGACGACCGCCCACCCGATGGGGACGCCTGCTGCTCGGCCTCCTGGGCCTGGCCATCGGGTTGCTCATCATCCTGGTCGGCGTCGGCATGCTGGCCGGCGACGACGAGGGCTCGTCACCCGCCACCGGCCCGGCACCCACGACCGCTGCACCAGCGACGTGAACCGGGGTTCCCGGATCGGGAACCGAAGCGGCGGCAACCGTTCCGACGCCGACCGGGGCGATCCGACGGAACCGGCCGGGTGCGTCACGCCGTCCAAGTGGTGGACCGGAGCCCAGGAGGCGATGCCATGAGCCACTCCCCCCACGTCGACACCCCACCGCGTCGTGTGCACCGTTCACCCTCTCTGCTCGTCGTGCTCGCCCTCGTGCTGGCCGTCGCGCTCGCCGGTGCGCTGCCGGCATGCAGCGCGGACGACGGCGAGCTCGGCACCGGTCCAGGTTCGAACGACACGACCTCGACCACGGCGGACGGCACCGCACCCGACGGCACCTCCCCCGCCGTGCTTCCGGGCCGGGATCCGGACCTCGTCGGCACCATCACCGCGCTGAGCCCGTTCCAGCCGGTGACCGAGGACTGCACCCCACCGGAGGACCTCGACCCGGACGGCGTCGTGTCCTCCGACGACCCACCCGTGTGCACCGACCCCGACACCGACGTGCTCGGCACGATCCTGGTCGAGGCAGAGCCCGGCGCCCAGACAGGGGTCCTGGGCGACAAGGCGAGCCTCACCGTCACGACGGCCACGGCGATCGGCGTCTGCGGACCCACCGATGCCCGCATCCCCGGGTCGTTCGAGGACGTGACCGTCGGCCAGACCGTCCTCGTGTGGTCCGACGGGCCGGTGGCGGAGTCGTACCCGGTGCAGGCCACGGCGAACGCGCTCGCGCTCGGCGTGTGCGGGTAGTGAGACGCCAACCCCCGGCCGAGCGACCGGGCCGGTGTCCCCCGACCGCGGTCACCCGTTGACCACCTTCCCGACATCACGCCGACCGCGGATGCGAGACTTCCCGCGATGGCGCCGTTCGACTCCCTCATCGCCGGCCGGGCCCTGCAACGGGCCGGTCTGTTCCGCCCCGTGCTGCCCCACCGACTGCTCGCCGCGGGGCAGGCGGTGCGGCACTACGGCGTCAACTACGCCGGTGGCTTCGCCGCCGCTGCGGCCCGTCACCCCGACCGGCTGTGCATCGTCGACGACGGCGGAACGCTGACCTGGCGCCAGGTCGACGACGCCTCCAACCGACTGGCCGACAGCTTCGCTCGACGCGGCATCGGCGAGGGCAGCCTCGTGGCCATGCTGTGCCGCAACCACCGCTACTTCGTGGTGACCACGGCCGCGCTCGCCAAGCTCGGTGCCGACGTCCTGTACCTCAACACCGGCTTCGCCGGCCCCCAGCTCCGTGAGGTCCTGCGCCGGGAAGCCCCGGTGGCGCTCATCCACGACGAGGAGTTCACGGACCTCGTGGTGAGCCACACCGAGGGCCTGCTCGAGGTCGTGGCCTGGTTGGAGCACGACCGCGGCGACCTCTCCCTCAACGCCCTGGTCCACGACGGCGCCCCGCGCCGCCTGCGGGCGCCGGCCCGACCCGGCCGCTCGATCATCCTCACCTCGGGCACCACCGGCACGCCGAAGGGGGCACCTCGCGCCCAGGTGACCGCCATGGGCACAGTGATCGCCATGCTCGACCGCATCCCGTACCGGGAGGGCGAGACGATGGTGGTGCCCGCGCCGCTGTTCCACTCGTGGGGCTTCGGCAACATGAGCCTCTCTCTGCTGCTCACCTCGACCCTGGTGCTGCGCCGCCACTTCGACCCCGAGCAGACGCTGGCCGACGTGGCACGCCACCGAGCCGGGGCCCTCGTCGCGGTACCCGTCATGCTGCAACGCATCCTCGAGCTGCCGGCAGAGGTCCGGCGCCGCTACGACACGTCCTCGCTGCGCATCGTGCCGCTCAGCGGCTCGTCCATCCCCGCCGGCCTGGCCACTCGGTGGATGGACGAGTTCGGCGACAACCTCTACAACCTCTACGGCTCCACCGAGGTGGGCTGGGCCACCATCGCCACGCCGGCCGACCTGCGGGCCGAACCGGGCACCGCCGGCAGACCGCCGCTCTACACGACGGTGAAGCTGCTCGACGCCCACGGCCGCGAGGTGCCCACCGGGCAGACGGGGCGCATCTTCGTGCACAGCGACCTGCTGTTCGAGGGCTACACGGGCGGCGGCCACAAGCAGATCATCGACGGCCTCATGAGCACCGGCGACACCGGGCGCATCGACGCCGCCGGCCGTCTGCACGTGGAGGGCCGCGACGACGAGATGATCGTCTCGGGCGGCGAGAACGTCTTCCCCCGAGAGGTCGAGGACCTCCTCACGGCACATCCCGACGTCGTCGAGTCCGCCGTGGTGGGGGTCGACGACGTCGAGTTCGGCCAGCGTCTGCGGGCCTTCGTCGTCACCCGCGACGGCGCCCGGGTCACCGGCGAGCAGCTCCAGGACTACGTGAAGGCCAACCTTGCCCGCTTCAAGGTGCCCCGCGACGTGGTGTTCCTCGACGAACTGCCGCGCAACCCCACCGGCAAGGTGCTCAAGCGGGACCTCCAGCAGCGCTGACGGAGTCGCCCGGAGCGGCGTGCCCGCTGACGCCGGAACGACGGAGACGAGACGGGGCGGTCAGGCCGACAACGCCGCAGCGGTCGCCTGCTCGACCCGGGCGCGCACGTCGTCGAGCAGGCCGGGGTTCTCCTTCATGCCGGCGCGGGTCGCACCGCTGAGCGCGTAGGGCTTCAGACGAGCCACCGCCGGACGCAGGCCGTCGGGGCCGACCGCGGCCGCGGCATGCGCGACCGCCCGCTCGGCGCCGATCTTGAGGCTCAGCGACGCCGTCAGCTCGGCCACATCGGTTGCCAGCAACAGATCGGAGGCGGCGAGCTCGCTGAAGCCGAAGTCGATGAGCAGCACCGACCCGTCGTCGCCCAGGAACAGGTTCGCCAGCCGCAGGTCCCGGTGGGCGATGCGTCGGGAGCGGAGCTCGCGGACCTGCTCCCAGAGCCCGGCGACCAACTCGTCGGTGAGGGCTTCGGCGTCCACCCGGTCGAGGGAGCGGCCGGCGATGGCCTCGTAGGCGAGCACGAACGAATCGGGCTCCACCACCGCGAAGGCCACCACTCGTGGCGTGGGGATGCCGTTGTCACGCGCCGTGAGACTGACCAGCGCTTCGTGCTCGACGGTGCGGCGCAGGGAGCTGAACGGCTTCTCGTCGCCGAGATCGCGCGGCGAGATGCGTCGATAGAGCCGGAACAGCGTGTCCGCGTTGCGCTCGTCGGCGCCCAGCACCTTCACGAAGAGCTTCGTGCCATCGGCGGTCGCCCCGAAGTACGGGGTCGAGCCACGCGCGTCGACGTCGGCCTGCTTCAGCTGGGCCAGGTCGATACCCACCCCGGCGAGGCCTGCGGCGACCGCATCACCGGGGGCTCGCCGCAGCGGGCCGCCGAGGCCGACCAGCACCGCCGATCCCACCACCCAGCCGATCGCCAGCGCCATGGGCGTGTCGAGCGAGACGGGTGCGGTGACGAACCGGGAGAGCGCAGCGAGCACGACCGTGGCCCACGCCACACGGCGCCAGAACCGCGCCAGCCACGGTGCGGCGGCGGTGACCGCAGCGGCGACCATGGCCAGACCGGCCGCGGTCGGGAAGCCCTCTGCGCTGATGGGACCGAGGTCGTCGGTGATCTCGACGAGCCCGTCATCGATCTGCTCGAAGGTCGGATCGACCAGCGCCATGATCACGAGCGCAGCCACACCGGCCAGCGCCACGGTGAGCAGTTCCCGCACCCGTCGCTTCAGGGCCGCCTCCCCGACGCCGACCACGACCAACACGACCAGGGCCAGCCGGGTGATGGCGACCACGGCCGTGTGCGTCCAGGTCGGCAGGGCGTCGAGGCCGCGCAGCAGGTCCTCGAGGAACCCGAGCACGGCGTTGGAGAAGAACAGGTCGAGGATCAGCAGGACGACGATGACCGCACCGCCGATGACGAGGCGCAGCACGTCGACCGGAGACCGCTCGGTCGCGGGACGGGGCGCTTCGATCACCTCGACGGGTGCTGCTCCGCCGTGGGAGGTCGCGGGATCCGATGCGTGTTCGCTCACGACCAGCATCCTAGGGAACCCGGTGGGTCCGAACGGGAGCCCGGCGGGCGCAGACCGGGTGCGGCGGGCCGGGTGGGTTGCTGCTGCGCCGACGAGACGACACGTAGGCTCGGCGCAGGGCGGGACGTCGAGAGGAGGGCCCATGGCCTACCGGTCGGAGCAGGTGACGACGGGCCTGTTCGCAGCCGGTGCACGGGCGCTGTGGCGGGCGGCCGGGGTGCGGGCCGAGGACTTCGGCAAGCCCCTCATCGCCGTG
>JALOLF010000269.1 GCA_025456085.1 Acidimicrobiales bacterium
CACCTCGCGCAGCGTGGTGGGGGCCGTGTGGTCCTCGGTGGCCACGTCGACGAGCTCGTCGAGGTCGCCGTCCGCGAGCGCGGCGGCTGCGGCCGCCTCCGCGTTCGCGGCCTCGGCCCGGTCGAACGGCGTCGAGAAGTCGGTGTGGGCCACGACGTCGCAGTGGTGCTCGACCTTGAGCCGCCCGGCGCCGCCGAAGTGGTCGGGGTGGGAGTGGGTGACCAGCACGGTGTGCACCGAGCGCACCGGGAAGCCGGCGCGGTCCAGGCGGCGCTCGAGCTCGGCATGCGCCTCGGGGCCCGGCAGGCCCGGGTCGACCAGGGTCACCCCGCGGTCGTCCTCGAGCACGTAGCAGTTCACGTGGCCGAGCCCGGGCAGCATGATCGGCAGCTGCACCCGCACCACCCCGGGGGCGACCTCGACCGCGTCGGGTTCGGCGGGCAGCTGCTCCTGCTTCACCGGGGCGCTCACCCGGTGGGTGCGGAGTCGGTGGGCGCCGTCACCTCGTCGGTCGGCCGGAACACCCGCTCGCGCCAGAAGCGCAGCTCCGCGACCGACTGGCGGATGTCGTCCATGGCCCGGTGCGCCGAGGCGGTCTTGCGGAACTCGGCCAGGTCCTGGGGGTACCAGCGCCGGGCCAGCTCCTTGATCGTCGACACGTCGATCGAGCGGTAGTGCAGGAACTCCTCGATCTCGGGCAGGTAGGCGGCGAGGAAGCGCCGGTCCATGCCGATCGAGTTGCCGCACAGCGGCACGGTGCGCGGCTCGGCGATGTGGGCGCGCAGGAACTCGAGCGTCTGCGCTCCGGCCTGGTCCAGGGTGATGGTGGAGGAGCGGATCTCCTCGAGCAGTCCGCTCGAGGTGTGCATGTCGACCACCACCTGGTCCATGCCCGCCAGCTGCGCCTCGGTGGCGTGCACCACCAGGTCGGGACCCTCGGCGACGATGTTCAACTCGTCGTCGGTGACCAGCGTGGCGATCTCGACGATCACGTCACGGGTCGCGTCCAGGCCGGTCATCTCCAGGTCCATCCATGCGAGCACTCCCACAGGGTACGGGGAGCGCCCGGCGAACCCGAACCCGGGCCACCGCTATCCTCCCTGCGTGCTCCAGGTGCCCGTGCGTCGTCTCGATCCCGACCTGCCGCTGCCGGCGTACGCGAAGCCCGGCGACGCCGGTGTGGACCTGCGTGCCACCGAGGCGGTCACGCTGCTGCCCGGTGGGGGTCGGGCCCTCGTGCCCACGGGCGTGGCGGTCGCGATCCCGCGGGGCTACGCCGGGTTCGTGCAGCCGCGCAGCGGGCTGGCGCTGCGCCACGGTGTGACGGTGCTGAACACGCCGGGCCTGATCGACGCCGACTACCGGGGCGAGCTGAAGGTGCTGTTGATCAACACCGATCCGGCCGAGCCGTTCGTGATCGAACGCGGCGAGCGCATCGCACAGCTCGTGATCCAGGCCGTCGAGCACGTCGACTTCGTCGAGGTGGACGAGTTGGACAGCACCGAACGCGGCGAGGGCGGCTTCGGCCACACCGGCCGCTGAGCGACCTGCGCCGCCCACCCCGCCGGACCGGTTCGGGGCGACGGGGCAGGCTCAGGAGGGGCGGGCGACCAGCGTGGGACCGTCGGGCACCAGCTCGGTGCGTCGGGGCCCGTCGGGGGTGTCGTGCCAGACCACCAGGTGCAGCGGGTCGTCGGGGTCGTCGCCGTGCCACTCCAGGGCGCTGAAGGCACCCGCGAGCACACCGCAGCCGCTGTTGGCGTAACGCACCGGCTCACCCCCGGCGTTGTGGGGGCGCAGCATCGGGAAGTGGGTGTGGCCGTAGACCAACCACGGCCAGTCGCCGACGGGTCGGTCACGGTGCAGCCGTTCGAAGAGGCGCTCCTCGTCCAGGCTGTCGAAGCGCCGGTTGCCGCCGTAGCGGGGGTCCACCTCGATCAACCGGTTGCGGGCGCCGCCGTCCAGCAGGCGTTGCAGCTGGCCCTGGTCGGGCAGGGCCTCGACGCTGCGCACCCCGGGCAGGTCGTCGAGCCCGGTCGCCAGCCAGGTGATGTAGCGACCCAGCACCGCGAAGCCGTGGCCGTTCCACGAGTCGGTCAGGTGGCCGTGGGCGACCACCGCCTGCACGCCGGCGATGCCGTCGTCGGGCCCCGAGCCGTCGGGTGCCAACAGGATCGTGTCGGCCATCTCCACCCCGGGCAGGTGGGTGGCCAGGTGCCCGGCGACGTGGTCGTCGGCGAAGACGTCGTCGTGGTTGCCCATGGTGCGCAGGTAGCGGCCGTTGGCGCAGTAGCGGTCGCGCAGCACCTGGTAGATCGACGTGTTGTTGTCGACGATGCGGTCCAGGTGCTCGCACACGATGCGCCGGCGGGCGGCGACCCGCCCCGGTCCGACGGTGCCGCCCGTGAGGTACGCCAGGTCGTAGACCGCTCCCCACGTCGAGCCGCCCACCATCCAGAAGTCCTCGACGTCGCCGTTCTCGATGAGCGACCAGCCCTCCTCCGCGTAGCCGAGCAGCACGTCGCGGTACAGGTCCTTGACCCGTTGGCGGGACGGCCAG
>JALOLF010000051.1 GCA_025456085.1 Acidimicrobiales bacterium
CGCGCCAGGGCGGCCAGGCCGATCGCCGCGCCCAGCGCCGCCGCGTCGACAGGCCGGCGCAGGTCCCACAGCCGGTACGCGGCCAGCAGCACCACGGCGATCAGGCAGGCGTAGACCGACTCCGCGGCCAGGACGCCGTCGTTGATCCACAGGTTGGGGTACAGGGCGGCGAGCAGGGCGGCCAGCAGGCCGGCCCGGTCGCCGGCGAGGCGCCGCCCCACGTAGCCCACCACGACCACGCACACCGCGCCGAGCAGCACCGACACCAGTCGGTGCTGGAGGTGGCTCTCGAAGCCCAGCAACGACCAGAACGCCAGGTAGAGGGAGTACAGCGGCGGGTGGGCCGCGGTGGGGATGGACAGCGGTGTGACCGGGTCGTTCCAGGCGTAGGGGTTCACGAACCCGTCACCGCGGGCCAGGGCCAGGCCCTGCAGGTGATAGAAGACCTGGTCGCCGCTGACCTCCTGGTCGCGCCCGAAGCCGAGCACCCAGGCCACCCGGACCGCCACACCCACCGCCACGACCAGCGCCAGGCGCACACGGAAGTCCTGGAGGCGGGCCGACATCGGATCGACACTACTTTGCCGCCGCTGCCGCCCGGCAGCACCGCAGCACGCCTCAGGTGCCGGCTCCGTTGCCCGACCGACTCCTATGCTGGCCCCATGCGGCGGTTGCTGGTGGCGCTCGGTGCGCTCGTCGCCGTGGTGCTGGTCGCGGAAGGCGCGGCCCGCACGTTGGCTCCCTACCTGCCCGAGCCGCAGCTCTACGGCGACCGCGCCACCCAGGTGAAGGCCGCCCAGCTCGACGGCCTGGCCGACAGCTGCGTCTCGCTGGTGCTGGCCGGCAACTCGATGGGGCGCGACGCGTTCGACCCCCGGCTCTTCACCGACGCGGACCCCGGTGGGCGCAGCGCCTACAACGCCTCGTTGGACGCCGCCTCGCCTGCGTTGCTGCGCCGCTGGCTGCTCGACGAGGTGGAGCCGGCGCTGCGACCCGACACCGTCGTGCTCACCCTCGCCAGCCTCGACCTCAACGTCGAGGCCCGGGCAGCCCGCTCGGCACTCGCCGCCTACGACACCGCCGACCTGACCCGCGACGACCCGCTGGGCCGCCTCCAGGTGCCCCTCCTGGACCACGTGGCCCTCGTGCGCCACCGCGACGCCCTGCGCGACCCGGCCGAGGTGTGGGACGCCCTGGCGCGGCTGCGAGACGGCGAACCCACCGCCCGGACCGACGCCAACGGCGAGGACGGCCTGATCGGGCCACGGGGCGAGGGTCTGTCGCGCCGCGAGCTGCGCTACCGATCGGACCCGGCCGGCGCGTCGCTCGTGCGGACGCAGCTGCTCAACGACTTCACGCTGGGGGACGGCCCCTCCGAGGACCTCGGCGCCCTGCTCGACGGGCTCGCGAACCGGGGTGTCGAGGTGGCCGTCGTGCTGCTCCCGGTGACCCCCGAGTACGTGTCGCTGCACCCCGCCGGTCGAGCCGACCTCGCCGCCTTCGCCGAGCAGGTGTCCCGGGTGAGCGGGTCCCGCGGCGTCCCGGTGATCGACCTGCTCGACGCGGGGTGGGACGGGTCGCTCTTCGCCGACACCCACCACCTCAACGGCATCGGTGCCGAGCGGTTCAGCGCCGAGCTCCCGGCTCTGCTCGCCGACGCGGGTCTGGACGGCACGGCTCGCCGATGCTGAGCTGGTGCCGAACTGGTGCTGACGCAGTGCGGAGGCGGCACCGAACCGGGATGAGGGGTCACCGATCGGCAGGTGAGCCCGGGGGTGCTGGCGCAGGGCCCGTCGAACGAGCACAATGCCGGCCCCATGGACCTGCACCACCGCTCCGCACTGCGCCGGGGAACCGCGACGCTGGCGCTCGCCGCCGGCCTGCTCGTCGTCGGGGCCTGCGGCGACGACACCGACGACGCCGGGACCGACACCACGACGACCGCCCCCGCCGACACCGGAGCCACGGACGAGGGCGCGCTGTCCTCCTATGCCGGCATCGCCGAGCTGCAGGAGGCCCTCACCGACGCCGGGATCACGTGCAACCTCGAGTACGAGGGCCTGCGCGACGGCGACAAGGAGCTGAGCATCTGTGTCATCGACGGCGAACAGGCCTATCTGACGATCTGGTCGAACCCGGCCGACGTGGACGCGTTCGCCGCCTCGCCCGAGGCGGCCGACACCGTCGCCCGGGGCGCGAACTGGACCGTCGCCGTCACGACCGGCGAGACCGCCACCAAGGTGGCCGACGCGCTGGGCGGGGCGACCACCTGAGCGGAGCCGGGCGCGAGCGCGCACCGTGACCAGGACCGCTCGCGCCAGGGGGGAGGGTCACGGCACCGGGCACTGGTCCGCGGGGTAGACGGCTTCGTCCCGCCACCCGCCGTCGCGCCACCCCGGCACCGGCTCGACCTGCCAGCGCCCGCCCAGCTCCCCCAGGACGAGATCCGCCAGCAGCCCCGCTCCGTCCGGGCACAGGTGCAGACCGTCGAGTTGGCGTGTGCGCACCACGGTGCCGTCGTCGAGCTCCAGGGTGGGCTGGAAGGTGCCGTCGGGCGAGTCGAGGGCCAGGCCGGCAGGTAGGTAGGTCACCTGGGGCCAGCGGTCGGGCAGCTCGGCGAGAAGCCCGTTCAACGTGGCGAAGCGCTCGTTGGCCTCGTCGCCACCGACGAGCGGGTTGCCGATCCACACGACCTCGGCGCCGCGGCTCACGAGCAGCTCGACCCAGGGGTCGAGGACCTCCTCCGGGTAGGAGTCCGGGTCGAGACCCTGCCCCGTCTCCCAGGTGCCGACGAACATGACCACCACATCGGGATCGAAGCTGTCGAGCTGCTGGGTCCAGGTGAAGCGCACCGTCGGGTCGCGCAGCAGGCTCGGCGTGAGCACGAAGCGCACCTCGGCGGCGCCGCTTCCCTGGAGTGCCCACCGCACGGCGGGGTCGAGCCCGGCCATGACCGAGTCCCCTGCCATCGCCACGCGCAGCGGCCGACCGAGTACCGACGGGGGTGCCGTCGTCGTCGTCGAGGGTCGGGCGGTGGTCGTCGACTCCTCGCTCGACCCGAGGGGCGCCGTGGGCTCCGGGACCTCGACGGTGCTCGACGGGGTGGCGGAGCCCGCCGGGATCGCCGCAGCCGACCCACCGGCCGGACCCGACGCGTCCACCCACCGTCCGGAGCCGTAGCCGAGCACGAGCGACACCACGAACAGCACCACGAGGATGCTGCCGATCCGCAGGGGTGGTGACGCACGCACGACCGGGACGATAGACAACTACGCATGACGACCGGCCGCGCCCGTGCCTTGCTGCTGGCCGTCGTGCTCGTCGTGACCGCGACCACGGGCGCCTGCGGCGGCGACCGCCCGGCCCCCGACGCCGCCGCCTCGACCACGCGAGTCACCGGTGTCGTGGTCTCGACGACGCCACTGGAGACCGACCGGGGGCGGGCCTGGCAGCTCGACTACACGAGCACCGGCGAGCAGGGACAGCCCATCACGGCTCGCGCCGTGCTGTTCACACCCGAGGGGACACCCCCACCCGACGGTTGGCCGCTCGTGGTGTACGGGCACGGGACGACGGGGCTCGCCGACCGCTGCGCTCCCTCCAACCAGGGCGTGGGCGCCATCGTGGCCCGGGATGCCCTCCTCGAGCGGGGGTGGGCGATGGTGGCGCCCGACTTCGAAGGCCTCGGCGTCGAGGGACCCCACCCCTACCTCGCAGGGCGCAGCGCCGCGCACACCATGCTCGACGCCGCGGTGGCGGCAGGGCGGGTCCCGGGCAGCGGCGTGCGCAACGCGTCGCCGGTGGTGTTGTGGGGGTTCTCCCAGGGCGGACAGGCGGCGGCCTTCGCCGCCGAGCTGGCGCCGACCTACGCGCCCGACCTGGCGCTGCGAGGCGCCGCCCTCAACAGCCCGGTCACGGACGTGGCCAGCTTCCTGGAGGACGCCGCCGGCGCGCCCGACCGGCGGGCGGTGGTGGTGGCCGCGATCGACGGCTACGCCCGGAGCTACGCCGGGCTCGACCGCGACGACGTGCTCACGCCGCAGGCCATCGAGGACCTCGACGTGTTCGACACGGCATGCATCAGCGGCGCCATCCTGGCCTTCGCCAAACCCGTCGACGAGCTGCTGGTCACCGAGCCCTGGGACGAGCCGGCGTGGGTCGAGCGCTTCGGGCACAACACGCCGGGTGGCACCGCCGTGGCGGTGCCGGTGGTGCTGATGTGGGGCACCGACGACACGGTCGTCGACCCGGCCGACCTCGACGAGCTGGCCGAGCGGTGGTGCCGGACCGGGGCCGCGGTGGAGCGGGTCGACTGGGACAACGCAGGCCACCTGCTCTACGAGGACGAGCTCGTGGCGTGGACGGCGCAGCGACTGGACGGGGAACCGCCGGGCGACTCGTGTGCCCGCCAGGAGACGTGACCGGGGCTGCACTACAGTTCGGCGACTTCGCCCGGTACCGGCGGCACCAGCGGACCCGCGGTCGGCGTGGCCGGCGAGGGTGACACCGCACGGCGACACAGGACTCGGCACGGATCATGCACAGCGAGGTGAGCGAGCCGGAGCAGGCCGTGCGCCGCCGGCGGGACTGGCTCACCGTCGTCGTGCCCGCGGTCGTGGCCTACGTGCCGCTGCTGCTCACCCAGCCCGGCCAGGTCGGCGCCGACACCAAGACCTACCTGTACCTGGACCCCGCCGCCCTCCTGCGCGACGCCGCCTGGATGTGGGACTCCCAGATCGGCCTGGGCACGGTCACGCACCAGAACATCGGCTACCTCTTCCCCATGGGGCCCTTCTACCTGGTCCTCGACCGGTTGGGCCTGCCCGACTGGACGTCGCAGCGGCTGTGGTTGGGTACGGTGCTGTTCGCCGCCGGCATGGGGGTGCGCTACCTGCTCCACGTCCTGGGCTGGGGGCGAGAGGGGGCGCGCCGGGGCGGTCTGCTGGTCGCGGTCCTCGCCTACATGCTCAGCCCGTACCTGCTGAACTACGAGGCCCGCATCTCGGTCATCCTGCTGCCGTGGGCGGCGCTGGGCTGGCTCGTGGCGCTGACCGCCCAGTCGGTTCGCCACGGCGGTTGGCGCTATCCGGCCTGGTTCGCGTTCGTGGTGCTGCTGGTGGGAGGCATCAACGCCACCGCGCTCATCATGATCGGCTGGGGGCCGGCGCTCATGATCGTGCACCAGGTGTGGCTCGAACGGTCGGCAACGGTGCGCCAGGCCCTCGCCGCGACGGGCCGCATCGTGGTCCTGTCGCTGCTCACCAGCCTGTGGTGGATCGCCGGGCTGTGGGCCGAGGGGCGCTACGGCCTGCCGGTCATCCGCTACACCGAGACCTACCGGACCGTGGCCGAGGTCTCCAACGCACCCGAGGTGCTGCGCGGCCTCGGGTACTGGTTCTTCTACGGCAGCGACAAGCTCGGTCCGTGGATCGAACCGAGCGTCGAGTACACGAACCGCACCCTCGTGCTGGCGCTGTCCTACGGCCTGGTCGTCGCCGCGCTCGTGGCGGCCGCCTTCGTGCGGTGGCGGTACCGGCCCTTCTTCCTGGCCATCCTGGCCACCGGCGCGCTGACCGCCGTCGCCGCGCACCCCTGGGACGCCCCCTCGCTGCTCGGGTCGCTGTTCAAGGCGTTCACCCGCACCGACGCCGGCCTCTCGTTGCGCAGCACGCCGCGGGCCGGACCCCTCGTCGTGCTGGCGACGTCGGTGCTGCTGGGGGTGGGGATCGACGCGCTCGGTCGGCGACTGCCCCGCCTGGGCGTGCCCCTGGCCGCCCTGACCACGCTGCTGGTGCTGGCCAACCTCTCGCCGCTGTGGACCGGCACGATGGTGGCCGAGAACCTCCGGCGTGACGAGGCACTCCCCCCGGCGTGGGAGGAGGCCGTCGCCGCGCTCGATGCGGGCGACCACGGCACCCGGATCTGGGAGATCCCCGGGTCGGACTTCGCCAGCTACCGGTGGGGCAACACGGTCGACCCCATCACCCCCGGTCTCACGGAACGGCCCTACGTCGCCCGGGAGCTGTTCGCCTGGGGCTCGCCGCAGTCCGCGGACCTGCTCAACGCCATCGACCGCCGCATCCAGGAGGACACCCTGGATCCCGAGGCCCTGGTCCCGGTGGCCCAGCTCCTCGGCGTCGGCGACGTGGTCGTGCGCGCCGACCTCGCCTACGAGCGGTACCGCACGCCGCGGCCCCGCCTGCTGTGGGACCTCATCCGCCGCACACCGGGCCTCGCCGACCCCCGGGGCTTCGGCGACGGCACCCCGAACGTGGCGCCGCCGGAGCTGCCCCTGCTGGACGAGGTCGAACAGGCGACACCCCGCGACCTCGAGCACCCACCCCAGGTCGGCATCTTCCCGCTCGAGGACCCGTACCCGATCATCCGGGCCACCACCGCGAGCGAACCCCTGCTGCTCGCCGGCAACGGCGAGGGCATCGTCGACGCCGCCGCGGTCGGGCTCGTGAACCCCGAGCAGCCCATCTTCTCCAGCGCCTGGTTCACGCCCGAGGACGCCACGTTCGACACCGTCTACGACGCCGGCGCCGACCTCGTGCTGACCGACACCAACCGCAAGCAGGGCCGCCGTTGGGGAACGCTTCGGGAGAACACCGGCTACACCGAGCGGGCAGGCGAGGAGCCCCTCGAGTTCGACCCCACCGACCAGCGCCTCGAGGTGTTCCCCGAGACCGGCGACGACGTGCACACGGTCAGCATCCAGCAGGCCAGACCCGGCCTCGTCGGCGCCACGGTCTCCGCCACCAGCTACGGGAACCTGATCACCTTCACCGCCGACGACCGGGCCGCCAACGCGCTCGACGGCGACCCCGACACCGCGTGGCGTGCCGGCGCCGGCGACGACGTCACCGGGAAGCGGATCATCGTCGAGCTCGACGAACCGGTCACCATCGATCACCTGGACCTGCTGCAGGTGTTGCGCCTCGACCGGAACCGCTGGATCACCAGGGCGCGGATCCATCTCGACGACACCTCCTTCGACGTGGAGCTCACCGATGCCTCCCGTGCCGTACCCGGCCAGACCGTCGAGTTCCCCGAGCGGAGCGTGCAGCGCGTCGAGGTCGAGGTGCTCGACACCAGTGCCGGGCGGCGCGTCGACTACGCGGGGCTGAGCAGCGTCGGGTTCGCCGAGATCGGCATCCCCGGCGTCGGCATCGAGGAGGTGATCCGCATGCCGACCGACCTGCTCGACCGGGCCGGCACCTCGTCGGCGGACCACCGGCTGGCGGTGGTGGCCACCCGGCTGCGCTCGAACCCCGCCGAGCCGGTCCGCCTCGACGCCGAGCCCTCCCTGGTGCGCCTGTTCGAGCTGCCCACGGCGCGGACGTTCTCGTGGTCGGGAGACGCCCGGCTGTCCGCGAGCGTCCCCGGGCCGACCATCGACACCCTGCTCGGCCTGCCCGACGCCACCGAGGGTGGCGTCACCGCAGATGCCGACGCCACGTTGCCGGGCGATCTGCGGGCCCGCGCCTCGGCCGCCATCGACGGCGACCCCGACACGGCCTGGTCGCCCGGCTACCTGGGCCAGGAGGGGCACTGGCTGCAGTTCACCGCCTCGCGACCCGTGACCTTCGACCGGCTGGACCTGCGCATCGTGGCCGACGGCCGCCACAGCCTGCCCACGGTGCTGGGGCTGGAGGTCGACGGCGAACGGGCGGCCACGTTGGAGATCCCGCCGGTCACGGAGGTCCCCGTCGCCGGGAGCACGGTCTCGGTCCCGCTCGAGCTGCCCACACCGCTGACCGGCACCGCCATCGGGCTCGTCGTCGAGCAGGTCGACGAGCGCCGGACCCGGGACTGGTTCGGCGGCGGTGTCGTCGCCCTGCCCGTCGGCATCGCCGAGGTGGGCATCGAGGGGCTCGAGCTGGCGGCACCGACCGGCGAGCTCGACACCGGCTGCCGCTCCGACCTGGTGAGCGTCGACGGCACGGCGCTCCCGGTGCGCATCACCGGCACCGTCGACGACGCCCTCGATCGCCGGGCGCTGACCGTGTCGGCGTGTGGCCCGGACGCGCCGCTCGGGACCGGCCTCGGGCCCGGCGACCACACGCTGCGCACGGCTCCGGGCGCCGACACCGGGCTCGACATCGACCGGCTGCTCCTGGCGTCCGACCGCGGCGGGACGCCCCGCCCGCCGACGGAGCTCCCCACCGAGGTGCCGCCGGCTCCCCCGAGCGTCGTCACCGACCAGGGACGCGTCACGGCGACCGTCGAGGTCCGCTCCGACGAGGCGTTCTGGCTGGTGCTGGGGCAGTCGTGGAGCGACGGCTGGGTGGCGTCCGTGGACGGTCGGGACCTCGGCACCCCCGTGCTGGTGAACGGCTACGCCAACGGCTGGTACGTCGAGTCGCCCGGCGACGGCGCGGTGACGGTGAGCCTGCGTTGGGCCCCCCAACGCGTCGTGTGGGCGGCGATCGGGGCATCGGCCGTCGGCTTCGTGCTGTGCCTGGTGCTCATGGTCGTGGGCACGCGCCATCGTCGCGACCCCGACCCGGCTCCGCCGACGCCGTCGGCACCCGAGCTCCCCGAGTGGCGCTGGCCGTGGCAGGAGCCGACGGTGGCCACCATCGGTCGTCGCAGCGCGGTGACCGCCGCCGTCGGCCTGGGCCTGTTCACCGCCCTCAACCTCCCCACGCACTGGGCCGTGCCGCTGCTGGCGGTGCCCCTCGGCGCGGGGCTGTGGGTGGTCCTGCGGCGCAGCCCCGCTGCGTCGTGGCCGGCCGTGGTGGGGGCGGGGGCCCTGATCACGGCCGCCGCCTACATCGTGGTGCAGCAGCTCCGCCAACGGTACGCCCCGGACTTCTCGTGGCCGACCCGGTTCGACCGGGTGCACGTGCTGGGCCTGGTGACGGTGTTCTGCGCCGCCGCCGACGCCGTACGCGACGCCCTGGTGCGACGCGGCGAGGACACGCTGGCGCGGGTCGGCGCCGACCCGGCCGCGGCCGACGACCAGGACCCCGGCTACCCCTGACGGGCATGCCCACGGGGTAGCCTCTGGGGTCGCACACCGGCCGCGCGCACGAGGCACGCTTGCCGAAGGAGAGTTCGTGGACCACGCCAGCCAGAGCCCCGACATCACCCCCTGCCTGTCGGTCGTGATGCCGTGCTACAACGAGATCGCCACGATCGAGGAGGTCGTCGAGCGCGTCCTGGCCTCTCCGTGGACCGAGGAGCTGGTCATCGTCGACGACGGCTCCCGCGACGGCACCCGCGACCTGCTGGAGAAGCTCGACGACCCCCGCGTCCGGGTGTTCCTCCAGCCCTACAACCAGGGCAAGGGCGCCGCGCTGCGTCGGGGCTTCGAAGAGGCCCGGGCACCCTACGTCGTGGTGCAGGACGCCGACCTCGAATACGACCCGGCCGAGTACGGCGACCTCGTGGCCCCGCTCCTGGCCGATCGGGCCGATGTGGTGTACGGGTCGCGCTTCCTCGGGGGGCGTCCCCACCGGGTCCTGTACTTCTGGCACTCGGTCGGCAACAAGGTGCTGACCACCGTGTCCAACATGTTCACCAACCTGAACCTGACCGACATGGAGACCTGCTACAAGGTCTTCCGTCGCGAGGTCCTGGAGAGCTTCACGCTGGAGGAGAACCGGTTCGGCATCGAGCCCGAGATCACCGCCAAGGTGGCGCGCGGCCACTGGCGGGTCTACGAGATCGGCATCTCCTACGCCGGTCGCACCTACGACGAAGGCAAGAAGATCGGCTGGAAGGACGGCATCCGAGCCATCTACTGCATCCTGCGGTACTCGGGTACCGGTGACCGGCTGGCGCGGCGTCGACGCGCCCGCGTGGGACGTTGACGGTCGCCACGACCGGACGCGAGCTCTTCAGCTTCGCCGCGCCCGACGCGGGCCGGCGCATCACCTACCAACCTGCCCTCGACGGGATCCGTGGCCTCGCCGTGGGCGCCGTCGTGCTCTACCACCACGATCCCGGCTGGATCCGGGGCGGCTACCTGGGCGTCGACGCCTTCTTCGTGTTGTCCGGATTCCTCATCACCAGCCTGCTGCTGGCGGAGTGGCGCGACACCGACACCATCGACCTGCTCGCGTTCTGGAAGCGCCGCTTCCGGCGGCTGCTTCCCCCGCTGGTGCTGTGCCTGCTCGGCATCGCGGCGTACAACCAGTTCCTGGCCAGCCCCGACGTGCTCGAGACCCTGCGCGCCGACTCCCTGGCCACCCTGTTCTACGTCATGAACTGGCGGCTCATCGCGTCCAGCCAGAGCTACTTCGACCAGTTCTACGCCTCGCCGCTGCGCCACATGTGGTCGCTGTCGATCGAGGAGCAGTGGTATCTGATCTGGCCGATCGTGGCGCTCGCCCTCCTGCGCTGGCGGGGATCGGTGGCGCTGCTGCTCCGGTTCACGCTGCTGGCCGCGTTGGCCTCCTCGCTGCTCATGGCCGCGCTCTACGACCAGGCCGCCGACCCCTCCGGCGTCTACTTCCGCACCGACACGCGGGCCCAGGCGCTGCTCATCGGGGCAGCGCTGGCCGCGGCGGTGAGCCTCGGTCTGCGGGCACGGACCACGGTGCAGCGCCGGGTCGTGCTCGTGGCGGCGACGACCGCCGTCGTCGTGCTCGGCTGGCACTGGCTCGAGACGCCGGCCACGACACCCGGCCTGTACCGGGGCGGGTTCACCCTGCACTCGCTGGCCGTCGCCACGATCGTCTTCGCCGTCACCGAGGCGGGCGGGAACCCGCTGCGCAGCGCGCTGTCCTGGCGGCCCCTCCGAGCGCTGGGGCTCATCTCGTACGGCGTCTACGTGTACCACTGGCCGTTGTTCGCGGTGATCAACGCCGAGCGCACCGGCTGGCCCCCCGATTCGAGCCGGCTGCTGGTGGCTCGCCTCGTGGCCACCCTGGTCGTCGCCACGGCGTCGTTCGTGCTGGTGGAGCGGCCGATCCGCGCCGGGGCGCTGGGGCGCCTGCACCTGCCCCGTGGGGCTGTGCCGGCCACGGTCGCCGTGCTCGTCGTGCTGCTCGTGGCCTCCACGACCGGCGCACGCGCCACCCTGGCCTTCCCCGAGCAGAAGGACGCCGCCGACCGTCCCCCACCCACCGTCGCCGTGGAGGGCGAGGCCGCAGCGGAGACCAAGGTGCTGCTCGTGGGCGACTCCGTGGCGTACTCCCTCGGCACCTACGGCTTCTCCACCGAGGGCACGTCGGGCACCACCCTGGCCGAAGAGCAGGGACTCGCCCTGTGGAACCAGGCCGTCATCTTCTGCGAGCTGATCCCCGCCCCCCGGCGCGAGAACGGCGAGGTCCGCGCCGCGAGCGACACCTGCGCCAACTGGGAGCAGGACTGGGCCGCCGACATCGAGGTGTTCGATCCCGACGTGGCGCTGGTGCAGCTCGGCGCGTGGGAGATCTTCGACCGGGAGATCGACGGCACCTGGGTGGAGTTCGGCACGCCCGAGTTCGACGCTCGCCTGTCGGCCGAGCTCCAGTCCGTCGTCGACGTGCTGGGGGCCGGCGGCGCGGAGGTCGTGTTCCTCACCACGCCCCGCTTCACCCGCGACGACGGGGTGAGCGCCCAGGAGTGGACCCAGAACGACGTGGCCCGCACCGACCACTTCAACGAGCTGCTGGGCCAGCTCGCGGCGGCCAACCCCGACGACGTGACGCTCATCGAGCTGGGCGCCTGGCTCTGCCCCGACAACGAGTGCCGGGAGCAGATCGACGGCGTCGAGATGCGCCAGGACGGGCTCCACTTCGCCGCGGCCGACGGCGCGGTGGTGGCCAACTGGCTGGCGCCCCAGCTGCGCGAGCTGGGCGGTCATGGCAGCGGCTGACGCCGCCGACCCCACCCGCCAGCTCGTGCTGGGTGTGGACCTCGACGGGGTGTGCGGCGACCACACCGAGGCCTTCCGACGGGTGGTGGCCACGGATCGCGGCCTCGACCCCTCGACGCTGCCCGACCAGACGACCTGGACCTTCGCGGAGTGGGGCCTCGACGACGAGGCGTTCCTCGAGCTGCACCGACGCGGCGTGCTGGAGCACCGCATGTTCCGCTCCATGCCGGCGATGCCCGACGTGGCCGAGACGCTGTGGCGCCTGAGCGACGCCGGGGTGTGGATCCGCCTCATCACCCACCGGCTCTACGCCAACTGGGGCCACGCGGTGGCCGTGGGCGACACGGTGGCGTGGTTGGACGACGTCGGGATCCCGTACCGGGACCTGTGCTTCCTGGGCGACAAACCCGAGATCGAGGCGGACCTCTACATCGACGACGCACCCCACAACGTGGAGGCCCTGCGAGCTGCGGGCAACGAGGTGATCGTGTTCGACCAGCCCTACAACCGCCACCTCGACGGGCTCCGGGCCCGATCCTGGCGGGAGGTCGAGGAGCTCGTGCTCGAGCATCTGATCTCGGCGGGCTACTCCGTCCAGCAGCAGTTCACCGGCCTCGACGACGGGGCGGCACGGGTGCGGGGAGCGCTGCGCGGTTCGAAGTGATCCGCTCCGGGACCTCATACCGGGGGCCTGATCGGCCGATGAGATCGGAGGACGGCGAATCGGCCGATCCCGGCGCGCTGCGCCGGTGAGGCGCCACGGTGGCCCACATGGTGGAGATCGAACAGGAACGAGCTCGGGCCTTCGCCCACGCCATCGGGGCCAACGGGCGCGCCGGGCGGGACCTCGCCCTCATCGTGGCCGCGGTCACCCTGGCGGTGGTGCTGGCCGTGGCGAGCACAGCATCGGAGTCCCTCCTCGACGGGAACCTCGAGGTGGGCGACACCGACGTGTCCGGCCTGCTCGTGCTGGGGGCGCTCGTCCCGCTGGGCGCCGCCCTCTTCACCTGGCGCCGCAGGCGTGACGCCCGCGACGCCACCGAGGAGCTCGAGGCGCTGCGCACCCGGGACGGGCTGACCGGTCTCCCGAACCGGCGCGTACTGGTGCCGCAGCTCGACGAGCTGTTCCGGACCAACCTGCGCACGAACGCACGCGTGGCGGTGCTGTTCGTCGACGTCGACGGCAGCAAGCAGGTCAACGCCACGCTGGGGCACGCCGCCGGTGACCGCTTCATCGTCGAGGTGGCCGCGCGCCTGCAGAACGCCCTCGTCGCCGGTGACCTGCTCTTCCGGTTCGGGGGCGCGGAGTTCGTGGCGCTGTGCCCCGACGTCACCCACGTGGCCTCCGCGGCGCGCATCGCCCAGCGGCTCCTGCGGGCCCTCGACCCGCCGATCGAGCTGGGCGCCGGCCGCTCCCGGGCAGAGGTCGCCATCGGCGTGGCGCTGGCGGAGGAGCGCTGCACCGGCGCGGAGGAGGTGCTGCGAGACGCCGACGCCGCCATGTACCGGGCCCGGGCCATCGGCGCCGGGCAGTACGCGTTGTTCGACCGGGCGGTTCCCGACCTGATCACGCCGTCCACGGCGGAACGCCGGCTGCGCCGAGCCCTGGAGGACGGCGAGTTCTGCCTCTACTACCAGCCCATCGTGTCCCTGTGGACCAAACGCATGGTCGGCGTCGAAGCGCTCCTGCGCTGGCGGGACCCCACCCGGGGCCTGGTGACGCCGGCGGAGTTCCTGGGCGCGCTCGAGACCACCGGGCTCATCGTGCCCGTGGGCCACTGGGTCATCGAGGAGGTGTGCCGGCAGAGCGTGGCCTGGCACGACGATCACCCGGACCGCCCGCCGGTGAACGTCAAGGTGAACATCTCGACGCGCCAGCTGGCCCAGGCCGACTTCGTGAGCCGCCTTCGTGACGCGGTCACCCGCACCGGCATCGATCCCGACCGACTGTGCCTGGAGATCAACGAGACGGCGCTGATGCAGGACGTGACCTCGGCGTCGTCCACCCTGCGAGACGCCAGGGCCCTGGGGGTGAGCGTCGCGCTCGACGACTTCGGCGCCGGCTACTCGTCGCTCGGCTACCTGCACCGCTTCAGCGTGGACCTCCTCAAGATCGACACCAGCTTCGTGCAGGGCCTGGGTGTGGCCGACGCCGACCGCACGATCGTCGCCCACGTCATCGCCATGGCCAAGGCCCTCGGGATCGTGACCGTGGCCGAAGGGGTCGAGAGCGAGGAGCAGGTGCTCCAGCTGCGCGACCTGCACTGCGATCTGGCACAGGGCTACTACTTCAGCCACCCGCAGCCGCCGCAGGTCATCGCACGGCTGCTCGCCGCCGACGGCAACCGGCAGGAGTGGCGGCCCGCACCCCGCGCCACGACCGGGGACGCCGACGCCGGTCCGTCCCGCGACGTGGCGGACCGCTTCGATGCCGGGAAGGCGGCCCGGTAGATTCCGGGTCGTGGACGACACCTTCAGAGCTTGGCGGGTGCACGAGCTCGGCGACCCGGCGGACGTGCTGCAGCTCGACGAGGTGGTGTCCCCGGTGCCGGGTGCAGGGCAACTGCTGGTGCAGGTGGAGGCCTGCGGGCTCAACTTCGCCGACGACCTGCTGTGCCGGGGCACCTACCAGGAGCACCCGCCGCTCCCCTTCACGCCGGGCATGGAGGTCGCGGGCACCGTTCTCGCCACCGGCCCCGCCTGCTCCGTCGAGGTGGGCCAGCGGGTCCTGGCGGCGCCGGTCGCGCCCCATGGCGGTCTCGCCGAGCGGACGCTGGTGGACGAGCGGGACGCCTTCGGGCTGCCCGACCACGTCGGGTCCGTCACCGCGGCGGCGATGCTCGTCACCTACCAGAGCGCCTGGGTGGCCCTGTTCCGTCGGGGTGGGCTGCGAGCCGGCGAGACCCTGGTGGTCCACGCCGGCGCGGGCGGCGTGGGATCGGCCGCCATCCAGCTGGGACGCGCCGCCGGAGCGACGGTCATCGCCACCGCGGGAGGCGCCGACAAGACCGAGGTGTGCCGCCGGCTCGGCGCCGACCTCGTGGTCGACTACCGGGTCGAGGACGTGGTCGAGGCGGTGAAGGCCGCCACGGACGGCCGAGGCGCGGACGTCATCTTCGACCCGGTCGGGGGCGACACCTTCGATGCCTCCCGACGATGCATCGCGTGGGAGGGGCGGCTCCTCGTCGTGGGCTTCGCCAGCGGCCGCATCCCGGAGGCACCGGCGAACCACGTGCTGGTCAAGAACTACAGCGTGGTCGGGGTGCACTGGGGCGGCTATCGCACCCGTCTGCCCGACGTCCTCGTCGAGGCCCACACGGCGCTGATGGACCTGCTCGCCCGGGGTGCCGTCGAGCCGCTGGTGAGCCGGCTGGTGGCGCTCGAGGACGTGCCCGCGGCGCTGCGGGACCTGACCGGCCGCGGTACCGTGGGCAAGCTCGTCGTCACGCCCTGGACCGACCCCGTCCCGGGCTCGACCTCGAGGACGGAGGGCCGTCCATGACCGAGACGCCGAAGGCCCCGAGGGTGCCGCCACGCTGGTTCGTGACCACCGCCTGGAAGGTCCACCGCGGCCTGTACCGGCTGGGTGGCGGCACGAGGTTCCTGTGGCCGCCGGGCGGCAAGCGCGGCTGGGGAGCGCTGCGGCTCACGACGACCGGGCGCCGCTCGGGCGAGCCCCGCAGCGTCATCCTCGGCTACCTCGAGGAGGGATCGTCGATGTTCACGCTGGCGATGAACGGCTGGGGCGAGGGCATCCCGGCCTGGTGGCTCAACCTCCAGGCGAACCCCGACGCCCACGTGCGCACGGTCGACGGCGAGCTCCCGGTGCGCGCCCGCGAGGCGACCGGCGAGGAGCGCGACCGGCTGTGGGCCCGGTTCGCCGAGGTCGACGAGGGTCTCGACCAGTACGCCGAGCGCCGCCGAACGCCGACCGCGGTCGTGGTGCTCGAGCCACGTTGAGCGGGAGCACCCGCGACGCGCGCCGCCGTGATCAGTCGCGCGCCGACGCGGTCGCGTCGCCGAGCCACGGGCGGTTGCCGTAGCGGTCGAGGTGCACCACCTGGCCCACCGGCTTGCGGGTGGTCGGGCCGTAGCGTCCCCGGGGCCACCCCAGCGGCACCACGGCGCACGGGGTGACCGTCAGCGGCAGCCCGAGCTGGCGGCGCACGGCCGTGGTGGACCACAGGGGCAGGGTGATCAGCGCCGCGCCCAGGCCCATGGCCCGGGCGGCGAGGAGCAGGTTCTGGACGCTCGGGTAGATCGAGCCGTAGTAGGAGGACTCCCCGACCGGGGGGAGGGGCACGAACGGCAGCCGGCCTCCCCGCAGGCACGCCACCACCAGCACCGGGATCTCCTCGAGGTGGTCGACCTGCCACTGCACCGCGTCCAGCATGCGCCGGGCCGGCGGGTCCTGACGGGTGGCCCACCGGCCCAGCCCGCCGTAGATCCTCCACGCCTCGCGGTAGCGCCGCGCCAGTCCTGCCTTGGCCTCGCCATCCTTCACGACCACGAACTCCCAGTTCTGGCCGTTGGAGCCGGTGGGTGCCTTGAGGGCCAGCTCGATGCAGCGGAGCACGATGGCGTCGTCCACGGGATCGGGTAGGAGTCGGCGCACGGCCCGCTGGGTGAGGATCGCGTCCTCCAGCGGCATGTGCAGGCCGTCCTCGACGTCGGCCAGGGTGCGTTCGGCGGGCGGCGGCAGCTCGGACATGGGCCCAGCGTAGGACCTCAGGTGGCCCCGTGGCCGACCTCGACCGGCGCGCCGCCGGACGCGGCGGAGCGGTAGCAGGCGTCGGCCAGCACGTGGGCCCGCAGGGCGGTGGCGAGATCCGGTGAGGCGGGCGTCCCCGACAGCACGGCTGCGATGAAGGCCCCGTCGGGGTTGCGGGGGGCGATGCCACGACGGGCCAGCTCATCCGAGAGCTCCTCACCCTCCACCGCCACCGCCGGCCCGCCACGCTGCTGCCAACGGACCGGTCCCGTGAGGTCACCCTCCAGGGCGATCCAGCGGCGCTCGCAGAAGATCTCCACCCGACGCAGGCTCGGTCGCTCGACCACGTCGTGCCACACCGAGGTCAGCGAGCCCGTGGCCCCCGACTCGAAGGCCAGGAGCCCCACGGCGACGTCCTCGATCCCCTCGTGGGGGTGGAACTGCGCGGTGCGGGCGCACACGCTGGTGACCGGGCCGCACCACCACTCGAGCAGGTCGAGGTCGTGGATGGAGTGCTCGAGCAGCGTGCCCGACCCGGCACGCGCCGCGTCGGCGCGCCAGGTGGAGCCGTACATGCCCTCGACCGGGAGGTACTGGTCATCGCGGAACACCACGCTCATGACCCGCCCGGCGTCGGGGTCGCCCACCAGGGATCGCACCAGCAGACAGGCCGGTGCGTCCCGCAGCACCAACCCGACCTGGTTCACGACGCCGGCGCGGTGCACCGACGCCACGAGATCGGTCGCGTCGGCCAGGTCGGTGGCGAGCGGCTTCTCGCAGAACAGCGGCAGTCCCCGGGCCGCAGCCTCGCCCACCAGGTGCCGGTGCTCGGAGGTCCAGGTGCACACGTACACGGCGTCGACGGCGTCGAGCAGCGCCTCCACCGACGGGTGCACCCGGGCACCGTGGTCCCGGGAGAACCGCTCGGCACGCTCCCGGTCCGGGTCGAAGACGCCGGCCATCGAAGCCGCCGCACCCGAGGTGGCCAGCATCCAGGCGTGGTAGGTGGCGATGAAACCAGCACCCAGGAAGCCGACGCGGACCGTCACCGCCGGCACTGTAGAGGGCGAGCCCCGACCCGTGGTAGACCTGCGCGACCCCGGGAGGACCCACGTGAGCGACCTCGCCCGCGCCTACGTCTCGACCCACGACGAGTTGCAGGCGGCCCTCGGGGGGCTCGACGCCGCGAGCTCCCGACGCCGGGTGCCGGCCACGCCCGGTTGGACGGTCACCGACGTGGTCCGCCATCTCGCCGGCCTGGCCAGCGACGTGCTCGACGGCGACGCGCCGCGAGGGCTGGACCTCGTCGCCACGGCGGAAGACGCCCACCAACGAGCCCTCCTCGACGGCTGGACGCTGGCCCAGGTGCTCGAACGGTCCGACCAGCCGCTGGCCGAGGTGCTGGGGGCCTGGGCCGCCCGCCTCCCCGACCTGGAGGCACTGCTGGCGGGGCGGCGACCCGGTGCGGACACGCTGCCACCGTTCATCACGGCGCACCTCGTCACCGATCTCGTGGTGCACGCCGGGGATCTCGGCGACGCGCTCGGACAGCCGCTGGGCCGCGACCCGCTCGGCACGGAGGTCGCCCTGGGCACCGCCTGCTTCTGGCTGGCCCGCCGTCTGCAGCGCCACGGTCTGGCGCCGCTGGCGCTGTACTACGACGACAAGGTGCGCATGCTGGGTGACGGACACCCCGGGGCGTCGCTCACCGCGGGCCGCGACGAGCTGCTGGCCGCACTGGTCGGCCGACGTGGCCCCGATGAGATCCGCGCCCTGCGCTGGCACGGTGACGTCGATGCCTACGCGCCGCTGCTGGCCGCCTTCGGTCCGCCGGTCGAGTCCTGAGCCGGCTCCACGGGCACCAGCACCACCGCGATCTCCTCGGCCCGCCGGGCCAGCAGGCCGGCCCGCTCCTCGACGGGCAGGGGCAGGTGCTCGACGAAGAACCCGTACACCGCTCCCCGCAGCACGCGCGCCACGATCCGGCGGTCGCCGGGGATCTCCGGGAACCCGTCCACGATCCAGCGCTCCAGGGCCGCCTCGAAGGTGGCGCTGAGCACCGCCGCCTCCCCGATGGCCTCCCCTCCACCCCGGAGGCTCTCCCCCAGCAGGAGCCGCCACATGTCGTCGTGCTCGCCCATGCGCGTCCACACCCAGGCGACGAGCTCCGCGAGGCGCTCCCGGGTCGGGCGCTGCGGGTCGACGGGAGGGGGCTCGGCGAGCTGCTCGGCGTAGCTCTGCAGCGAGATGATCTCGCCCAGAAGCACGTCCTTGGCGGGGAAGTAGTGGTAGAGGGTGGCGACGTTGAGCCCGCACGCCCCGGCCAGGGCACGCATGCTCATGCCCTTCACGCCCCGCTCGGCCATGAGCTGGAGCGCGACGCGCAGGATGCGCTCGCGCTGGCCGAGCGGGACGGCCGGGGCGGTGGTCGTCACCTCAGGAACCGTGGTGCGGGGTGAACACCGCCGGGAGGCGCTCGATGGCCAGCACGAGCGCGTTGTCGGCACGGCTCAGCGAAGCGCCGTCGGCGACGCGGATGTCGGCCAGGCGCCGGAACAGCTCCTCGAACACCACCTTCACCTCGAGCTTGGCCAGGTTGGCGCCCAGGCAGTAGTGCGGGCCGATGCCGAAGCCGATGTGGGGGTTCGGATCGCGGTCGACGCGGAACTCGTCCGGGGCGTCGAAGACCCGCTCGTCGCGGTTGGCCGACTGGTAGAGCAACAGGACCTTGTCGCCCTCCTTCAGCTCCTTGCCGTGCAGCACGTGGTCCTCGGTGACGGTGCGGGTGAAGCTGATCACCGGCGACACGTAGCGCACGATCTCGTCGACGGCGAGGTCGATGAGCTCCGGGTGGGCGAGCAGCTTCGCCTTCTGGTCCGGGAAGTCGCTGAACGCCTTGAGGCCGCCGGTGATGGCGTTGCGGGTGGTCTCGTTGCCGGCGACGATCACCACGCACAGGAACATCAGCAGGTCGTCACTCGTGAGCTGGTCGCCGTCCTTGGCGATGGCCACCGAGTCGCCGCCGTCGAGGGCGCCCTCGTCGTAGGCGCCCACCAGGATCGAGATGAGGTCCTCGCGGGGCTGCTGGCGCTTCTCCTCGATGATCGGGATGAGGTACTCGACGTACTCGCCGAAGGCCTGCGCCGCCTCCAGCAGGGCCGGGTCCTCGGGATCGGTGTGGCCGTCGCCGGCCATCATGGCGTCGCTCCAGCGGTAGAGCTGGCGCCGGCCCTCGGGATCGAGGCCCATGAGCTCGGCGATCACGATGAGCGGCACGTGGATGGCGAAGTCCTCCACGAAGTCGATCTCGCCCCGCGCCTGGATCTCGTCGATGATCTGGTTCGACAGCTCCCGGATGTGCGGCTCGAGGCGCTTCACCTGGCGGGGCGTGAACCCCTTGTTGATGAGGCGGCGCTGGCGGGTGTGCTCGGGCTCGTCCATCGAGATGATCGACATCGGTACCGACACCTTGGGTCGCACGCCGAACTTCGAGCAGTACCGCTCGGTGTTGCGCGACACCATGGTGACGTCCTCGTGGCGGGAGATCACCCAGTAGCCGTTGGCCTCGTCCCAGTAGCAGGGGTCGTTGTCGCGCATCCACCGGTAGGCGCCCCACGGGTCGTCGTAGAAGCGTCCGGCGGCGGTGTCGAAGGCGGGGGTCTCGGGTCGTTGGATGAGATCGGTCACGGCCGCGATCCTTCCATCAAACGTTCGTTTGGGTCAAGGATGGCGCACGTGGACCGGAGGTGGGACGGGGTCGGCCCGTCGTTACGCTGCTACGTAATCTTCATTACAGGAGTGAGACATGCACGCATCGACGACCTCCATCCTCCCCGTCCTCCCACTGACCGCCGGTGTCGTGCTCCCCGGCATGGTGGTCACCGTCGCCCTGGAGACCGACGACGCCAGGGCCGCCGCCGATGCCGCCGAGGGTCCAGACACCCTCCTGCTGGTCCCCCGCATCGAAGGGCGCTACGCCCGGGTGGGCGTGATCGGCCGCATCGAGGATCGCGGCCACCTCGCCGGCGGCACGCCGGCGCTCGTCATCCGAGCCGAGCGACGTGCCCGGGTGGGCGCCGGCGTGGTGGGCACCGGATCCGCGCTGTGGGTCCAGGCCGAACCCGTCGACGACGAGGTCACCGGTGACCTGGACGAGTCGACCCGCGAGCTGCGGGCCACGATGCAGGCCCTGCTCGAACGGGTCGGCGGCACCCGGCTGGTCGCCGCCCTGGCCGAGCTCGACACCTCGGGCGCGCTCGCGGACAGCGCCGGCTGGTGGCCCGATCTGAGCACCGAGCGCAAGGTGGAGCTGCTCGAGACGCTCGACGTGGGCGAACGCGTCGCACGGGTGCAGGGGTGGGCCGAGGAGGCCCTGGCCGAGCTCGAGCTGCGCGACCGCATCCGCACGCGGGTCACCGAGGACCTCGACCGCCGCCAGCGCGAGCTCCTGCTGCGCCAGCAGCTCGAGGCCATCCGCGCCGAGCTGGGCGAGGACGGCGCCGCCGACGCGGTGGAGGGCTACCGCACCCTGCTGGCCGAGCTCGACGCACCGCAGGCGGTGCGCGACGCCGTCGCCCACGAGATCGGGCGACTGGCGCGCACGAGCGAGCAGTCGGCCGAGCACGGGTGGCTGCGGGCCTGGCTGGACCGCGTGCTGGCGCTCCCCTGGGGGGTGCGCACCGACGACGACGGGGACCTCGACCACGTGCGGGCCGTGCTCGACGCCGACCACACCGGCCTCGACGAGGTCAAGCAGCGCATCCTGGAGGACCTCGCCGTGCGGACGCTGCGCCTGCGCCGTCCGGCCGATGCCGGCTCCGCCACCACCGGGCGTACCCCGACGATCCTGGCCCTGGTCGGTCCGCCGGGCGTGGGCAAGACCTCCCTCGGCGCGTCGGTGGCCCGGGCGCTGGGACGCCGGTTCGTGCGCGTCGCGCTGGGCGGCGTGCGCGACGAGGCCGAGATCCGGGGGCACCGCCGCACCTACGTCGGCGCCCAGGAGGGACGCATCGCCCGTGCCCTGGCCGAGGCCGGCACCATGAACCCCGTCGTGCTCCTCGACGAGCTCGACAAGGTGGGCGCGGACTGGCGGGGCGACCCGTCGGCCGCGCTGCTCGAGGTGCTCGACCCCGCTCAGAACCACACCTTCCGCGACCACTTCCTCGAGCTCGAGCTGGACCTGTCGGACGTGCTGTTCATCGCCACGGCCAACGTGGCCGAGGCGGTGCCGCCGGCGCTGCTCGACCGACTCGAGGTCCTGCGGGTGGAGGGCTACACCGACGCCGAGAAGGTCGCCATCGCCCGCGAGCACCTGCTCCCCCGCCTCCGCGAGCGATCGGGGCTGGCCGCCCACGAGCTCGGCGTCACCGACGCCGCCGTGGCGACGCTCATCGCCGACTACACCGACGAGGCCGGGGTGCGCGGACTCGAGCGGCACCTCGCCACGCTGGTGCGCCGGGCCGCGGTCCGAGTGGTCGCTGGGGCCGACGACGTCACGGTGGACGCAGCCGACCTGCGTCCCGCGCTCGGGCGACCACGCACCCGACGGGCGGAGCCCAACACCGAGCCCGCGGCCGGGGTCGTCAACGGGCTGGCGGTCACCGGAACCGGCGGCGAGGTGCTGATCGTGGAGGCGACGGCCATGGACGGCGACGACGAGCTCGTCCTGACCGGTCAGCTCGGCGACGTGATGACCGAGTCGGGCGCCATCGCCCTGTCCCACCTGCGGTCCCGTCGCGACGAGCTCGGCATCTCCGCGGAGGCGTTCCGCCGTCGACTCCACGTGCACTTCCCCGCCGGCGCCGTTCCCAAGGACGGGCCCTCCGCAGGCATCGCCATGACCACCGCCCTGGCCAGCCTGCTCACCGGCCGCCCCGTGCGCCCGGAGGTGGCCATGACGGGCGAGGTGACGCTGCAGGGCAAGGTCCTGCCCATCGGCGGGGTGCGTCAGAAGCTGCTCGCCGCCCACCGGGCCGGCCTGCGCGAGGTCGTGCTCCCGATCCGCAACGAGGCCGATCTGGACGACGTACCGGCCGATGTGCGGGCCGAGCTCACGATCCACCTGGCCTCGACGGTGGCCGAGGTGCTCGACGTGGCACTCGCCCCGGCGGCCTGAGCCCGGCGAGCGACGCAGCCTTCCCGACCCCGTGGCGGCTCGGCCGACCCGGTACGGTGAGGGAGGTGGGAGCGCTCGGCGACCTCTTCGGGACCATCCTGTTCACGGCTGTGCTGTGCATCCCGCTCGGCCTGTCGATGTGGGCCCTGCTCGACGCCGCCCGCCGCCCGAGCTGGGCCTGGTCGCTGAGCGGGCGTTCCCAGGCCGTGTGGATCGCCGCCATCCTGTTCGGCATGCTCGTCATGATCCTGGGCCTGATCGTGGCCCCGCTGTACCTGGTGCGCATCCGCCACGAGGTGGAGGCGGCGGAGGAGGGGCGGATCACGGGCACCTGAGCCGGTCGGGCCCTCACGACTGGGGCCGGGCCTCGCGCAACAGGTGTTCCGGCGGTGGCCCGTAGTGGCCGCGCAGGAAGTCGAGCATGCCCCACACCCGCCCCTCGGCGGAGAACAACCACGGCCGCGACGAGGGCTGCACGACGCCCCGGGTGAGCTGCATGGCCGCGATGACGAACCGGATGCCGGCGTGGTAGCGCCCGGAGTGCTCCCGGACGAGCAGCAAGGTGTTGCGCAGCATCAGGTAGTCCGTGACGGGGCTCCCCGAGCGCATCGTGGGGTTCACCACCCGCACGCCGCGCAGCAGGCCCACCTCCCAGCCGGCGTCGCGGGCTCGCAACCCGAGGTCGGCCTCCTCGCAGTACGCGAAGTAGCGCTCGTCGAACAGCCCGACCTCGTCGAGGCAGCTGCGTCGCACCAGCATGAGGGTGCCGTGCGGGTAGTGCGCCGGCTCCCAACCCTCGGCCACCTCGGCCGGCTTGGTCATGCCCCCGAAGTAGGGGTCGACGACCGGGGTCTCGCCGTCGCCCACGTCCGCGCACACCAGCCCGGCGCGGGGTCGTGCCCGCATCGCCTCGACCAGCGCCCGCAGGGCACCGGGCTCGGCCAGCGCGTCGTGGGGGACCACGGCCGCCCACTCCCCCTCGCCGGTGTCCAGCCAGTGGCGCAGGCCGGCGTTGGCGGCCGGGCCGAACCCGGTGTTGTGCTCCATGCGCACCAGCACCGCGGGCACGGGGGCCTCGGCCACCACCCGCCGGAGCACCGGCTGGGCCTCGGGCCGCGAGTCGTTGTCCACGACCACGGCTCGCACCTCGACACCCTGCTCGACGAGGCGCGCCAGGGTCTCGCGCAGCCGCTCGGGCTGGTTCCAGTGCACCACGACCACGGTGACCGACACGGAGGGGCATCCTAGGAACGCGTCGACGCGGCCCGGACGGGCCGCGTCGACGCGTGCCGTGGTCGGGTCAGCCGGCGGCGGCCGAGGCCTTGATCAGCGCGTGCTGCACCAG
>JALOLF010000270.1 GCA_025456085.1 Acidimicrobiales bacterium
CCAGCCGGACCTGGCGCCGCTCCGCGTGCGCAGCCCCACCACCGTGGCCCGTGCGCGCGTCAGGCCGTCGGCCGTGGCCGGAACACGAAGTCGGCGCCGGTGCTGAACTCGGTCAGCACGACCTCGGCGGGCTTGGCTGCTCGGTCGTGGCCGAGCACGACCTCCCAGGCCGCGAGCGCACCTGCCGGCGCCTCGGCGGCGACACAGCGAGCCCGGGCGTCGACGGCCTGCACGATGGCGTCGAGGGGCGCCGCGTCGCCGGCGGCGAGCACGTCGATCCAGTTGTAGAGGCCCTCCTCGGCGATGGCATCGCAGGCCCCCAGGACCACCACCAGCCGCTCGCCGTGCTCGACCCGCACGTCCACGTAGGGATGGGGACGTAGGCCCGGGTGGAGCGACACCACGGTGGCGATGGCATCGAGGGTCTCGGCGTCGTCGCCCGGCTCCAGGCTCAGGCACCTCGCCAGACGGCGGGCGGCCACGCCGGCCACCCCGATGAACTGCTTGCGGCCGATGGCCCGGGCGTCGCCGTCGCCGTAGCGGTCGGCGACCGCGGCCACGAACGACATCACGAGCAGATGGCCCTGCAGACAGACCTCGTCGGCGATGGTGAGCAGGGCACCCCTGCTGAAGTCCTCCAGCCAGAGGTCGGGGTCGAAGGGTCGGTGGTAGTCGGGCAGGCCGTCGCCGTCGTGGTGGTCCCGGGCCGGGAGCACGACCGAGGCGGCACGGGTGGCGGCGATGCGGTCCGTGAGCGCCGACTGCACCACCGGCTCGGTGGCGGGGTCGATGGTCACCGTCCAGTGGCAGTGGGGATGGCGGTCGGCCGGCACCCGCGGCGGCCGGTGGACGGGCCGCACCGCGGCGCGGGGGTTGGTGGCGAGGGCCGTGGCGTCGAAGGTCGGGTCCTCGATGTCGTGGCACATGGCGAAGACGTAGTCCTCCCCCATGGGCTCCACGTCCATGAGCGCGCCGCAGTGGTCCAGCCAGAACTCGCCCCGGTCGGGGCCGTCGACGCGCATGCGGAAGTCCATGAACTGCGGTGGGCTGCCCACGTCGAGCTGCAGTCCCTTGAAAATGGTCTCCACGTCGTCGCCCTCGTAGCCCAGGGCGCGCTGCATGCGCCGGGTGTACACGGGACTGGCACCCATCCACTCGTCGATCGCGATGTCGCGCATGGGCTCGCGGCCGTAGTCGCCGACGAGGTGGGGCATGCCCGCCCGGTCGATCAGGTGACCGGCGAGCAGGTACTCACGGCAGAGCACGGCGAGCTGGTCGCGGTCGAAGTCGTGCAGGTCAAGGACCATTGGATTCCCCCTCGTGCAGACGCTGTGGGAGCGCCGGAGCAGCCGGCGAGCTCGGCGCCCACCGGCATCGACGTCGCACCCCGCGTGCCGCGCGCTCCCCCCATGCGGCCACGCATCGTAGGTGATCCGCCATGGCGCGTCGGACGCGTCGTGGGCAGATGGCCCTGCCGAGGTGTGGTAGCCCTTTGGCCGGGGTCGACGCAGGTTCGGTCGGCCGGGATCGGGTCGACGGAGGAGACGCGGGGGATGAAGACGCGCGCAGCGCTGCTGTGGGGCATCGGCGAGGACTGGGAGGTCGACGACATCGAGCTCGACGACCCGGGCCCGGGCGAGGTGCTGGTGAAGATGCGGGCCGCCGGCATGTGCCACTCCGACGAGCACGCCGTCACCGGCGACCTGCCGATGCCGTTCTTCCCGCTCATCGGCGGCCACGAGGGCGCCGGTGAGGTCCTGGCGGTCGGCCCCGCCGTCACCCGCTTCGCGGTCGGCGACCACGTGGCCATGTCGTTCATCCCCTCCTGCGGGGAGTGCCACTGGTGCTCGTCGGGTCAGGCCCTGCTGTGCGACCTGGGCATCAAGCTGTTCGACCTGGGCATGATCAGCGACGGCGCCGTGCGGCACCACTGCGGCGAGCACGACGTGGCCCGCATGTCCCAGCTCGGCACCTTCGCGGAGCACCTGCTGGTGTCCCAGGACTCGCTGGTGAAGGTGGACGCCGACCTGCCGTGGCACGCCGTCGCCCTGGTGAGCTGCGGCGTCGCCACCGGGTTCGGCTCCGCGGTCAACCGGGCGGAGGTGAAGCCGGGCGAGACCGTGGCGGTGATCGGCGTGGGCGGTGTCGGCATCAACGCCGTGCAGGGCGCGCGGGTCGCGGGCGCGGGCCGGATCATCGCCATCGACCCCGTCGAGTTCAAACGTGAGCAGGCCGGCGACTTCGGCGCCACCCACACCTACGCCTCGGTCGAGGAGGCGGCCGCCGCCGTGGCGGAGCTGACGTGGGGCGTCATGTGCGACAAGGTCATCGTCACCCCGGGGGTGGTGCCGGGCGAGCTGATCGAGGCGTCGCTGCAGCTCACCCGCAAGGGCGGCACCTGCGTGCTGACCGGCCTGGGACGCATGGGCGACACCCGGGTCTCGATGGACATGTCGATGCTGACCCTGATGAACAAGGAGGTGAAGGGCTGCCTGTTCGGTTCGGGCAACCCGCGGGTCGAGATCCCCAACCTCCTGTCGCTGTACCGGTCGGGCCA
>JALOLF010000271.1 GCA_025456085.1 Acidimicrobiales bacterium
CTGCTCCCCGAGCTGTTCCACGTCATCGTCACCGCCGACGCCGACAAGCTCGCCGCCGCCCGACGCGACCCCTCCGGAGCGGGTCTCGACGACGGCTGCCACCTCCCCGGATCAGGCCCCCTCGACACCGCCACCCTCGACGAGCTGGCCTGCGAGGCCTGGATCACCGCCGTGCTCACCCGCCGAGGCCGACCGGTGACCACCACCGCGCCCACCCGACTCGCCACCCCCGCCCAACGACGGGCCCTGCTCATCCGGGACCGCACCTGCCAGTTCCCCGGCTGCGGCCGCACGACCCACCTGAAGGCCCACCACCTGTGGCACGCCGCCAAGCGGGGTCCCACCCAGATCGACAACCTGGTCCTGCTCTGCCAGGCCCACCACACCCTCATCCACCGACCCGGCTGGCACCTCGGGCGCCAACCCGACGGCACCCTCCACCTCACGCGCCCCGACGGCACCACCGTCCGACCCGGCACCCGACCGCCACCACCCGAGCGCGACTCCAGCGAACGCGGCTCCCGAGCGCCGACCGGGGTCACGCCACGCGCCCCCGCCCCCGGCGACCGCCTCACCGCCTTCGCCCACGACGTCATCCTCCACCACTGGCTCGAGGCAGGCTGAACCACCGGTGGCGCACGGCTACCGTCGAGTCGGTGGCCGACAGCACCGACTCGGATCGCCCGGACCTCCCGGCAGGCGACTTCTCGGCGTGGCTGCGCGCCACACGGATCGCCCTGGCCGGCGAGGGTGACGCGCACGTCCCGTGCGGTACCTGCACCGCGTGCTGCACGTCCTCGCAGTTCGTGCACCTCGCCCCCGACGAGACCGACACGCTGGCCCGCATCCCCCGGGCGCTGTTGTTCCCCGCGCCGGGGCTCCCACCGGGCCACCGGGTGCTCGGCTACGACGAGCAGGGTCGCTGTCCGATGCTGGTCGACGGCGCCTGTTCCATCTACGACCACCGGCCCCGCACCTGCCGGACCTACGACTGCCGGGTGTTCCCGGCCGCCGGGATCGTGCCGGACGAGCCGACCAAGGTGGCCATCGCGGACCGGGCCCGTCGCTGGCGCTTCGACCACCCGACACCCCGGGACCGGGCCGAGCACGACGCCGTTCGCGCCGCGGCCACGTCCCTCGAGGTGCACCCCGAGCTGGCCGCCGACGGCCTCCTGCCCGCCGACACCACCGGCCGGGCCGTCGCCGCAGTGGCCCTCTCCGACCTGTTCTCCGACCTCGAGGAGGGCGACGAACCGAGCGTCACCCTCGTACGCGAGGCGCTCGTCGAGCGCCGTCGGAGGGTCTGATCGCTACGAGGGCTCCTGTGCCGCAGCGCCACGCGCGTAGCTGCGCACCGTCTCGACGTAGGAGTGACGGAACGTGCTGCAGCGGTTCGATCGCTGCAACAGGTCGAGCGCGTGGTTGGCGCAGCCCCCCATGCACACCGGCAGGGCGACGCAGCTCGTGCATTCGTCGTCGCTGAAGGGGTCGTAGGCCAGCCACTTGCGCTCCTGGCGAGTCCCGACGCTTGCCGCCACGTCGAAGATCGACCCGATGACCTCACGGCGGTTGCCGACAGACTCCCAGCACTTGTAGAGCTCACCCTCGCTGCCGACCACCAGCTCGTTGCGGCGCACCGCCGTGCACGGCGCACCCACCGGCTGCGGCAGGGCGTGCTGCCCGAACCCACGACCGCTCGAGACATCCGAGAAGTCGAGCTCGGTCGCCGCGAACTCCGGCCCGGTCAGGCAGCGCGTCCCGTAGGTGCTCGACGGCGCGCCCGATCCGTCGTCCACGCCGACGATCTGCCCCACGTACACGCCGACCTTGCCCGCGAGCCCGGCCTCCTCCAGGGTGGCGAGCAACTCCTCCGCACGGCCGACGTTGGCGGCGTCGACGTTCATCCGGACGATGACGTCGAGGTAGGACACGGCGTGGCCGAGGTTCTCCACGATGCGCCCGAACGAGGGGCGTCCGCCGGCCCGGGGCCGCATGCGGTCGTGGACCTCGGGCGGGCCGTCGAGCGTGACCTGGGCCGAGCCCACCCGCCGGTCACGCAGCTCACGGCACGTCCGTTCGTCGAGCAGGTAGCCGTTGGTGATGATGCCCGCGTCGTAGCGCACGTCGGCGGCGTCGCAGGCGGCGATGAAGCGATCCGACAGGTCGAGCAGGGCGCGCGTCGCGACGAGGGGCTCGCCACCGAACCAGGTCACGTGGACGTCACGCAGCGTCGGCAGGCGCTCGTCGAGGACGCTCACGAGGGCATCCTGCACCGCTCTGGACATCACCGACGGGTGCTTGTCCTCGAAGCAGTACGTGCACTCGAAGTTGCACCCCAGGCTCGGCACGAGCGTGTACGCGAAGTGCGACGTGTCGTCCTGCGACACCCGGTACCGGCGGGCCAGCATGGCCAGCTCGTCAGCATCGTCGGACACGAGCATGCGGCCGTAGGCCATGCGCTCGAGCAGCGCCGGGGAGCACCCCGTCGCCGCCACGTCGTCGAGGACCCTGGTCACGGCGAGACGCGTTCCGCGCGGGACCTCGAGCAGCGCCC
>JALOLF010000272.1 GCA_025456085.1 Acidimicrobiales bacterium
GCCGATCGACCGGGACGGCGACTACAAGGCGGACTTCATCTACGCCGGCGACCTGCGCGGCAACCTGTGGCGCTTCGACATCGCGAGCTCGAGCACGGCGGACTGGGGCGTGTCGTACGGCGGTGTTCCGGTATTCAAGGCGGTCGAACCGACTGTCGCCGGTGTTGGCGGCTCATTGCAGCCCATTACGGTCAGGCCGCAGGTGGTGCGCCACCCGCTGAGCAGCGAGGGCTTCATCGTGCTGTTCGGCACCGGCAAGTACTTCGAGGTGGGCGACCACTCGCCGACGTCGCAGCCCGTGCAGACCACGTACGGCGTGTGGGACCGCTGCGGCGACGAGTTCCTGCTCAACCCGACGACCGGGGCCCGCACGGGGACCGCGAGCTCGACCTGCAAGAAGCCGACGGCTACGGCGCCCACCCGCAGCCACCTGCTGCAGCAGTACATCCTCGGGGAGGGCGCCACGGCGGCGACCTACCGGCTGACCACCGACTACCCGATGACCTGGTACACCGGCACGGGCTTCCCGACTACTCCGACCACGCAGGGCTACCTCGGGTGGTTCATGGACCTGTGCAACGACGGCAAGGCCTATTCGTCGACGGCCACCGGGTGCAGCCGGACCAACAACAAGGGCGAGCGCCAGGTCTCGAACCCGGTGATCCGGGCCGACAAGCTGATCTTCACGACGATGATCCCCCTCGACGACCCGTGCGCGTCCGGCGGCACCGGCTGGCTCATGGAGCTCGAGGCGACGACCGGCGGGCGGCTCGCCTACACGCCGTTCGACGTGTCGGGCGACGGGGTGTTCAGCACGCTCGACTTCTGGGATCTCATGAAGACCATTGACGACAAGACGGACGACGTCCCGGTGAGCGGCCGCAAGTCGACCACCGGCATCATCCCGACGCCGGCCATCGTCACGCGCGGCGGGTCGCGAGAGCTCAAGCTCATGTCCGGGTCGACCGGCAAGATCGAGAGCGTGGACGAGAACAGCCCGCCGTACCGGGCCTCGTGGCGGCAGCTGCTCAGATAGCGGAGGTGACCATGCATCGCACGAGCACGAAGGGGTTCTGGGTGGTGGCCGCGCTCCTGACGGGTGCCGGCCCGGCGCTGGCCCAGCAGGCCGCGCCGGGCGGCCAGGCGCCTCAGTTCGGCCGGGTCGAGTCGTACCGGCCGGCCACCGGCAGCATCACGGTGGACGGCAAGGACATGCGGATCCCGCCGGGGGCCGCGGCGAGCCTCAACGAGCAGATCCGATCGCGGGGCGTCGACCCGACGCAGCCCTTCATTATCGAGTACACCGACCAGCCGGCGGACCCGCAGCAGACCAACGGCAAGCCGGGCAGGCGCACGATCGGCACCGTCACCGTGGTGCCCGAGGCGTGAGCGGGGAGGCGGCGTGACCAGACATCCACCTGTGCGCGCAGGGTCCCGGCCCACCGGCCGCCTGGGCGGTTTTTCGCTGATCGAGCTGATGGTCGTCGTCGCGGTGATCGCGATTCTCGCGACCGTCGTCTACCCGGCGTACGAGAACCTGATCCGCAGCGTGCGCCGCGCCGACGGGCGCCTCACGGCCCAGGCGGTCGCCCACGCCCAGGAGCGCTTCTTCACCACGAACGGGCGCTACACGAACGTGTCGGCGGCGTCGATCTTCTCCGATGCGTCGTCCCCGTTCAGGAAGCCCTGCGGCACGGGCAACTGCTCCGAGAAGGAGTTCTACTCGTGGGCGGTCACACCGGGACCCACGGGCACCCTGGCGACCTCGTTCACCGTCACCGTGACTCCCGTGGCAGGCAAGAGCCAGGCGAGCGACACCTACTGCACGCGGTTGACGATCGACAGCACCGGCGTCCAGGGCGGGCTTCCGGCAACCACGAACAAGTGCTGGTGAGGAACGGGGCGGGCTGTCTTGCGAGCCCGCCCCTCCGTCCTCCCGAGCCCGCCCCTCCGTCCTTCCGAGGCCCTCCCTCGTCTTTGCGAGGCCTGCCCCTCGTCTTTGCGAGGCCGGAGGCCGAAGCAATCCACCGTCATTGCGAACCGCGAGGCCGAAGGCCGTGGCGGGAAGCAATCCATGGATCGCCACGCCCGTTCGGGGCTCGCGATGACGGCCACGGCGCTGCGAGGCTCGCGATGACGGGGTGGGTCGCTTCGGCGGCCTGACGGCCGCCTCGCGATGACGTAGGGGTACCGCCTAGCGATGACGTAGGGGCGCCGCCTCGCGACGACGGGGGTTTCCGACCTCTACCGCTTCGCCGCGGGTTTGTTCTGCAACGCGGCCTTGGCCTCGGCGGCCCACGGTGCACCGGGTTCGAGGCGCAGCGCTTCGGTGAACGCGGCGCGGCTCGCGTCGGCGTTGCCGAGCTGGCGGTACAGCTGGCCGAGGTGGAAGTGCACGCTCGCGAGCTCGGGCGAGAGCCGCCGCGCGTTCTCGAGCGCCGCCTGGGCACCGGGCAGGTCGCCCTGCATCAGGCGGGCGTGGCCGAGCGTGTCGATCACCGGGCCGGCGTTGGGCGCGAGCTGGGCGGCGCGCTCGGCGAGCGGCAGC